>JBDSTZ010000130.1:0-15043 GCA_039927975.1 Massilia sp. | reverse complement strand
GGCCGGAATCGTCGCCGTCCACGGCCGCGTGTACACGGTCGGATCGGTGAAGGTGCCGTGATACGTGTAACGCTGGCCATCGTTGGAGAACACATAACGCTCGCTCACCTGCACGTTCTCGCTGGCGAATTCGCCGGTGCGGCCGAACAGCGCCTTGCCGTTGTTGTTGGTGACGTCCACCACCAGGGTGTTGCCTTCCCAGTGGCCGCGCGAATCGGCGTTCCACAGCTTGATATTGGCCGGCAGGTGCGGCTTGTTATCGAGGTGGATCACGCGGCTGCCCGAATCGAACAGGAACAGCACGTAACCGGGAAACTGGCGGATCTCGTAGCCATGCCACATCAGCGACTTCGGTATGCCGCCCGGCGCGCAGCGCGCCAGCGGCTCGATGTACTGCGGCTTGGTCGGGTTGTGGAAGTTGGCCAGGAACTCCTGCTGTTTGGCGCGCGCCCACGGCTGGAACGGCACCTGGCCGTCGGCCGGATCGCTGACCCGGCTCGGCGCGCGCGACTCGCGCGGCCCGAGCGGACGGCGCGGCGGCGCCGGATCGCCCGGAATGCCGCCCTGCGGATCGGTGAAGTTGCTGTGGTTGGACACCGTGTTGGACCAGTGTCCCTCGACGTCGGGCTGGCCGTCGGCCAGCCGGTGGCCGCTCCACTTGCCCGGTTCGACCACCGTGAAGGTGGGCTCGAAACTGATCTTGTTGCCGGCCTTGGCGGCGGGCGCGGAGGCCGGCGCTGCGGCCGGCGTCTGCGCCAGCGCGGCGGCGCTGGCCATCGCCAGGATGGCGGCCGCGATGATCAACCGCTGACGCGTGCGCGCGGTGTAAATGGTATTCATGGTGCTCCTGCTGGTTCGGTTTGCGGTATCGCTCATGGCTTGGGCGGGTAGTACTGTTCGTAGTCGATCGTGGTGCGGTAGTCCTCGATCAGCTGGAAGTTCTTCTCGCGGTGGCGATGCAGGAACACGCTGATATTCCACGGCGCGCTGAACACCTTCGGGTCCTCGATGCGCGCCTTGTACTCGATCGTGTTGGCGTCGACCAGCTTCCAGCGCTCGACGACGTGCAGCGCGTCGCTGTGGTAGTTGCCTGCGCTGTCGAGCCAGGTCTCGTCGTTGAAGTCGACGACGTCGACCACCAGCGTGTCGCCCTCCCATTTGCCGCGCGAGTCGCCGAGCCAGAATTCATGCGTCTCGCCGCCCGGGTGGGGCGTGCCGTTGGTGTGGATGGTGCGCACCGAATGGCCGAACTGATGCATCAGCGTCAGGTCGCGCGCGCGCTGGAAAATCTGGAAAGGCTCGGGGTAATACACCGCGCGCGGCGTGCCGAGGGTCCAGCCGCGCACGCGCGGATCGAGCGTGCCGCGCAGCTCGAAATTCTTCTTGCGCTGGGCCAGCGCGGCCGGCAGGTAGGGAATCGTGCCGCCTTCGACGATGCCGGCGCCGGGCGGCGCGTCCTTGCGCGCCGAATGCGGTTCGAGATCGTAGTCGGCCGCGCTGGTGGTTTGCCAGATGCCCGAAAAATCGGGCTTGCCGGCGGCCGTGCGCGGGATCTTCTCGACGCCGGCGGCGCTGACGCTGGCGGCTGCCAGCAGCGCCGCGAACGCGGCGGCGATCAGGCGTGCAGCCCTGGTGGTAACTGGAGAATTCAAGGTCGCTTCTCCAATCAGCGCGCGGCCGGCGCGGCGGCAGCGGGGGGCGGCGCATCCTGCGCGCCGCCGGTCTGGAACGAGCGGCCGTCGGCCAGCGTGACGAACACGCTGTAGCCGAACGCTTCGCCGTTCTTCGAGCGGTAGCCCTTGATCGCCACTTCGTCGCCGGCCTTCAGGTCGGACTTGGTCAGGCCCTTGTTGGCCAGCGCGTTGGGCGCGCCGAACTCCACGCCCCAGTTGGTGGTCTTGCCGTCGGCGCCCTTCACATCGAAGAACAGCCAGCTGTGCGGATTGACCCACTTGGCCTTGGTGATGGTGCCTTTCAGGTCGATCGGCTGGTTGGCGTCGAATTCGGCGGCGAAGGCGTGATGCGCCTGCGCAGGCGTCACCGCCAGGCCGGCCGCCAGCGCCAGCAGCGCCAGGCGCGCGCGGGTCGACGGATTCGTCAGGGTCTTGGTCATACAGTTCTCCGGGTTGATGATGTCTGCTTCTATCAGCAACCTTCGTGCCACGCAGCGCCGGCCGCGCCGCGCGGCGCTAAGGCCTTGATCGCGCTGGGCTTTCGCTGGCGGCGCCCCAACAGCGCGTGGGCAGCGGTTGCGCAATACGCAGCAACCGCCCAGCACACGCTGTTGATTTCTCAACAGCGCGGCAGCACGCCACAAGCAGGCGCGCAACACCGACTGTTCATAAACCACCATCGAAATCAAGGACTTAAACGGCGCACGCCGCTTGCCACCGGGCTGGCACGCTCCCTGCTATGAAAGAGATGAAACGCATCAACCCACCCAAAGGAGCAGCAAGTGAAAACCGTAACAACCCTGAGCGCCGCAGCACTGATTCTGGTATCGAATTTCGCCTTCGCGCAGCAGGCCGCGCCAGCGACGGCAACGGCGGCCGCGCCGGCCTACAAGGCCATCTCGGCCAAGCTCAATCGCAACCAGCTCGACGGCCTGCTGAGCTATCCGGACCAGGTGCTCATCATCGACGTGCGCCGGCCCGACGAAATCACCAGCATCGGCGGCTTCGCCACCTACCTGAGCGTACAGGCGAAAGACCTCGACGCCGCCGCCAAGTTCATTCCGAACGACCGCACCCTGATCACCGTGTCGAACCACGCCGGACGCGCCTTGAAGGCCGCCGACGCGCTGCTCGCCAAAGGCTTCAAGGTCGCCGGCGCGGTCGGCGCGCAGGACTATGAATCCGAAGGCGGCAAGCTGGTCAAGATCGCTCCGCCGGCGCCGAAAGTCGCCGCCGCGCAGTAAGTCCACGTCGATAAGAAAAGGAAGACCCGATCATGTCCCCCACCGAACTGGCCCAGTTGCTGAGCGATTCCGCGTTCGGCACCGCACTGCGCGAATCGCTGTTTCTTTTTCCGCTGGTCGAAGGCCTGCACCTGCTCGGCCTCGCGCTGTCGTTCGGCCTGATCCTGTTCACCGACCTGCGCCTGATCGGCGTCTTCCTGCCGAAGGTGCCGGTGTCGCAGATCCTGCTGCAGCTGCGGCGCTGGATCTTCGCCGGTTTCGCGCTCACCTTCGGCACCGGCATCCTGCTGTTCTGGGCCGAGGCCGACACCATGATCAAGAACCCGGCCTTCCTGATCAAGGTGGCGGCGATCGTCGTCGCCCTGATCAACGCGGTCGCCTTTGAAGTCAAGTGGGGCCGGCGCGGCGTGGCCTGGGTCGACCAGCCGGTTTCGCCGGTCGCCGTGCGCACCGCCGGCTGGGTCTCGCTGTCGTTCTGGCTCGTCGTCACAGTCAGCGGCCGCCTGATTCCCTATTTTTCCTGAAGGCCCGCCATGTCACTCATCGCATTTGCCACCACCCTGCAGAACACCGCGCTCGGCCAGATTCTGCGCCAGGCCTCGCCGGCGACCGTGCTGGTGATCCAGATCGGCCACGTGCTCGGCCTGATCCTGCTGCTCACCTCACTGCTGCTGGTGAACCTGCGCCTGCTCGGCTGGGGCCTGCGCAGCCAGCCGCTGGCCGACATCGTCGGCGCCACCCGTTGGGCACTGCGCACCGGCCTGCTGCTGACCATCGCCTCCGGCAGCGCGCTGTACCTGTCGGCGCCGGTGTCGTATATCACCAACGTCGCCTTCGTGCCGAAGATGGTGCTGCTGCTGTCGGCCCTGGTGCTGCAAGCGACCCTGTTCCGCCACGTCACCGGCGCGCGCGACGGCGCGCCCGAACTCTCGCCCCTGCTGGCGCGTTCGACCGCCGTGCTGTCGCTGACCTTGTGGTTCGGCGTCGGCCTGGCCGGCCGCGCCATCGGCTTCGTTTAATTCCATTTACTTCATAAAGAAAAGATCATGAAAAAACTCGCCCTCGCCCTCGCACTGTGCGGCGCCGCCAGCGCCTTCGCCCAAACCCCGGCCGCAACGCCGGCGCCACCGCCGCCGCCGGCCCGCGGCCCGGCCTTCGACCTCGCCCTCGAAGCGGCGCTCGGCGCGCTCGACGCCTGCACCGCGCGTCAACAAAAAGCGAGCGTCAGCGTGGTCGATTCGGCCGGTGTGCTCAAGGTGCTGCTGGCCGGTGAAGGCGCGCATGCGCGCGGCGTGGCGTCGAGCACCGCCAAGGCGATCACCGCGCTTAACTTCCAGAGCGCCACCAGCAAGCTCGGTGAACAGGCCAAGACCGACAAGGCGCTGGCCGACAAGATCGCCGCAAACCCCGCCTTCAACGCGCGCGGCGGCGGTCTGACCCTGGTGGCCGGCGGCACGGTCATCGGCGCCATCGGCGTCGGCGGCGCGCGCGGCAGCGACGTCGACGAAGCCTGCGCCCAGGCCGGACTCACCCTGATTCAAAACCGTCTTCAATAACAAGAATATTCAGTAAGGGTTTATATGTTGTATCGATACCGTTCCACGCTCCCCGTCCTCGCCGCCCTGCTCTCCGCAGCCGGCTTGGCCTGCGCGAGCGATGCGCCGACCCTCGCCGAAGTGGTGGTCAACGGCGGTCACGGTGTCTTGCTGGGGGTGGCCGATTCGGCCACCGAAGGCACGGTCGGCGCCGGCCAGATCGCCAATCGTCCGCTGCTGCGGGCGGCCGAGGTGATCGAGACCATTCCCGGCATGATCGTCACCCAGCACTCTGGCGACGGCAAGGCCAACCAGTACTTCCTGCGCGGCTTCAATCTCGATCATGGCAGCGACTTCGCCACCAGCGTCGACGGTGTATCGGTCAACGTCGCCAGCCATGGCCACGGCCAGGGCTATATGGACCTGAGCTTCGTCATCCCCGAATTGATCGAGTCGGTGCGCTACCGCAAGGGCGTGTACGCCGCCGAGGATGGCGATTTTTCCAACACCGGCTCGGCCCGTATCGGCTACCAGCGCGCCCTGCCCGCGCCCTTCGTCGATCTGACGGTCGGCGCCCACCGCTTCCGCCGCGCGGTACTGGCCGGCAGCACCGCGCTGGCCGAGGGCAATCTGCTCGGTGCGCTCGAAGTGGCCGGCAACGACGGTCCCTGGGACCAGCCGGAAGCGCTGCGCAAGGTCAACGGCGTGCTGCGCTGGTCGAAGGGTGATTCGGCCAATGGCTACGCGATCGACGCCCAGGCCTACCAGTCGCGCTGGATCGCCACCGAACACGTGCCCGAACGGGCCATCACGATTGGCGAGATCGGCCGCTTCGGCGCGCTCTCGGCCAACGACGGCGGTCGCACCCACCGCTACACGCTGTCGGGCCAGTGGGCGCGCAGCGACGACGCCGGCGCCACCAAGGTGTCGGCCTACCTGGTCGATTACGCCCTGAACCTGTTCTCGGCGCCGTCGGGCTTCATCAGCGGCCCGCAGGGCGACCAGCACGAGCAGGCCGACGCGCGCCTGCTGTGGGGCGGCGAAGCGCAGCGCTCATGGCAGTTCGGCGCCCACGAGCTGGCGATCGGCGCCCAGCTGCGGCGCGACGACATCCGCAACCTGGGACTGTACGACACCGTCGACCGCGAGCGCGTGAGCACGGTGCGCCAGGACCGCGCCACCGAGACCGGCGCCGGCGTGTTCGCCGCCGTCCACTCGACCTGGCAACCGTGGCTGCGCACCTCGATCGGCCTGCGCCACGACAGCATTCGCACCGATGTCGCCGCCACCGGCGGCCAGTTCAACGTCGCCAACGGCGGCGCCGCCAGCGCTGGCCAGACCAGCCCCAAAGTGAGCGTGGTGATCACGCCCTTCGCCCGCACCGAGCTGTATGCCAACTGGGGTTACGGCTTTCACAGCAACGACGTGCGCGGCGCCACCTCCGGCATCAATCCGGCCGACGGCGAGGCGGTCGACAAGCTCGGTCTGTTCGCCAAGGCCAACGGCGCCGAGTTCGGCGTGCGCAGCGAACTGCTGCCCGGCTGGACCAGCAGCCTGTCGCTGTGGCGCATCGGCATCGCGTCCGAGCTGGTGTTCGTCGGCGACGAAGGCGTGACCGAACCGCGCGGGGCGTCGCGCCGCCACGGCATCGAATGGTCGAACTACATCCGTCCGCTCAAGGGCGTGATCATCGACGCCGACGTCGCCCTGTCGCACGCCCGCTTCACCGCGCCGCAAGGCGACGGCGGCACCTTCGTACCGAACGCGATCCCGCGCACCGCTTCGCTGGGCGTCAGCGCGGACCTCGGCGGCGCCTGGTTCGGCGGCCTGCGCACGCGCTACATCGGCAGCTACGCGCTGGAAGAAACCGGGCGCGAAAATTCGCGCCCGCTGCTGACCACCAACGTCAAGCTGGGCTACCGCGTGCGGCCCGGCCTGCAGCTGGCGCTCGACGTGCTCAACGTGTTCGACAGCCACGCCAACGACATCGAGTACTGGGGCGGCGCCTGCACCCGCAGCGAACAGGCCAACGGCAGCTGCAACGGCGGCATCGACGGCCGCCTGATCCATCCGCTCGAGCCGCGCACCGTGCGCCTGAGCCTGCGCAACACCTTTTGACCATCCGACTTCAATTTTTGCTTCACTCTTAACTTCACAGAAAGTACGCAATGAACACCAGACCATCCTCCCGCTACCGCACTCACTTCACCCTGCGCGCCAGCGCAGCCGCGGCGGTCGCCCTGTGCGCCATGGCGGGCGCTCCCGGTGCGATGGCCCAGCAAGCCGCGCCGGCCGACGAAGAAAAGGTCGTCACCCTCGACAACGTTGTCGTCACCTCGCGCAACCGCGAAGAAATCGCCCAGGAAGTGCCGGTGCCGGTGTCGGTCGTCAGCGGCCAGACGCTTGAACGCGACAACGTGGTCGGCATCGCCGGCCTGACCCAGAAGGTGCCCAACCTCGGCCTGTTCGGCAGCAATCCGCGCCAGACCAGCATCTCGCTGCGCGGCATCGGCAAGAACGCCGCCAACGACACCATGGAGCCGAGCGTCGGCGTGATCGTCGACGGCGTCACCAGCAGCTACGTCGGCCAGAACTGGACCGACTGGGTCGACCTCGACCGCATCGAAGTCATTCGCGGACCGCAAGGCACCCTGCTCGGCAAGAACACCACCCTCGGCGTGATCAACATCACCACCAAGGCGCCAAGCTTCACACCCGGCTATGTGTACGAGGCGCGGGTCGGCAGCTACAACGACCTGGAAGGCAAATTCTCCGCCACCGGCCCGATCGCCGACGGCGTGCTGGCCTATCGCGGCTCCTTCTTCATCAACAAGAAGGACGGCGTGCTGGCCAACACCTGGCAATCCGGCCCCGAGACCTGGAACGAGACCTACCGCGTGGGCGGCCGTCTGCAGTTCCTGGTGACGCCGTCGAAGGACCTGTCGGCCCGCATCATCCTCGACCAGATCCAGTCCTCCGAAAACGGCAACAAGTCGCTGTTGCTGAACAACGGCCCGGCCACCTTCGCCGATGGTCCGGCGCGCACCACCACCTTCCAGAGCCGCCTGTCGCGCGACTACTTCAACAACGCCGACGGCAGCGCCTATCGTCCGGTCTACGGCAACAACCAGATCGAGGACTCGCAGGCGCGCCCGCAACGCACCAAACAGGGCGGCATCTCGGTCGAGATCAACCAGCAGCTGGGCGACTTCACCCTGACCTCGATCACCGCCTACCGCAACCAGCATTTCGACATCAAGAACGGCGGCGTGACGCGCTTCGACATCGGCAACGGCGGCCAGCAGCTGTGGAACGACCAGACCTCGGAAGAGCTGCGCCTGACGTCCGCGCTGGGCGGCAAGGTCGACTACCAGGTGGGCCTGTACGGCCTCAAAGCGCACGTCTACAGCGACGACCCGACCTCGTACGGCGCCGACGGCGGCGCCTTCAACGCCTCGAACGCGCAGTACGCCGCGCTCAAGGCGCCACAGTACCGTGGCCTGCTGCGCGCTTCGCAGGATGGCGTGTACCGCTCCTACGTGCTCGAACCGGAAACCACCGGCCTGGCGGCCTTCGGCCAGGCCAACTGGCACATCGACGACAAGACCACCCTCACCTTCGGGCTGCGCGAAACGCACGAGAACAAGACCGGCCGCAACCGCCGCGAGCTTGACCGCGCCGGCAGCGCGCTGACCAACGAAGCGGGCACCGACAACACCAAGGCGGCCAACTACGGCCTGAACCTGGCCAACGCGGCCGACCTGGCGGCATGGAACGCGGCCAAGGCCTTGTACGTGAACGCGCTCGGCGGCACCGGCACCATCTACGATTGGAAGGACGGTCAGAAGATCAGCAGCAATTCGCTGTCGTGGATGATCAGCCCGAGCTACAAGCTGAGCGACACCGTGCTGCTGTACGCGTCGGCCTCGCAAGGCGAAAAATCGGGCGCGGTGGAATTCATCACCGCCACCGGACCAACCCTCGGCCTGCCGCAGAACGTGCGTCCTGAAAAAGCGCGCGACTATGAACTGGGCGTGAAAAGCCTGTTCCTGAACCGCTCGCTGCTGCTCAACGCGAACCTGTACCAGACCACGGTGACGGACTACCAGGCCAACCTGACGGTGGAAGACCTGACCTCGACCACCGGCCTGCGCACCTACCTGGGCAATATCCCCGGCGTGCGCGCACGCGGTGTCGAAGTCGAAGCCAACTACGCCGCCACGCGCAACCTGAAGCTGAACCTGAACGCCTCGTACAACAAGGCGACCTACCTCGACTTCAGCACCACCGCGCCGGATACCTCGGTGCCGATCGCCGTCAACTTCGCCGGCCGCCAGCTGCACGGCGCGCCGAAAGTGATCGTCAACGCCGGCCTCGATTATTCGCAGCCGATCGGGCGTTACCTGGGCCGCGTGTTCCTGACCGACTCGTTCCGTTCGGGCGCCTACCTGGCGGCCAACCAGTCCGAGTACACCTACCAGCACGCCTACTCGCTGGTGGACGGCGGCATTTCGTTCGGCACCGCCGATGGCAAGTACGAGTTCTCCATCGTCGGCAAGAACCTGACCAACAAGGCGTATGCGACCGGCGCCGGCACCTTCGGCGGATCGGGCGCCGTCACCACCCAGCCTGGTTACGACCGCACCTTCGCGGCCGTGTTCCGCGCCAAGCTGTAGGCGGCGCTATCCGCGCGGGCATGCTCGACATGTCCGCGCGGAGTCAAGCAAGGCGGATCGCGGTCAGCGAAAACAGCGCCAGCCACACGGTCTCGCCGACCAGCATCGCGACCGGTCGCCAGCCCAGCGCGGCGAGCGACTGAAACGAGGTCTTCACGCCCAGCGCGGCAATCGCCATCACCAGCAGCGCCCTCGAAGCATGCCCCATCGCCTGCCCCACCGGCGCGGGAATCAGATGCAGGCTGTTGGCTCCCATCAGCAGCATGAAGCCGATCAGGAACATCGGCAGCACCGGCGGCGTATTCCCGTCCCCCGCCGACCCGGCGCGGCGATACAACGCCGCCACCGTCACCACCACCGGCACCAGGCAGGCCACACGCGTGAGCTTGACCAGCGTGGCCACTTCCCCGGTGTGATTCGAGATCAGGTAGCCCGCGCCGATCACCTGCGCCACATCGTGGATGGTCGCGCCGATGAAGATGCCGGCCGCCGTGGCGTCGAGCCCGAGCAGGCGCGCCAGCAGCGGATAGAGCACCATCGCCACCGTCGACAGCGCGGTCACGCCGACAATCGTCAACAGCGTGACCTGTTCGTTCTCGCGCGTGCGCGGCAGCACCGCCGATATCGCCAGCGCCGCCGAGGCGCCGCAAATGGCCACCGCGCCGCCCGACAGCAGGCCGGCCACCCGCGTGCGGCCCAACACAAACGCCAGCAGGCAGCCGACCGCAATCGTGCTGAGCACCCCGCCCACCGCGATCGACAGCGGCAGCACACCCAGGCTGGCCAGTTGCTCGAAGGTGACGCGCGCGCCCAGCATCGCCACGCCTGTGCGCAGCAAGGTCTGGCAGCAGAAGTCGATCCCCGGGCGGCACACCGGGTCGTTGGCGAGGAAGTGAAACGCCAGGCCGAAAAACAGCGCGTACAACAGTTGCGGCCCGCCGTACGCGGTCGAGACGAAGGTCGCCGCCAGCGCGATGACACTGCCGATCACCAGGCCCGGCCAGTTGCGCTGCAACGCCGCCGGCCGCCAGGTCGCGTAGACCCGCGCCGCCGCGCTGATGGGCGAGGCGGCGGCCAACTCCTTGTGGGCGGTCATGGCTTATTTGTCGACGAAGGCGCGTTCAATCACGTAATGTCCCGGATGGCTCATATTGCCCTCCGTGAAGCCGTGATCTTCCAGGACTTTCTGGGTATCCTTCAGCATCGCCGGGCTGCCGCACAGCATGAAGCGATCGTGTTCCAGATCCGGAGCCGGCACGCCCAGTTCCTCGAAAAACGCGCTGTCGCGCATCAGGTCGGGAATCCGTGCCTGGTTCTTGAACGGTTCGCGCGTGACGGTCGGAAAATACGCCAGCCGGTCGGCCACCATCTCGCCCAGCCATTCGTGTTCGTGCAGATCTTTGGACAGGCGTTCCTTGTAGGCCAGTTCCTGGGCTTGCCGGCAGCCGTGCACCAGGATCACCTTCTCGAAGCGTTCATACACTTCCGGGTCTTGCACAATGCTCATGAAGGGCGCGAGGCCGGTGCCGGTGCCGAGCAGATACAGTCGCTTGCCCGGCAACAGGTTCTGCAACAGCAAGGTGCCCGACGCCTTGCGGCCGATGAGGATCTGGTCGCCCGGCTGGATATTTTGCAGGCGCGAGGTCAGCGGTCCTTCCGGCACCTTAATGCTGAGGAATTCGAGCGTTTCCTCGTAATGCGGGCTGACCATGCTGTAAGCGCGCAGCAAGGGCCGGCCGTCGACTTCGAGGCCGATCATGGTGAACTGCCCGCTTTGGTAGCGAAAGCCGGCATCGCGCGTGGTGGTGAAGGAGAACAGCCGGTCGGTCCAGTGATGCACCGACAACACTTTCGCTTCGAACAGATTGCTCATGACTGACCTTTCATGCAGGTTGATCGATGGCTGGCCCGGCGGCAAGTTCGCGCAGATAGGGCCAGGGGTAAATGCCGCGTTCGTGTCCATCCGAGAAAAACAATTGCAGGCCGACAGAACCGACCAGTTCGAGCGCGGTCAGCACCACGTCGGGCGCCGGCGCCTTGCCCTTTTTCAGCCCGCGCCGAACGCTTTCGCATTCCGTGCAGCGGCAGGCGGCGCGCAGCATGCCGTGCGGCAGGACCGCGTGCACGCCGTCCCATACCAGCTCGAGCGTACGGGCGCGCACGTCGAGCGTCACTGCGCTCGGCCAGACACTGCCGACATCCAGGCTGTCAGAGGACATGGCAGACTCCCTCCGGCCCGAGCTCGGTCGACAGGCCGGCCAGGCCGCCCTCGCTGAGCTCGCCGCCCATCGCGGCCAGGCTTTCCTCGCGGATCAGCGCCTTGATCGACCGCACCATCGCGGCGAACTCGGGCGTCTCCATCATCGCCGGCGTGCGCGGGCGCGGCAGGTTCACTTTCAACTCGGCCTTGATGCGCCCGGGCCGCGCCGTCATCACATAGATCTTGTCGGACAAAAACACCGCTTCCTCGATGTCATGCGTGATGAATAGCACCGACAGGCGCAGGCGCTGCCACATATTCGTCAGGATCTCCTGCATCACCGAGCGCGTCTGCGAATCGAGCGCGCCGAAGGGCTCGTCCATCAGCAGCACTTGGGGACTGGTCGCCAGCGCGCGGACGATGCCGACCCGTTGCTTCATGCCGCCGGACAGCTGCGAGGGATAATGGTTCTCGAACGCCAGCAGCCCCGTCAGCCCCAGCAGGGTGCGGGCCTGGGTTTCGCGGCGGCTGGCCGGCATGCCCTTCATCTTCAAGCCGAACTCGACGTTCTTCCGCACTGTCATCCAGGGAAACAGCGAATACTGCTGGAAGACCACGCCCCGGTCCGAACCGGGACCGTCGATGCCCTTGCCGTCGAGCAAGACGGTGCCGCTGTCGGTGTCGGTGAAGCCGGCAACCGCGTTCATCAGGGTCGATTTGCCGCACCCGGACGGGCCGATCAGCGAAACGAATTCGCCCGGCTTGACTTGCAGCGACACCTCCCTGACCGCCTCGACCACGGTCTTGCGGGCGGTAAAGCTGATGCTGACGTCGCGTACGTCGATGTGTCCGCAAGTGGCGTTCATGGCCGTGGCCCTCCCCGCGTACTGGTATCCCACGGCATCGCCATGCGCGCCGCCAGCGCGATGGCGCCGCTGCACAGCAGACCGAGCACGCCGATGGTGATCATGCCGAGCGCAATCTCGGCGTAAGAAATCAGCGAATACGCTTCCCAGGTGAAGTAGCCGATGCCGAACTGGCCCGAGATCATCTCGGCGGCGATCAGTGAGACCCAAGCCACGCCCATCCCCACCGCGAGCCCGGTGAAAATGTGCGGCAGCGCGCCGGGAATGATGACGTAGGCGATCAGGGCGGACTCGCGCGTGCCCAGGCTGCGGGCGGCGCGCAGCAATACCTCGTCGATCGATTCGACGCCGTGGATGGTGTTGAGCAGGATCGGAAACAGCGCGCCCAGGAAGGTGATGAACACGATGCTCACCTCGTTGCTCGGCCACAGCATGATCGCCATTGGCACCCAGGCGATGGCGGGAATCGGCCGGAACACTTCCAGCGCCGGCAGCGTGAGCGCGCGGAAGATGCGGTAGCGCCCGATCAACACGCCCAGCAGGGTGCCAATGACCGCTGCGGTGAAGAAGCCGAACAGCACGCGCCGCACGCTGATGCCGATATTGAGGGCGAACTTCGACGAGTGGTTGAGCTCTAATACCTTGTCGAACACGTCGCCAGGAGCAGGGATATTCCCGAATCGCACATAGAAATTGAGGCGGTACTTGGTCGCCAGGTACCAGAACAGCAGCACGCTGCCGATCGACACCGCGCCAAGCGCGTAGTTCAGCAGCGGCGACTGTCGCCAGGCGCCAGGGCGCCGGGATTTCGGGGTGACCGTCGAACCGGCGCTGGCCGTGTCGCGGACCGGCTGCACATTGACGCCCGCGCCGACCGCGTCCGCGGCCGCGTCCGCGACCGTGTGAACTCCGCTGTCCGCACCGGGCACCTCAATGCCGGGGTGCGGGCTGGCGCCGTGGCCGGCATATGCGGCGCCAGGTATGGCCACCAGCGGTGCGCGGGCGCTGCGCGGCGGCTCCGGATCGGGGTCGGGCTGCGGCATGGCCGCCCTTGCATGCATATCGGTGCTGGTCATGACTCACCTCCCGGCCAGGGCCAGCGACACCGGATCGGTCAGCGCCTGCGAATACGACAGTGCCTTCGAACCCGATTTACCGGCATACAGCTCGGCATCCTTCTTGAGCAGGAAGGGCGACACTTCGCGCTTGGCCGCCGTGCCGCCGGTCACGTAAAACGCCTTGTCGGCGAACACCTTGATGCCGAGCGACTTGTCGTACACATACGCCACCGCCACCTTCTTGCCGGCCTCCTGGAATTGCTTGATCCCTTTCAGCACGCAAGCCGTCGAGCTGATCGGAATAATGTCCCCGCCTTCAAGCCAGATCTCGCCGGCATCCTTCGGCCGCGACACGCTCGTCTTGCACACCGGGTCCTTGCCCTCGATATCGTAGTTGGCCAGGGTCTGCTTTTGCGCGTCGTAGTTCAAGCCCTTTTCCTTGAAGGCGGTGCGCACATAACTGTCGTTGACCCAGGCGTCCATATTGAATTGCTTGACCCGGCCCAGCTTCTGCAGCACGCCGTACGCGGTCTTGATGGTGTCGAGCATGAGCGGCTTGATGGTCGGATCGAGCGTGTGGATGCCGCTGCGACCGAGGAAAATGTAGACCACTTCCTTCTCGATCTTGGTCCAGCCTTCGATCTGCTCGGCGGCGCGCTTGGGATTGGCGCGCACCCAGTCGTTGGCGTCCATCACCGCCTTGATGTAAGCGACCACCACTTCCGGATACTTCTGCGCAAAATCCTTGCGCACCACCACGCCGTGGAAAGTCGGCACCTTGGTCTGGGCGCCATCGAAAATCTTGCGCGAGTTGCCGCGATACGGCAGCAGCTCGGCGAAGGGCACGAAGTCGGCATGCCCGTCGATCTTGCGTTCCTGCAGATTGGTGATGCCGATCTCCGGCGTCTGGCTCACCAGGTTCCAGTAGCTGTCGGTCCAGCCGCGCTCCTGCATCGCCTGCAACAACATGCCGTGGGCCGCCGAGCCGAACGGCACCGACACGTTCTTGCCCTTCAAATCGGCCAGTTCGTAGTACGGACTGTCTTTGTGCACCACCATGCCGTTGCCGGCGCCCACCGCGTTGTAGGCGAGGACGGCAATCAGCTGGGTCTCGTTGCCGGCGTTCTGCTGTCCGGTCGCGCCGTTGACCAGCAGCGGGTAGTCGCCCATCATGCCAATCTGAATTTTGTCCGCCACCATGCCGTTGGTGATCGGAGGCCCGGAGGTGAAGTTTTGCCAGTCGAGCTTGAAGTCGATATTGGCGTACTTGCCGGTCTTCGGCAGGTATTTTTCAAGCAGCTTGAGTTCCTTGACGACGATCCCGCCGGTCACCGTGTTGGTAGTGGTGTTCTGGGTGCCGATGCCGATGGTGACGACATCCCTGGCCAGCGCCGCGCCCGACAGCAGGACAAGGCAGGCGGCACACAAGGCGCGCGCGGCGCCCGTCTTCAATGATGACAATGAGGCATTCATGTTCAATTCTCCCAAAAGGATGCTGAAACCAGGAAACGATGCGATGTGCTGTCTTGCGCGTTTTATACGGGCTAGGCCACCTCGACCAGCAGATGCCGCTTGTCGGCCTTCTCGGCCCATTCGGAAGCGTCCGGCATTGGTTCGCGCGCGGCGGTGATCAGCGGCCAGTGCTGCGCCAGGCGCACATTGAGCGCCGCGTACTCGGCCGCTTCCGGCGCCAGGTCGGCCTGGTCGACGATCGCCTCGACCGGGCACTCTGCCACGCACACGCCGCAATCGATACAGACTTCGGGATCGATCACCAGGAAGTTGGGGCCC
>JBDSTZ010000129.1:0-12877 GCA_039927975.1 Massilia sp. | reverse complement strand
CTCGACGCCGTCTCCGACCGCGACTTCGCCATCGAATTCTGCGCCGCCTCGGCGCTGATCATGACGCACATCTCGCGCATGTCGGAAGAGCTGATCATCTGGATGAGCCCACGGGTCGGCTTCATCGACATCGCCGACCGCTTCTGCACCGGCTCGTCGATCATGCCGCAAAAGAAAAACCCCGACGTGCCCGAACTCGCGCGCGGCAAGACCGGCCGCGTGTTTGGCCACCTGACCGGCCTGTTGACCCTGATGAAAGGCCAGCCGCTGGCCTACAACAAAGACAACCAGGAAGACAAGGAACCGCTGTTCGACACCGTCGACACGGTGGTCGACACGTTGCGCATCTTCGCCGACATGGCCGGCGGGATCAGCGTCAAGCCGGACAATATGCGCGCGGCCGCCCTGCAGGGCTATGCCACCGCGACCGACCTGGCCGACTACCTGGTCAAGAAGGGCCTGCCGTTCCGCGACGCCCACGAGGCGGTGGCCCATGCGGTGCGTGCCTGCGACACGGCGCGCTGCGATTTGTCGGAGATGTCGATCGAGCAGCTGCGCCAGTTCTCGCCGCTGATCGACGACGACGTGTTCGCCGTGCTCACGCTCGAAGGTTCGGTGGCGGCGCGCGACCATGTCGGCGGCACCGCGCCAAACCAGGTACGCGCGGCGATCGCGCGGGTGCGCGCGCAGCTGGCTTAAGCGTCGCACCCAGCGTCGCAAACAAGCGTCGCAATCGAGCGTTCCAAAGCAGCGTCACCAGCGAGTCATCAACCGGGCGATCCGTCATCAGGCTGGGGCGAACGCCCCCACCTTACGGGAGTAGGCCATGTTTTTGTCACGCTGGATCGACCGCCTCAACGAGAGGATCGCCACCGGCGTCAGCTGGGCGCTGCTGGCGGCTGTTCTCATCTGCGCCGGCAATGCGCTGATGCGCTACCTCTTCAACAGCAGCTCGAACGCCTGGCTCGAAATCCAGTGGTACCTGTTCGCCGCCATGTTCATGCTGGCCAGCGCCCACACCTTGAAGCGCGACGAGCATGTGCGCATCGACGTCGTCGCCGCGCGCTTCTCGCTGCGCACCCGGGTCTGGCTTGACCTGTTCGGCTACCTGGTGTTCCTGCTGCCGGTCTGCCTGCTGATCCTCTACTTCGGGGTGCCGTTCGCGCTCGGCTCGATCCGCAGCGGCGAGATGTCAAGCAATGCGGGCGGCCTGATCGTCTGGCCGGCCAAGCTGCTGGTGCCGCTCGGCTTCGGCCTGCTGGTGCTGCAGGGCGTCTCCGAAATCATCAAGCGCATCGCCTTCCTGGCCGGCCGCATCGATGCCAGCGAATTTGCGAAGCAGGCGGCCACCCCGGCCGACGAGATCGAGGCCATCAAGGCCGCCAACCACCTGGGCTGACGGCACATCATGGAACAGTTCATCATCGCCAACCTGGCGCCCATCATGTTCGGCGCCCTCGTCATCTTTCTGCTGTCGGGCTTTCCGGTCGCCTTTTCGCTGGCGGCCAACGGCCTGTTCTTCGGCCTGGTCGGCATCAAGCTCGGGCTGATCAACCTCGAACTGCTGCAGGCGCTGCCCAACCGGATCTACGGCATCGAGGCCAACGAGACCCTGCTGGCGATTCCCTTCTTCACCTTCATGGGCATGATCCTCGAACGCTCGGGCATGGCCGAGGATCTGCTCGACACCATCGGCCAGCTGTTCGGCCCGATACGCGGCGGGGTGGCCTACGCTGTCATTTTCGTCGGCGCCCTGCTGGCCGCCACGACCGGGGTGGTGGCCGCCTCGGTCATCTCGATGGGCCTGATTTCGCTGCCGGTCATGCTGCGCTACGGTTACGACAAGCGCATCGCGACCGGCGTGATCGCCGCCTCCGGCACGCTGGCGCAGATCATTCCGCCATCGGTGGTGCTGATCGTGATGGCCGACCAGCTGGGCCGTTCGGTCGGCGACATGTACCGCGCCGCCATCGTGCCCGGCCTGCTGCTGACGGCGATGTACGCCGGCTATGTGCTGGCGCTGTCGATCTTCAAGCCGAAGCACGTGCCGGCGCTGCCGCTCGAAGCGCGCAACCTGCGCGAGCCGAACGGCGACAGCGGCGTGCGCTCGCTGGTGGTGCTGCTGCTGGCGGCGCTGGCGACCGGCTACGGCTTCGCCGACTTGTACGGGGCCGAACACCCCGATCTGGCCGCCGACCGCCTCGGCATCCTCGCCGCGAGCGTCGGCGTCGGCCTGGCGCTGATCGCGGCGATCGCCAACCGCTACTACAAGCTCGGCCTGCTCTCGCGCATGGCCGAGAAAGTCGTGTTCGTGCTGATTCCACCGCTGGCGCTGATCTTCCTGGTGCTCGGCACGATCTTCATCGGCATGGCGACGCCGACCGAAGGCGGCGGCATGGGCGCGGTCGGCGCGCTCGCGCTGGCCGTCGCCAACGGCCGCCTGTCGTGGGACCTGGTGCGCCAGGCGATGAATTCGACCACCCGCCTGTCGTGCTTCGTGATCTTCATCCTGATCGGCTCGACCGTGTTCTCGCTGGTGTTCCGCGGCGTGAACGGCGACCTGTGGGTCGAGCACCTGCTCTCAAGCCTGCCGGGCGGCCCGATCGGCTTTCTCATCGTGGTCAATCTGCTGTTCTTCGTGCTCGCCTTCTTCCTCGATTTCTTCGAGCTGGCCTTCATCCTGGTGCCGCTGGTCGGCCCGGTCGCCCACAAGCTCGGCATCGACCTGGTCTGGTTCGGCGTGCTGCTGGGGGTGAACATGCAGACCTCCTTCATGCATCCGCCGTTCGGCTTCGCCCTGTTCTACCTGCGTTCGGTGGCGCCGAAATCGATCAGGACCTCGGACATCTACTGGGGCGCGATTCCCTTCGTGCTGATCCAGGTCGTGATGGTCGGCTTGATCATCGCCTTCCCGCAGCTGGTCTCGGTGGAGAAAAAAGTCGACATGCAGGAGCAGCTCGAACTGAAGATCGAGGCGCCGCCGGCGGGCGACTTCGGGCCGCCGACCTACGCGCCCGAGAAGTAGCGCGAGCGTGCCTGCGCGCGCCGAGACATGCAGCCGGCGCGCGAGAAACACCATGTCGGCGCCGGTCGATAAGCTTCCGCTAACAGCTGTTGCAAGCGGCCTAACAGCCCTTGCAAACAGCGCAACATCGAGCCAGCGCCGCGCGAAAAATAATTGAACATAAACCCAACAATCAGCAAACTTTTACAAATTGCCGATGGGAATCCTTTCCCGGCTCAACTACCATGGTCCCTCAGCGTTGTAATGACAACCCTTGGGTGCGGACATGGCAGACTTTCAGACAGCTCAAACAGTGACCGGCGATCCGGTTGCCACCACGGCCGGCGCGGACGACGGCGATAGCGCAAAAGCCGCGCTGGCCGCGATCGCGGCGGCGGCCGCATTAAGCGCCTGCGGCGGCGGTGGCGGTGGTGGCGTCGAGACGCCCGGCGGTCCCGGCACCCCGCCCACCGTGCCGCCGACGCCACCGGTGCCGCCATCGGCCAGCGAAGCCTCGCGCTTCCTGGCCCAGGCCACGATGGGCCCGACCAGCACCGACATCGCCAAGGTGCAGGCCGATGGCTACACGGCCTGGCTCGACGCCCAACTGGCGCTGCCGCCGTCGACCACGCGCTGGGACTGGATGGTCTCGAAAGCCTACGACGACGCCGCCAACAAGAACAGCGAGACCGGCATCGACCCGGCGCTGTGGCGCAAGCTGCTGTCCTCGCCCGACACGGTGCGCCAGCGCGTCACGCTGGCGCTGTCGGAAATCGTGGTCGCCTCGGTGGCAGGCTTCAGCGGCGGCTGGAATGCCTTTTCGGGCGCCGCCTACATGGACATCCTCGAAGCGAACGCCTTCGGCAATTACCGCACCCTGCTCCAGCAGATCTCCACCAGCCCGGCGATGGGCGAATACCTGACCTTCCGCGGCAACCTCAAGTTCAACGCCAGCACCGGCGCCAATCCGGACGAGAACTACGCGCGCGAAGTGATGCAGCTGTTTACCATCG
Organism: Massilia sp.; assembly: GCA_039927975.1. Classification (GTDB taxonomy): domain Bacteria; phylum Pseudomonadota; class Gammaproteobacteria; order Burkholderiales; family Burkholderiaceae_D; genus JBDSTZ01. The sequence continues at coordinate 8,860 of JBDSTZ010000129.1, read as the reverse complement.
GCCTGGTGCAGCTGAACCTGGACGGCACGCCGAAGCTGGCGAACGGCGCGCCGCAGGAGACCTACACCCTCGACGACATCAGCGGCCTGGCGCGCGTGTTCACCGGCTGGAACTACGACCTGACCACCAGCGACACCTCGACCCCGGCCTTCAAGAAGCGGCCGATGACGCAGACCGCCAGCAAGCACGAAAGCGGCGCCAAGACCTTCCTCGGCACCACCATCCCGGCCAACACCAACGGCGACACCAGCCTGCAGCTGGCGCTCGACGCCATCTTCGCCCACGCAAACGTGGCGCCCTTCATCAGCCGCCAACTGATCCAGCGGCTGGTCACCAGCAATCCGACCCCGGCCTACGTGGCGCGGGTGGCGACGGTCTTCAACAACGACGGCAGCGGCGTGAAGGGCAACCTGAAGGCGGTGGTGAGGACCATCCTGCTCGACGACGAGGCGCGCAACGCGGCGCGCATCGCCGACCCGAACTTCGGCAAGCAGCGCGAACCGATCCTGCGCCTGGCCGCGTGGGCGCGCGCCTTTGGCGCCAATTCGGCGACCGACGCCTGGGCCATCGGCAACACCAGCGATGGCGCCAGCCGGCTCGGACAAAGCCCGGGCCGCGCGCCGACGGTGTTCAATTTTTTCAGGCCGGGCTATGTGCCGCCCAACAGCGGCGTCGGCAGCGCCGGCCTGGTGGCGCCTGAATTCCAGCTCACCAACGAGAGCTCGGTGGTCGGCTACGTCAACTACATGCAGAACGCGATCAGCAAGGGCATCGGCGACGTCAAGGCCGACTACAGCGCGCTGCTGCCGCTGGCCGACACCTCGCAAAAGCTGATCGACCAGCTCAATCTGCTGCTGGCGGCCGGCCAGTTGTCGAGCGCCAGCCAGGCCACCATCAAGGGCGGCATCGACTCGATGGCCTCGGGCACCGACACCGCGCGCCTGAACCGCATCTACGCCGCCACGGTGCTGGTGATGGCGTCGCCCGAATTCATCGTGCAGAAATAAGGATCCGCCATGAACAGCAAAGATGGAAACAACGCCTCGCGCCGTGCCTTTTTGAAGCGCGCCTCCGCCCTGTCGGTGGCCGGCGTGGCAGCCCCGTGGGCGCTGAACCTGGCCGCGATGGCCGAGGCGGCGGCCGCCGGCGCCACCGACTACAAGGCGATGGTCTGCATATTTCTGTACGGTGGCAACGACTACGCCAACACGGTGGTGCCTTACGACGCCACCAGCCACACGGTGTACACCCAGCAGCGGCCGACCTTTGCCTACACCCAGGCGCAGCTGGGCGCGACCCTGCTGACGCCGACCGTGGCGCCGGTCGACAGCAAGGGCGTGACGCACCAGTACGCGCTGGCGCCCGGCCTGGCGCCGCTGGCGAGCCTGTTCGGCACCGGCAAGCTCGGCGTCATCCTCAACATCGGCACCCTGGTGCAGCCCACCACCAAGGCCCAGTACACCGCCAAGTCGGCGCCGCTGCCGCCCAAGCTGTTTTCGCATAACGACCAGCAGTCGGTGTGGCAGTCGTCATCGCCCGAAGGCGCCACCTCGGGCTGGGGCGGGCGCATCGGCGACCTGTTCGAGGCCGGCAACGGCAACGCCACCTTCACCTGCGTGAACGTGTCGGGCAACGCGGTTTTCCTGTCCGGTAAAACCGCCGTGCAGTACCAGGTCTCGACCAGCGGACCGGTGGCCATGAACGGCATCAAGAGCCCGCTGTTCGGCTCGGCCACCTGCACCGAAGCGCTGCGCACCTTGATCACCCAGCCGCGCACCCACGTGCTCGAGAGCGAATACAACCGCGTCGTCAAGCGCTCGCTCGACGCCAACACCATCCTCACCACCTCGCTGGCGGCGGTGCCGGCATTGACCACCACCTTCCCGACCCCGAACAGCCTGGCCGACCAGCTCAAGCTGGTGGCGAAGATGATCGCGGCGGCGCCGGCGCTGGGCGCCAAGCGCCAGGTGTTCTTCGTCTCGATGGGCGGCTTCGATACCCACGACGCGATGGTCACCGCGCATCCGGGCCTGATGACCAACCTGGGGGCGGCGATGTCGGCCTTCTACGCCGCCACGGTGGAGCTGGGCGTGGCCGACCAGGTGACCTCGTTCACCGCGTCCGACTTTGGCCGCACCCTGACCGGCAATTCCGATGGCTCCGATCATGGCTGGGGCAGCATGCACTTCGTGATGGGCGGCGCCGTCAACGGCCAGCGCTTCTACGGCACCGCGCCGGTGGTCGCCAACAACGGCGTCGACGACGTCGGCCAGGGCCGCCTGCTGCCGACCACCTCGGTCGACCAGTTCGCCGCCACCATGGGCAAGTGGATGGGCGTGTCCGACAGCCAGCTGCTGTCGATGCTGCCGACGCTGAGCAATTACAACGTCAGCGCGCGCAATCTCGGCTTCGTGTAGTCCTTCAGGTCCGCTTCATCACCAGCGTGAGGATGTCGTAGCTGGCCACCAGCTCCCCGTGCTGGTTGGTCACCTGCACATCCCACGCCACCACGCCCTGCCCCACGCCCTTGTCGTCCACGCGATGGCGGTCCACCTTGCGCTTGCAGGTCAGGCGCGCGCGGATCGTGTCGCCGATCGCCACCGGCGTGATGAAGCGCAGATTGTCGAGTCCATAATTGGCCAGCACCGGCCCGGGCGCCGGCGAGACGAACAGCCCGGCCGCCGCCGACAGCACGAAGTAGCCATGCGCGATGCGCTTGCCGAACTGCGAATCCTTGGCCGCGATCTCGTCGAAATGCATGTAGAAGAAGTCGCCCGAGACGCCGCCAAAGGCGACGATGTCGGCCTCGCTCACGGTGCGCCGGTGCGTCAGCAGCGAGTCGCCCGTGTGCAGATCCTCGAAGTGTTTGCGGAACGGGTGGACCTCGCTCTCTTGCACGGCGGCGCCACGCACGTATTCGCCGGTGACCGCCGTCAGCATGCTCGGCGAACCCTGCACCGCCGCGCGCTGCAGAAAGTGGCGCACCGCGCGGATGCCGCCCAGTTCCTCGCCGCCGCCCGCCCTGCCCGGCCCGCCGTGCTTGAGCTGAGGCAGCGGCGAGCCGTGGCCGGTCGAGTCGACCGCCGCCTCGCGCTCGAGGATCAGCACGCGGCCGTGATGCGCCGCCAGCGCCGGCACCGCGTGCGCCGCCACCGCCAGGTCGCGCGTGGCCAGCGTGCTCACCAGGCTGCCCTTGCCGCGCGCGGCCATGTCGATGGCTTCGTCCAGGTCGGCGTACGCCATCAGCGTGCTGACCGGGCCAAATGCTTCGACGCTGTGCACCGCCTCGTTGCGCAACGGGTCGCGGCACAGCACAAGGGTCGGCGCAAAGAAGGCGCCCTCGGCGCAGCCATCGCCGAGCGGGGAGAAACCGTCGGCGGCGCCGAACAGCAGCTCATTACCTTCGGCCAGCTGCGCCAGGCGTTCGCCGACGTCGCGCCGCTGGTCGAGCGAAGCCAGCGCACCCATGCGCACACTGTCGATGCGCGGGTCGCCCACCACCACCTTGGCCAGGCGCGCGCGCAGGCGCTCGCCGACTGCCTCGACATGCCGCGCGGGGACGATGACGCGGCGGATGGCCGTGCACTTCTGGCCGGCCTTGCCAGTCATCTCGCGCGCGACTTCCTTGATGAACAGCTCGAATTCGGGATCGTCCGGCGTGATGTCGGGGCCGAGGATGGCGCAGTTGAGTGAGTCCGCTTCGGCCGTGAAGGGCACCGAGTTGGCCAGCAGGCTCGGGTTGGCGCGCAGCTTGAGCGCGGTGTCGGCCGAGCCGGTGAAGGTGACGACGTCGCTGCCCCGCAAGCGGTCGAGCAGATCGCCGGTGCCGCCGATGACCAGTTGCAGGCTGCCTTCCGGCAGCAGGCCCGATTCGGCCATCATGCGCACCAGCGCTTCGGCCAGGTAGCTGGTGGCCGATGCCGGCTTGCCGATGCAGGGCAGCGCCGCCAGGAAGCTCGGGGCGAATTTTTCGAGCAAGCCCCAGGTCGGAAAATTAAAGGCGTTGATATGTACCGCCAAGCCACCACGCGGCACCAGGATGTGGGTGCCGGCAAAGCCGCCGCGCTTGCCCAGCGCGATGGCCGGGCCTTCGTGCAGCACGTTCGAGGACGGCAGCTCACGGCTGCCCATGCTGGCATACGCGAACAGGGTGCCGACGCCGCCTTCGATGTCGACCCAGCTGTCGGGCCGGGTGGCGCCGGTGTGGCGCGACACCTCGTACAGTTCTTCCTTGCGCTCCATGAGGTAAAGTGCGAGCGCTTTCAGTCGCGCGGCGCGGGTCTGGAAGTCGAGCGCCATCAGCGACGGCACGCCGGTCTTGCGGGCGTATGTCACCGCCTCGTCGAAGTCGATCCGCTCGGCGTGGGTGTGATAAATCAGCGCGCCATTGACGGCGCTGCGCAGCGGCAGGTGCGCTTCGGCGCCGAGCCAGCGGCCGCCGATCAGGCTTTGCAGGGTCGCTATCTGGTTCATGCGCGGGCTCCTTTCGGCAGGTGCGTCAGCGCGCCGCCCTCGATGCGGGGCCGATCCGGTTCGGCCTCACCCAAGGCGTCGACCAGGCGCATGGTGTTCAGCGACCGGACGGCCAGCGCGTGGTACTGGCTGGTGCCGAAGCTCTTCCAGGCGACTTCTTCATCGGTCAGCGCGCGCGTGACGCGTGCGGGCGTGCCCATCACCATACTGCGCGGCGGGATCAGCATGCCGGCCTTGACGAAGCTCATGGCGGCGACGATCGACTCCTCGCCGACCACCGCGCGGTCCATCACCACTGCATTCATGCCGACCATCGCGTTGCGCTTGATGCGGCAGCCGTGCAGCACCGCGCCGTGGCCGATATGGCCGTCAACTTCGACCACCGTCTCCTCGTCCATGAAGCCATGCATCACGCAGCTGTCCTGCAGGTTGGCGCCGGCCTCCAGCACCAGGCGGCCAAAGTCGCCGCGCATGGATGCGAACGGGCCGACATAGCAGCCGGCGCCGACGATCACGTCGCCGATCAGCACCGCGCTGGGATGGACGAAGGCGGTTGGATGCACCACCGGTGTCACGCCGTCGATCTGGTAAACCTTGACCATGCTTCACACCCTTTCGATGACGAGCGCTATGCCCTGGCCGACGCCGATGCACATGGTGCACAGGGCGTATCGGCCGCCGCTACGGCGCAACTGGTTGACGGCCGCCGTGACCAGCCGCGCGCCCGAGGCGCCGAGCGGATGGCCGATGGCGATGGCGCCGCCGTTCGGATTCACATGCGCCGCGTCGTCCGCCAGGCCAAGGTCGCGCGTGACCGCCAGCGCCTGGGCGGCGAATGCTTCGTTCAATTCGATCACGTCGATCTGGCCGAGCGTGAGGCCGGTCAGCGCCAGCAACTTGCGGGTGGCCGGCGATGGACCGAAGCCCATGATGCGCGGCGCGACGCCGGCGGTGGCCATGCCAAGCACGCGGGCCCGCGGCATGAGGCCGAAGCGCGACAATGCGGCGCCGGAAGCCAACAGCACGGCGCAGGCGCCGTCGTTCAGGCCAGACGCATTGCCGGCGGTGACGCTACCGTCCGCGCTGACGACGCCCTTCAAGCGGGCCAGCATGTCGGCGCTGGTGTCGGGGCGCGGATGCTCGTCAGTGTTGAAGCTGCGGGTTTCGCCCTTTTTCGCCGGCACCTGCACGGCTACGATTTCGTCGCCGAACACGCCGCCGGCATGCGCGCGCGCCCAGCGCTGCTGGCTGCGCAGCGCAAAGGCATCCTGGTCGGCGCGGCCGATGCCGAATTCACGCGCGACGTTTTCCGCCGTCTCGGGCATGGAATCGATGCCGTGCATTGCCTGCATGCGCGGGTTGACGAAGCGCCAGCCAAGGGTGGTGTCTTCGATCTTCGCGGCGCGCGAAAATGCGCTGTCCGCCTTGGCCATGACGAAGGGCGCGCGGCTCATGCTTTCGACGCCGCCCGCGATGATCAGTTGCGCTTCGCCGGCCTTGATCGCGCGCGCGGCGCTGCCGATGGCGTCCAGGCTCGATCCGCACAGGCGGTTGATGGTGCCGCCCGGGACGCAGACCGGCAGGCCGGCCAGCAGCGCCGCCATGCGCGCGACGTTGCGGTTGTCCTCGCCGGCCTGGTTGGCGCAGCCGAGCAGCACGTCGTCGAGCGCGGCCCAGTCCACGCCGGGGCTGCGCGCCATCAGCGCGGCGATGGGCTGCGCCGCCAGGTCGTCGGTGCGCACGCCCGACAGCGCGCCAGCATATCGGCCGAACGGGGTGCGGACGGCGTCGCAAATATAGGCTTCGTTCACGCTTCCTCCTCGATGAGCAGACCGCCGACGCGATGCGATTTGCCGCGAAACAGGGCGACGGTGCGCTGCTCTTGATTGCTGACGCGGACGTCGTACACGCCGCTCTTGCCGTTCAGGGCCTGTTCGCTCGCCTCGGCGACCAGCGTATCGCCAGCCATCGCCGGCGCCAGGTAGTCGATGCTGCATCCCGCGCCCACTGTGATGTGGTTGTACGAATTGCAGGCAAACGCGAACGCGCTGTCAGCCAGCATGAAGATGTAGCCGCCGTGGCAGCTGCCATGACCATTGAGCATGTCGGGCCGTACCGTCATCGTCATGCGCGCGTGGCCGGGGCCAATCTCGGCGAGCGCGATGCCGAGCGCCTGGCTGGCCGGGTCGCGCGCGTACATCGCCGCGCCGGCGCGCTGCGCCAATGCGTGGGCGCCGCTATCCATGGAAACGTCCAGCGGCCAGTTTTCGGCGCAGCAGGGGCGACACGCGGTAGCGCTCTTCGCCGTAGCTGGCGCCAAGATTGCTCAGCACCGTGACGATGTGGTCAAGCCCGACGGCGTCGGCCCATGCCAGTGGGCCGCGCGGATAGTTGACGCCCAGTTGCATGGCCAGGTCCACCGATTCGGCATCGCCGACGCCATGCAGCACCGCGTCGGCGGCCTCGTTGGCCAGCATCGCCACTGTGCGCATGACCACCATGCCGGGTGCGTCGTCGATGCGCGAGACCTGGAAGCCGGCGGCGCCAAACATGCCGGCGACCGATTCCCAGGCTTCGGGCCGGCACTGGTCGGCGCGTGCGAGGGCGATACGGGTCGCCGTGCCGAAGTCGAGCGCGAGGTCGAACAGCACCGTGTCGGGATGACTGTTGATACGTGCGCGTTCGGTGGCGCTGCGTCCGTCGGTGAGGAAAACGGCGGCGCCGTTGACATGCAGCGCGGGCGTGGCTGCTTCGTACGCGTCCAGTGCGGGCCTGCCATGCCGCACCGTGACGCCGGCTTGCTCAAGGCGCGCGGTGATGGCGGCCAGCGCCGGCGCCATGGCGTCGGCTTCCATCGTCAGCATCACCGAGGGCGGCGCCGGACAGGCTGGCTCGGTGGAGGGCGCTGGCATAGCTGTGCTGTAATCGAAGAAGCCCTTGCCGTTCTTGCGACCCAGGTGGCCGGCGTCGACCATCTCGCGCTGCAGCACCGACGGCGCGTAACGTGGATCGCAATAATGCGCGCGCCAGACCGACTCGGTGACGGCGAGATTGACGTCGTGGCCGATCAGGTCCATCAGCTCGCACGGGCCCATGCGAAAGCCGCCGGCCTCGCGCATGATGGCGTCGAGGGTGGCCGGATCGGTGGCCTGTTCGCGCAGCAGCCGCAGCGCCTCGGCATAGAATGGCCGGGCCACGCGGTTGACGATAAAGCCCGGCGTCGAACGCGCATGCACGGGGCGCTTGCCCCATGCCTGGGCGGTGGCGAAGACGGTTTGCGCGACCTGGCAATCGGTGGCCAGGCCGCTGATCACTTCGACCAGCGCCATCAAGGGCACCGGATTAAAGAAGTGCATGCCGACCAGCCGGTCCGGCCGGCGCAGGGTGGCGCCGATGGCGGTGATCGAGATGGACGAGGTATTGGTCGCCAGGATGCAGTCCTCGGCGACGATTTTTTCGAGACCGGCGAACAGCATGCGCTTGAGCTCGAAATTCTCGACGATGGCCTCGACCACCAGCGCGGCGCCGGCGACCTGCTCCAGGCTGTCAGCGGCCTGCAGCCGGGCGTGCGCCTGCTCCGCCTCGGCGATGGTCATGCGTCCCTTGGCGCTGAGCTTGAGGTACATGGCGCCGATGTCGGCAAGCGCCTTGTCGACCGCCTGGGGGCGGGTGTCGAACAGCTGGACGGTGTAGCCGGCGGCGGCCGCTACCTGCGCGATGCCGGCGCCCATGGCGCCGCTGCCGATGACGGCAACCTTGCGGTCCACGCCCAGCGCCGGCACGGCCATGTCACTCTCCCTTGAAGCGCGGCTCGCGCTTGGCGGTAAAGGCGGCCACACCTTCACGGTAGTCGTCGCTCTGGCCAAGCTCGCGCATCATGCCCGCTTCGAGCTTGAGCTGCTCCGGCAGGGTGTTGGCGTGGCTGGCCTGGAGCGCCTTCTTGGTGTAGGCCAGCCCTTTGGTGGCGCCTTTGGCCAGCTGGCGGGCGATGGTCTTCGCTTCGTTCATGAGGCGCTCGTCGGGCACGGCTTTCCAGATCAGGCCCCAGTGCGCCGCAGTGGCGGCGTCGACCGGTTCGCCCAGCATGGCCATGGCGGTGGCGCGCGCGTGGCCGATCAGGCGCGGCAGGTGCCAGGTGCCGCCGGTGTCGGGAATCAAGCCGAGTTTGCAGAACGATTCGATGAAGCGCGCCGATTCGCCAGCGATGACGATGTCGCAGGCCAGCGCGAGGTTGGCGCCGGCGCCGGCGGCGACGCCGTTGACCGCGCAGACCACCGGCAGCGGCAGCGCGCGCAGGCCCAGGATCAACGGCTTGTAATTGCGCTCGATCGACGCACCGAGATCGACGGGCGAGTCTCCCGGCGCGACCGCGCGATCGCCGAGATCC
>JBDSTZ010000128.1:0-13729 GCA_039927975.1 Massilia sp. | reverse complement strand
CCCGTTCAGTTCGAGGTCCTTGTAGAGCGGCACCGTCACCTCGCCAAAGGCGCCGTAGACCTTGCGCCCGCTACTCACTCCGGGCACCGGACCATTGCCGCCGACCAGGTCGCCGGTGGCCATGAGTTCGGACGAGACTTGGTCGAGTTTCTCGCGGCGCAGCGACAGGCCGAGCGCCAGCCCCACCGCGCCGTATTGCGTGCCCGCGACTTCCTTCGATACGCGCGCGTCGAGCTGGGTCGCCGTGGCGGTGGCCATGTTTTCAAGCCCGCTGGCCTGCGCGCCGGCAAGCGCACTCAGCCCGCCTTCGTCGAGCGGCCCGAACACATTGATGGCGCCGGAGTTCAAAATCGGCGCCAGCTTGGCGAAGCTGTACTGGACATTGCCCAGGCTGATCACACCCTTGTTGCGCGAATAGCTCAGCGCGCTGTCGTAATCCCAGCCGCTAAAGGTGCCCTTGGCGCCGATCAGGAAGCGGGTGTTGTCGACATCGGTGACATCTTGCCGTCCGCCGCCGGCGACCGTGCGCCAGCGCCCGCCGATCGGCCCGGACGGCGTCACCACCAGGTCGGCCGCCAGCGCCGTCTCGGCGCTCAACACTGTGCCGTCCGGCATCACATAGCCCGCCGGCACGGTGGTCCCCTTGGGAATCGTGATCGTACTTGGATAAAACTTGCCGCCGACGGGGTAGGCAAACGCGGGGATACCGGGCGGCTGGCCGGCGTACGGCGCCGGGGAATAGGACGCGACCACGTGGTCCTTCGTGTAGGACATCTCGGCGAAGAACTGATTGGCGGCATCGAGTTTCATGATGCCGCGCGCGATCAGGTTGTCGTGGGTGGCCTTGGGAATGAGGTCGATGAACTGAACGTAATCGGTCTGGCAGGTCGAAGCGTCGGCGTTGGCCATCGCAAAGCCGGGCGCGTTGCAGCTCTGGTAGCGATTCGGATTGATCGACGGCGCGATCACCGGATTGCTGTTATTGGCGTCGCCGCCGTAGTTGTTGCCGCGCGTGTCCGAAAAAATCAGGTTCGGAATCCCGTTGCGCGGCGAGGTATGTTCGATGCCCAGATCCGGGCGAATGCCGGTGCGGGCGAAGCCGCGCTGGGTCGACTTGAGGGCGTCGCCATGCTCGCGATTGGCACTGAGCATGAGGTTGTAGCCATCCTTGTCGAGGTCGCCGTAGCCGGCCAGCAGGTTGATGCTACGGCTCTGCCCGCCCTGCTCGCTCGGGCGCGAATAGTTGGCCGCCACTTCCGCCCCCTGGTAATCGGTGCGCAAAATAAAATTGATGACGCCGGCGATGGCGTCGGCGCCGTAAATGGCCGAGGCGCCGTCGCGCAATACTTCGACCCGCTCGATGGCCGACAGCGGGATCGAATTGAGGTCGACCGGATTATTGCCCAGCGCGTAGTTGGACACCCGCCGGCCATTCAGCAGCACCAGCGTGTAGTTCGCGCCGAGTCCGCGCAAATTGGCGGTCGAAGGCGCGCCGGTCACGCCGACGTTGTTGGCCAGCACCGAGCCACCGAAGTTGGAAGGAATCAGCGCCACCAGATCCTGCGCGGTGGTGGCGCCGGTGCGCACGATGTCCTCGTGCTTGAGCGTGGTGATTGGCAACGACGTCTCGGCGGCAACCCGGCGGATGCTGCTGCCGGTCACTTCGACGCGCAGCATGGGCGCCGCGCCGTCTGGCGTGTCCGCCTGTTGCGCCAGCACCAGATGGGGCGCGCCGAGCGCCAGGCCAACGGCCAGCGCAATGGTGGTGGGTTTGGTGGGTATGGCCAAGACTTCCTCCAGTTCAAGTGAGAACAGCGAGAAAGTGGCACGCCAAGCGCACCGCACCCGCCCGAGATTGAGATCGCGAGGAAGACAATGGCAGGACTGCAAGGCGTGATCTTGAGGACGATCAATTGAACTTGCGCAGCTAACCGTCGGGAAATTGTTGCTTTTCGACGCAGACGGCGGCGCGGCAACACGTTGCTTGATCAGTCAGGGATGTGCGGAGGAGTGACTTGGGGACCAGCAGCTCAGGGGCAGCCGCCTGATGAAGCGCAGCGCGGGAACAGCGATCCCAAAAATCGAAGCCCGCACAACAGCAGCTTGCGACATACCGGCTTTGGGAATTGGCAGCCTGAAGGAATCAAGCCGCTGGAAGGAATTCTGGAGAGCGACCACCAGGTATCTCCTGGCGTCGCCTCTTGCCGGTTGCATCCGGCGTCTGCGGGCACATCGTAGGCCAACAAACCGCTTCCGGGACAGGCGTTTCTTCAACGTTCATCTGCTTATCGCGCCACACTATCAGCGGTGACTGCGCCAGATCCTTGGCCCGTTTTTTGTGAACTCTGTCGAGCTCACGGAAACAAGTATAACGCAAAAAACCAAGTTGTGTAGACGTGTTCGTGTCAACCTAATGCTTTTAGTAATGTTTCTTATCGAATAATCTTATTCGTCCGGCGTGACCACCCCGACCGTCGGCGCCTTGCCCAGTTTGAGGATGCGCAGCGCACGCTCCTTCCACGCCGCCACCACACCCGGACCGGCGGGCATCACTGGCTTGGCCGCCAGCTTGCGCCTGCGCCAGAGGACGAAGCCCAAGGCACCGATGAGGCCGGCGATCGCTGCACTCGCAATGCCGATGAACAGCCATGGCGTACCGGCCTCATGTTTCGCGGCTGGCGGGCTCTCCTCTTTCGGCGTGATAACGCGTGGCGCGGCCGCATGCACCACCGCGCGCGGCGCCGGCCGGCTCGTCTTGCCTTCGATCGCCATCTGCAGAAGCTTGACCTTTTCTTCGAGGTCGACAATCTGCGCCCGCAAGGTGGCGTTCTTGTAATCAAGCGCGGTACAGGCGCGCAGTTGCTCGGCCGATGGCGATGGGCAGGCGGGCGCAGGCGTGCTCATGCGAACCGCCCGCGGCAGCGGCGCCGGGGCCGGCGTGGCAACCGGCACCGGGACGGCGGCAACCGGCGCGCTCGGTGCGGGCAAGGCCACCGGCGCCGGGGGAACCGGCACAGGTGCCGGTGCTGGCTCGGGCGGAGGCGCCGGGGTCAGCCACAGCGTCACGGCGCGCACATTGCGGCGATTGCCTTCGGTCACGTCAAGGAACAGATGCAGGTACTCGGCGTCGATAGGCCGCGACGACAGCAGATGGATAGTGCGATGGCCGCCGCGCCGGTTGATGCTGATGTTCAGATCGGCCAGCGCCGGATGCATACGGATATTTGCGCCCCGATACACATCGGCACTGGCCAGCGCCACCTGCACGGGAGCGTTCTCGTCGGCCAGTGCGGTCAGCTCGACGTCGGCAACCAGCGGCTGGCCGATATGCGAGCGGACACTGGCATCGCCCAGTTCGGCCGCCGGGGCGGCAACCAGCCAGGCCAGCAGAAACACGGCAGCGGCCTGCCGGCGTAAAAACACGGGTGAACAACGAAACGTCATGAATAAAGTCTATCAGCAATGCAACAGGTTCAGGCCAATTATGTAGCGCCACCGTAATTAACGCGCATTGCGCTAAACTCTTTAATCCGACATTGCCGAAATTACAGGATTAATTTATGGAAACGCGCATGGAGAAGGACAGTTTCGGCCCGATCGCGGTGCCGGCCGACCAGTTGTGGGGCGCGCAAACCCAGCGCTCACTCGAACATTTCGCCATTTCCACTGAACGCATGGCGCCCGCACTGATCGCCGCGCTGGCCCAGGTCAAGCGCGCCGCCGCCGAGGTCAACCGTGGACTTGGCCTGCTCGATGCGCGCCACGCCGAGGCCATCGTCGCGGCCGCCGACGAGGTGCTGGCGGGCCGCCATCCCAACGCCTTTCCGCTGGCGGTCTGGCAAACCGGCTCGGGCACGCAAACGAATATGAACATGAACGAAGTGCTGGCCAACCGCGCGTCCGAACTGCTGGGCGGCGCGCGCGGCGAGGGCCGCCTGCTGCATCCGAACGACCAAGTGAACATGGGCCAGTCATCGAACGACATTTTTCCAACCGCCATGCACGTCGCCGCCGCCGAAGCCGTGGTGAACAAGGTGCTGCCCGCGCTGGCGCAACTGCGTGGCACCTTCGAGCTGAAATCACGCGAGTTTGCCAACATCGTCAAGATCGGCCGCACCCACCTGCAGGACGCCACCCCCTTGACCCTGGGGCAGGAACTTTCCGGCTATGTGGCTCAGCTCGAATTCGCCGAGCACAGCATCAAGCACGCCCTCCCCGGCCTGCTATTGCTGGCCGCCGGCGGCACGGCAGTCGGCACCGGCCTCAACGCGCATCCCGAATTTGCCCACCGCATCGCCACCGAACTGGCCGCGCGCACCGGCCTGAGCTTCAAGACGGCGCCCAATAAATTCGCCGCGCTGGCCGGCCACGACGCCTTGAGCGCCGCCCATGGCGCCTTCAAGACGCTTGCCACCGCGCTGATGAAAATCGCCAACGACGTGCGCTGGATGGCGTCGGGTCCGCGCTCGGGCCTGGGCGAAATCACCATTCCCGAAAACGAACCGGGCAGCTCGATCATGCCGGGCAAGGTCAACCCAACCCAATGCGAAGCGCTCACCATGTTGTGCTGCCAGGTGTTCGGCAACGACGTCGCGCTGACTGTCGGCGCCGCCTCGGGCAACTTTGAATTGAACGTCTTCAAGCCGATGATCGCGCATAATTTTCTCCAAAGCGCGCGCCTGCTGGCCGACGGCATGCAGTCGTTCGACCACCACTGTGCTCGCGGCATTGCGCCGAACCGCGCGCGCATCGGCGAATTGATGGAGCGCTCGTTGATGCTGGTCACCGCCCTCGCACCGCATATCGGTTACGACCGCGCCGCCCAGATCGCCAAGAAGGCCCAGCATGAAGGCAGCACGCTCAAGCAGGCGGCGCTGCAACTGGGCTACGTCAGCGAAGCGGAATTCAATGCCTGGGTCGTGCCCTTCGAGATGACCCGACCAAGCCTTGCTTGAACTATCATATTGCTGGGCGTGAAATATAAGGGCCAGCTCACGATGTACGCCAAGCTCAAATCGATATTGAAGGACGTCTTTCAGGAGGCCAACGAACACGGGACCGCGCCCGCGCAAGTGGCCGCGCACTCGCTGATGCGGCCCGAGGGCGAACGGCATTTCCTGCTGGCGACGCCCAGCCGGACGACGGGCGCGAAACGCCCGGTCGTGATCCTGCTGCATGGCGCCGGCGCTTCGGCCAGGCAGGTGCTTGGCATGGCGTTTCCACCATCGCCACTGTCGGTGTGGCTGGAGATTGCCGAACGCGAACAACTTGTTGTGGCAGCCCCCGACGCCGGCAAGGGCGGCTGGAACGATGGCCAGACCTACGCCTCGCGCGCCACCAGCAAGGACGATGTCGCTTTTATCGAGGCCCCAGAACACGGATTTTGAGGTTGCCGAAGCGGCATGGGAATTCTTCCGCGATAAACGCGCGGGTCTTTCGCGGGGTGATGCGCAGCGCCGAGCGGCGTGACCTGCGACGCGCAAATGCCGTGGCGCGCACGCGCAAGCCCGACAACCGGTAAACTATGCGAACGATCACATTAATTATTCGCACGAGGAAACCATGCCCAACCTGACCTTTGAACTGACGTCAGAATTTATCGAAGTCAATCAACTGCTGAAACTGGCGGGGCTGTGCAGCAGTGGCGGCGCCGGCAAGAACATGGTGGCGGCCGGCGCGGTGCAGGTAGACGGCAAGAAGGAATTACGCAAGACCGCAAAGATCCGCGCCGGTCAAGTCGTACTGGTGGGCGATGTACGCATTAGCGTGACCCCTGGAAATCCCGACGGTGCCTGAGCTGAGCTATAACATTGCAAGTGACAATGGTTCAGCCATTGACCTCCTACCTTTGCGCGCACACAAACTGGCATCGACTTGCTTGCTCCTATCATAAGACGAGATCAACCGAAGCAAGGTGACCGCCATGGAGAATCAGCAAGGAAACCAACAGACACAAGAACAACTGATCGGCGATTTGCGTCTCGTCATCGAGAACGCCGAAGCGCTGCTGAAAAACACAGATCAGTACACCAGCGTGCTCTACCAGAGTGCGCGCGCCAAGCTGGCGCTTGCCCTGACCGCCGCCACCGAGGAACTGGCGCGCTTTGAAGACGACCAGCTTGAGCGCATGCTTGCCGCCGCGCATGCAGCCAGCGCACTCGATGCCGCGAGCGGCGAAGAACGGGTGATGCGGGCCTTTCGATAAAGCGCTGCGTAGCGCTTGAAGCACGTATTTCAAAGACAGCAACAAAACATGCCACATCGCTTTCGCGGCGGCGCCAATCGGCGCCCCGCACCTTCCACAGCGGTTTCCCCCGGCAACTTCCCCTCAGCAGCTTTCCTTAGCAACTTCGACGAGCACGCCGAGCCGCAGCCATTGCTGCAAGTACGCCGCGACGTCGAATTGCGCATTGAGGTCAAACGCGGCGTCGAGCGCACGGCCGAAGTTCGCCCCGTCAGCAAGCGCGCGAAATGCGGCGTGCGCTGCGGGGTCGGACACCAGCAGCTCCGCTTGCCAGCCGGGGCGCCCGACCAGGTAGTAGCTGGCCACCTCCAGCCTGGCAGGAAAAGCCTGGTCGCCGCCCGCCTGATGCGAATGCCACAGCGCAGGGATTGCCCACGCCGAATGCAGCACGCTGCAGGCCGGATGCAGGCCGAAGCGCGCGGTCTCCAATTGCCCCGGCGTCAGTTCAGCCAGCTGCGCACTGGTGAGCGGCGCGACGTCGGCGGCGTAATGCGCGCGCTGCAGCGCC
Source organism: Massilia sp. (assembly GCA_039927975.1). GTDB lineage: Bacteria > Pseudomonadota > Gammaproteobacteria > Burkholderiales > Burkholderiaceae_D > JBDSTZ01. The sequence goes on along the minus strand of JBDSTZ010000128.1, from coordinate 6,977 downwards.
CATTCGAGCCGCGCCATGTCGGGCAGATAAGGATAGTCCTGCAAGGCGGCCAGGCCCTGCATGAACTCGGCCAGCTTGCCGCCGAACCGGTTCAGGTCCGCATCGACAGACGGGTGCGCCACCCCGTACGCCCAGCTCATTCCGCTGAAGAATTCCTCGCCGACCATCGAGCGCACGACGGGGTAGACGGCCGACAAGGCCTTCTCCCAGGCAGCGCGTTGATTGCCGCGATACAGCGCCAGCCCATGCGCGCCCTTCGGCCCGAGCTGCGCGAGCACATCGGCTCTAGCGTCGCGCACCAGCAAGGCGTTGGCAAAAGCTGCCTGCGTCGCGGCAAGGTCCCGCGTGCCGGCGCCCGCCACGGCTTGCGCACTGGGCGGCGTAAACGATGCGGGCAGGTAATCGGCGGCGATCTGCTCGGCCGACGCGGCTTCATCGAGCAACACTTCCAGCTCAGGAATGTCGGTGTCCCACTCGATCAGGGTCGGCAGCTGGCCGAAACGCGCCAGCGCGGCTCGGTACAATTCCCACACGGGCGCGGCCACGCGGTCGCCATGATGGTCGATCGCCGTGCCGTCGCTGAACTGATGGCCGGCCAGATGGATTTCGCCCACCATGCCGGGGGCGATGGCGGCGATGGCCGCGAGCGCGTCCTCGCCGTGGTTACATTGATTGACGTACAGATTGTTCACGTCGAGCAGCAAGCCGCAGCCGGTGCGGCGCGCCAGCGCGGCCATGAACTGCGCCTCGCTCATGGTGTCGGCGCGAAAGCGGACATAGGCCGAAACATTTTCCAGCAGGATCGGTCGACGCAGGCATTCCTGCACTTGGTCCACCCGGTCGCACAGCAGCGCCAGCGCGGTCTCGTCCAGCGAGAGCGGCAACAGGTCGTTGAGCTGGCGCCCGCGCACCGCCCCCCAGCTCAGATGTTCCGACACCAGCATCGGTTCGGTCCGTTCAACCAGGGCGCGCACGCGTTCCAGATGCGCCAGCGAAAAGCCGGTCGCTGAACCGAGGCCAAGTCCTACCCCGTGCAGACTGAGCGGGTAATCGCGGCGCAGCTGCTCCAGCACATGCCAGTCCCAGCCGGACTGGCTCAGATAGTTTTCGGTATGCACCTCGAGCCAGCCGACCGCTGGCCGCTCGGCAAGAAATTGCCGGTAATGGGGCGCACGCAGCCCCACGCCGACCGCGCGGCGCGGCGCCAGGCCGCTCGGCTGCCGCGCTTGCATGCCCGGCTTACTTGTCGGCGGTCAGCTTGCCGCCGGCCTTGACGCAGCTGCCCTTGACGACCATTTTCCACTCGGACGGATCCTTGTCGGCCTTGGCAAGGCCCGCACAGCTGTGCTTGGGAGTCGAGCAATCGTTCTGACCGGCTTTGGCGATGCCGTAGCACTGTTCCTGTTCGGCGGGCGCGACGGGCGCAGGATCGGCGGCGGCGGCGCTCGCGCAGATGGTAGCGAGGGCGGCGGCAAGCAGGGCGTGACGGTTGTTCATGGAGTCTCCAGTACAAATCGGGAAGGGGCGAAACGGGCGGCACAGACGCGTGCTCAGCGATCAGCGGCTATTTTACTCCGCCAGCCCAGTTTGAAAAAACCCGGTGCCTGCATGGCCGACACCGGGTCGATGATCACGAGGCGCACATGACAACAACTCGGCGCGGCCCAGGGCGGGGCGATGTATTGTGCTGTCGGCCCGCTCCTCTTTTGCGCACGGGCTGCGGTGCAAGCGGATGCAGGGCCATGCCCGGGACGTATATGGTGTGGCTAGAGCGGCAAGTTTGTCGGTCCGACATGGGTGAACCGTCAAACGCCTCGCGTCCTCCCTTAACGCGGAAGGCCGGGGTTTTGTTGACGCAGCCGACAGCCCGCAGTCGGATCGCGGGCGGGGCTTGTTGTCAGGCAGTGGTGTTGATCTTGCTGCCCAAGTGGGCTGGCAAGTTTTGCGGCGCGGGCACGGACTTGATGGCGTCGATCAGCTGGGTCGCCGTCGAACCTTCGATTTCCTGCGCTTTTTTCAAAACGGCAATGCCAACTTCCTGGCGATTTCCCGTTTCAGCGATGCTAGTTGCCAACTTGGCAATACCAGTAACATCCATGGCGTCCTCCGTAATAAGGCGTATCCCCCTATTACGGCAAGCTGTTGAATAACTTTAGGCCGCGCCGGCAAGATAGTCGTCCAGCCAGTCCAGCACCGCTTGCGGCGCGTTGATGTCGAGCCAGGCGAGGCCGGCCCGCGCATCGGCGGGGCGCGCCTGGTCGGACGCCACCGCCACCACATTCGGATCGTCCGGATACAGGACGCGCTGGCCGAGCGCGGGCCGGTGAACCTCGAGTTTCGGGATTGGTTCCCAGCGGTAGCCTTCCACCAGGGTCAGGTCGGCCGGCGCCAGTCGCGCGACTTGCTCCAGCAGCGAGGGTTCCGGCGCGCCACGCAACTCCTGCATGATAGCGATCCGAAATGGCGAAGCGATCATCACCTCGGCCGCGCCGGCCATGCGCAGGCGCGCGCTGTCCTTGCGCGGTGGTTCGAGTTCAATGTCGTGGTGGCTGTGCTTGATGACGTTCACCCGCAGGCCGCGCGCCGCGAGCCGGGTGACGAGGTGTTCGAGCAGCGTGGTCTTGCCGCTGCCCGACCAGCCCACCACCCCGAGAATCTTGTGCATCGCGGCCTTTCTGCCGTCCTTGAAGCTGCCATTATACAAACACGGCCAGCCTCGCGTGGAGGCGCACTGCCGCTCAGTACGCCATGCGGTAGCGGCTGCCCCGGTAATTCATCACCGCCTCTTTCGGCAGCAGCTTTTCGAGGATCAGGCCGGGCGCCACCTCTTCCCCTTCGTGACGCAGGACTTTATCGACCAGCAGCAGGCGATCGGCCGGATTGGCGGAATACATATAACCGCCGAAGGTCACCGTCGGGACGCTGCGTTGCACGGCATCGGGCAATTCGCGCAGCGCCGGCACCGGCGGCTCGTCGCTGGCGCGCGGCGGCATGGCGGCGGCAACCGGTTTGATCGTCTGCGGCGGAGGCGACGCAGGTTTCGAGGCGAGGACGGGCGCGGCAGCGATCGGCGCCGATGTAGACGCCGCGCGAGGCGGGCCAAGCGGCGCAGGTGGCGCGGACGGCGCCGGCGGCGAGACCATCTGTGCTGGCGGCATGGGCGGCGGCGGCATCGCGGCCACCGGTGCCGGCACGACCAGCGCTGGCTGCACAACAGCGGCTGGCGGGCTGACAGGCGCAGCAACAACCGGCGCCAGCACGGCCACCTGCGGCGCGACCGGCGTCTGCGCCCGCCACCACCAGCCAGCCAAGCCCAGCACGGCCAGCGCTGCCACGCCGATCAACAAAGGCGCGCGGCGCGCACCGATGCCGACCTGGGCCGGTGCATGAATCGGCAAGGCGTGGATCGTCGGCGCGCTGCCGAGCTGGCGTTCGGCCTGGGCCTTCTTGAGAGCTTCGAGAATGTAGGACATCTTATTTTCCCGCCCCGCCATCGGCATGCAGACGCGGCTCGTCCACCCCGGCCAGCTGATTGAGGCGCATATAGGTGCGCGGCCCGGCAACGCCGTCCGCCTTCAGGTTCTGCGCAGTCTGGAACTGGCGCAGCAGTTGCTGTGTCTCCGCATTCATCGGCTCGCTCGCCGTCGGCGCGGCCACCCCGCCCAGCCTGGCAAGCGAAGCGCCGATCCAGTCCACATCGGCGCCCCGGTCACTGCCCAGCACCTGGTCGCGGAAGCGGCGCGGCGCTTTCCAGAAGGTCGTGAATTCGCCGTCGATAGCGGTGGCAATCGCGTCCACGCCCAGCGTTTGCTGTTTGCCATCCATGCTCAAAGTGACGCTGCGCTCGCCCATCGACGTCAGCAAGGCATACCGCTGCTGCGCGCCTTGATGCAAAGTGATCACCGCTGGCCGGTTCAGCAAGCGCAGTTCGTACAGCCCGCCTTTGCCGACATGGCAATGCAGCTCCAGCTTGAGCGCGGCCTGGCAAGGTTCGCCCGCCCCCAGCGGCGCGCCCCACATCGCGCCCAGTTCGCGCAGCGCCGTCTGCTGCGAATCGAATAGGCGCGGTGGCTCGGACGCGGCCACAACCACCGCCGGCGGCGCAAGCTGCGCTGCCGGAGCCGCAGCACGTGCCACCACCGCCGGCGCGGCCGTCTTGGCGGCCACCGGCGCGCGCGCATGCGGCATCAATTGCCAGGCCGCAGCCGCGCTGATCGCCACGCCGGCCAGCAAGCCGCCCGCCAGGATCGGCCAGCTGCGCTTGACCGCCGGCGCAGCGCCGTCGGCAAACACTTCCGAAGCCGCCCGGCGCAGGATCGCCCGCGTCACGTCCCTGCGGTTTTCCACATACGCGCCGAGCAAGGCCCGGTCGCACAGCAAATTGATGCGGCGCGGCACACCATTGCTAAGGCGGTAAAGCAGCCCGATCAGCCGTGGCGGAAACGGCTGGGCCGCCACCGCGCCGGCCACCGCCAGCCGGTGCGCCACATAGGCGCCGGTCTCGCCTTCCGACAGCGAACCGAGGTGATAGCGCGCGATGACCCGCTGCGCCAATTGCTCGAGCTCGGGCCGCGCCAGCATCGTGCGCAGCTCGGGCTGGCCGATCAGGATGATCTGCAACAGCTTGCGTTCATTGGTTTCCAGATTAGTCAGCAGGCGCAGCTGTTCGAGCACGTCGGCCGACAGGTTCTGCGCCTCGTCGATGATCAGCACATTGTTCTTGCCCTGCGCGTGACTGGCCAGCAGATAGCCGTTGATGGCGTCCACATAGCCCTTGACGCTGATCGCGCCGGCGCCGGGCGCCGCCAGGGTAATGCCGAATTCGTCGCAGATCGACAGCAGCAGCTCTTCGACCGTCAGCTTCGGGTTAAAGATGTAGGCCAGGCTGCAATCGGGCGGAATCTGTTCGATGAAGCAGCGGCACACGGTGGTCTTGCCGGCGCCGATTTCGCCCGTCAGCAGGACGAAACCGCCGCCACTGCCAATGCCGTACAGCAGATGAGCGAGCGCCTCGCGGTGGCGCTCGCTCATGAACAGGTAGCGCGGATCGGGCGCGATGGAAAACGGCGCCTGCGTCAGGCTGAAATAATGCGTGTACATGGAGCTCATGGCAATGCCGCCGGTAGCGGCTTGTATTTGGCGCAGTAGATTTTCGACTTGGTGTTGAAGTAGACAATCTTGCTGCCGGGGCCGGACACGCGCACCGGAAACGCCGAGCTGTCGACCGCGTAATGGCGGGCGCCGACCGCGCTGCGGATCGCCGTGTCGAGTTTGTCGGGCGGACTCTCGGTGACGGCGCCGATGAACACCAGCTCGCTCGTATCGTCGCTCACCAGCACTTCGCTCACCGCCGCGCCCCACAACGTGGCGTCGGTCTTGAACCAGTAGGCGCCGCCCTCGTGCTTGTAGGCCGGGCCGAAGGCGGTCGAAAAATAGGAATAGAAATACGCGTTATCGAGATGGCTGCGGCACAGCAGCGCGTTGCCGATCACGGGACCGAAGGTGGATGGCGCCGCGCCGGCCGGCCCGCAAAGCAGGCACAGCAGCGCGGCCGCGCGCGCACTGCATGCGGCCAGCGCTCGTCCGAAGGCGATCGGCGCATGCATGGCGGGCGGCGGGCAAAGGCGCGTCGCTTACTGGCGCGCGCGCTCCTCTTTCTTGACCTTCTTGGCTTCCTTCTTTTCCTTCAAGGTCTTGGCCGGTTCCTTCTTGCTTTCCTTCTTACTATCCTGCGCTTTACTCATAGCTGCTCCATTGAACTATAACTTGGACATCCAGTCCCGATTGGCGGCGATTTTCGCCTTGGCCGACGCCGGCAGCGCCTCGTAGCATCCGGGGTACTGCTTGAGCGCGCCTTCGCGGATTTCCTTCTGCGCACCATTAATGACAAACACGTACACGGTCGCGCCTTCCATGTTTTTACGTGTGCCCATATATCGAATCATTATTCTTCTCCCAATGCCGCCACGGATGCCGTTGTTCCGGCGCGTGGCGATGCCTCTGTATTATGACACTTCGGCGCGCAGGTTTGCTACCAATTCGGCCGCGTAGTCGCGTTTGCCGGCGCTTATCGCGCCGCCCGCCCATTCAAGACCCTTCCCACACGACTTTCGTCGATTCTGCGAGGCCATTCAAATTTCTTCCGGAACATTTGCTGCTGGTGGGTCGATGGCACTGATCCCGGCGCCCCCGAGCTGGGCGTGAAATAGGCGCCGGCCGTGCCAATCCAATACCGTTGACAAGCCGGAGGGGCAACCCTATAGTGCCCTGACCATCCTCTTGCTTGCTCCGCAACACCCCCACCTATGATCGAATACCTCATCGGCGTCGACGGCGGCGGCACCGGCACCCGGGTTCGCCTGTCGCGCGCCGACGGCACCGCGCTGGCGCACGCGCACGGCGGACCGTCGACCCTGTCGCATGGCGTCGACCAGGCCTGGGCCGCGATCAGCACCGCCATCGGCGCCGCCTTCGCCAGCGCCGGCCTGTCGCCGCCGCCGCTCGCCGCGATTGCCATCGGCCTGGGCCTGGCCGGCGTGCACAACCCGCAGTGGGCGCAGCGCTTCATCGCCGCCGATCCCGGCTACGGCGCGCTCAAGCTGGCCAGCGACGCCTTCACCACCCTGTTCGGCGCCCACGCGGGCCGGCCCGGCGCGATCGTCGCCATCGGCACCGGCAGCGTCGGCGAAGCCTTGCTGGCCAACGGCGAACAACGCGAAGTCGGCGGCTGGGGCTTCCCCAGCGGCGACGAAGCGGGCGGCGCCTGGATCGGCCTGCGCGCGATGAACCTGGCGCAGCAAGCCGTCGACGGACGCACGCCGGCCAGCGCCTTCGCGCAGGCCATCGTCAATGCCTGCGGCGGCGCGCGCGAGGCCATGCAAGCCTGGCTCGCCGGCGCCAACCAGACCACTTACGCCCAGCTCGCGCCGCTGGTGCTGGAGCACGCCGCCAGCGACCGCGCCGCGCGCGCGATCCTG
>JBDSTZ010000127.1:0-7645 GCA_039927975.1 Massilia sp. | reverse complement strand
CAACAAGCGGCGCGGAGCGACCATCCTATCGGCTTTCAAAGCGTGTCTTTTGATCGGCGATTTTAGCATGTGGCCTTGCATTCTTTCTTCAAAGAACACTAAGGCTTTCCGTGCGGCATTCTTTTGGTGTGAAAATCCCACGCTTCGGGTTGCTCCATGTTAAAAATACGCGGGGAATAGGCTTAAACTTGAATATAATCAAGCCGCTAGGCCGTGAACTTCACGTGCGGTCAAACTTACTAACGGTGGGCATGAGATTTTTCTCCAAAGCTAGAAAAACAGCGGGTCTGCTGGCGATCGCCTTCGATGGCGAAGGCGCCTGCGCCGCCCGCGTCTCGCACGCCGAGGGCACGCGGCCGGTGGTCCACCTGGCTACCCATTTCGCCGCGCCGCAGCCGCGCTCGGCCGAGCTGCTGAGCCGGATCGTCAAGGAGCTGCACGCCGGCGCCTTCCAATGCAGCGCCCTGCTGTCGGGCGGCGAGTACCAGCTGCTGGCGGTCGAGGCGCCCACCGTGCCCGCCGAGGAACTCAAGACGGCGGTGCGCTGGCGCCTCAAGGACATGCTCGACTTCGCGGCCGACCAGGCCACCATCGACGTGCTCGACATCCCTGTCGAAAAATCGAGCAACGGCCGCGCCAACACCCTGTTCGCCGTCGCCGCCCGCAATACCGTCATCGAGACGCGCCAGAACCTGTTCCTCGGGGCCGGCTTGCAATTGAGCGTGATCGATATTCCCGAGATGGCGCAGCGGAATATCTCGGCCCTGCTCGAACCGGAGGGACGCGGCGTCGCCATGCTGTCGTTCGACGCCGACGGCGGCTTGCTGACGGTGACCTACAAAGCCGAGCTGTACCTGGCGCGCCGGATCGACCTCACGCTCGACCAATTGCTCGACAGCGACTACGACCGCAAGCACGTCTGCTACGACAAGATCACCCTGGAACTGCAACGCTCGCTCGACCATTTCGAGCGGCAGTACAGCTTCATCAGCATTTCCAAGCTGGTGCTGGCGCCGACCGGCGCTACCGGGCTTGACGAATACCTGTCGAGCAATCTGTACACCAAGGTCGAAACGCTCGACCTGGCCGGCGTGCTCGACATCGCGGCGGTGCCGGAACTGGCCGCGCCGGCCGTTCAGCAGCGCTTCTTTCTCGCCCTCGGCGCGGCCCTGCGCCGGGAGGACCAGGCCGCATGAGCAAGCAGATCAATCTGTTCAACCCGGCGCTGCTCAAGCAGAAAGCCATTTTTACCACCGTCACCATGGCGCAGGCGCTGGCGCTGCTGCTGGTCGGCGCCGCCGCGCTGGTGGCGTATGGCCGCCACAGCGTGGCCGAGCTCGAACGCGAGGCGGCCGCCGGGGCCGAACGGCTGGCGCTGCGCAAGAACCGCCAGGCGATCGCGTTGGTGGAGTTCGCGCCGCGCGCCAAGCGGGTCGACCTCGAACAAGAAATCGCCGAGGCCGAAGCGCAGCAGCGCTCGCTGCGGCTGGTGGCCGACGTGCTTCAACGCGGCGAGTTTGGCAACACCACCGGTTACGCCGAGTATTTCCGCGCGCTGGCGCGCCAGAGCGCCGGCGACCTGTGGCTGACCGGGGTGTCGATCAACGGCGCCGGCCGGCAGATCGGTTTGCAGGGCAGGGCGCTCGAACCGAACCTGGTGCCGGCGTATATCGGGCGGCTGCGGCGTGAACCTGTCATGCAGGGCAAGAGCTTTGGCAGCCTGCAGATCAGCAGCGGCGCCAAGACCGACAAGGATGGCAAGGAAATCAAGGACATCAAGGACATCAAGGACGAGAAGGCCGAGGCCAGTGCCGCCCCCTACGTCGAATTCAGCCTGCAGGCCGAGCGGACGGCGGCCGGCGCGGAGGTGGTGAAATGAAGCAGCGCTGGATCGCCTTGCGCGACAAGATCGACGCCCTGAGCGTGCGCGAGCGCGTGATGATATTTTGCGCGGCGGCCGGCAGTATCGCCTTCATCGCGCATTCGTTCCTGCTGACGCCCCTGTTCGCGCGCGAGAAAGAATTGCAGACGCAGATCGTCCAGCAGCAGAACAATATCGGCGGTATCGATGCCGAGATCACCGCCACCGTGCTGGCTTATGTGCGCGACCCCGATGAAGCCAATCGCGCGCGGCTGGCCGCGATCCGCAACGAGACGCTGGCGCTGACCCAGAACCTGCGCGCAATGCAGAGCGGCCTGGTGGCGCCCGAACAGGTGGTACCGCTGCTCGAATCGATGCTCAAGTCGCACGGACGGCTGCGCCTGGTGGCCCTGGATACCTTGCCGGTGAGCGCGGTGAGCGATCCGGTCGACGAGCCGGCGGCGGCCGAAGCAGCGGTGACCCCTGCAATCAAGCCGGGCGAGGCGGTCAAGCCGGTCAAGCCGGTCGCTTCGCTGTACCGCCACGGCGTGCGCCTGACGGTGCGCGGCAACTACCTCGACATGGTCAGCTACCTCGGCGCGCTTGAAGCGATGCCGGCGCAGTTCATCTGGGGCAAGGCCAACCTCGCGGTCGAAGAGTATCCGACCTCGCGCCTGTCGGTGACGGTCTACACTCTGAGCCTGGACAAGAAATGGATGAAGCTGTGAACGCGCGCCGCCTGGCCGTGCTGCTGATGCTGTCCTGCGCCGGCGCCCTCGCGCATGCGGAAGTGCTGCCCGATCCGACCCGTCCGCCGGCGTCGCTGCTGCGTGGCGCCGGCGCAGGTCCGGCCGTGGCAGACGTGCCGCTGCTGCAATCGATCCTGATCGCGCCGCAGCAGGGCGGACGGCGCGTCGCCGTGATCGATGGCCAGACCCTGCGCGTCGGCGACAAGTACAAAGGCGCCGTGCTGACCTCGATGACCGACAGCCAGGTGGTGCTGCAAAGCGGCGCCAAACGCCAGGTTCTGAAACTGTTTCCCGCCGCACCCACACCGTAGCGACAACCGATAAAGACAAGCATGCAAAAATTCCTAGTGATGGCGGGCGTGGTGGGAACGGCAATCTGTATGACGGCCTGCCAGTCGACGCCCAGGCGCGATACCTACGACGCCATCAACGCCCAGCTGGTGCCGGCGAAGGCCAGCGCGGCCAGTGTCGACGCCTCGGTCGCGGACGCCTTGCTGCCGCCAGTGTCGGCGCTGGCCGGGCAATTGCCGCGCGCTCGCCAAGTGCTCGAAGAACGCTTCAACGTGTCGTTCAACAACGTGCCGGCGCGCCAGTTCTTCAATTCGATTGTGGCGGGCACGCGCTACAACATGCTAGTCCATCCTGATGTCTCGGGCAATATCACCGCCAACCTGAAGGACGTGACCCTGGTCGAGGCGCTCGAAGCCGTGCGCGAAATGTATGGCTACGAGTACCGCATCGACGGCACGCGCGTGTCGATCAAGCCACTGACGATGCAGACTCGCATGTTCCAGGTGAATTACCTGGTCGGCAACCGCAAGGGGCAGTCGAGCCTGCGGGTCAGTTCGACTTCGGTGGCGAACGCCGGCACCAGTACCAGCGGCGGCTCGCAAAACGGCCAGAACGGTAGCAGCAACAACAATCAGAGCAACAATAACAACAACCAGAACAACCAGGGCGGCGGCCAGCAACAGCAGCAGTTCGACAGCGCCAATGTGAACACGGTCTCGAACAGCGATTTCTGGGTCGAGCTGAAGGCGGCCATCGAAGCGATCGTCGGGCCGGCCGAGAAGGGCGGGCGCAGCGTGGTCATCAGCCCGCAATCGGGCGTGCTGGTGATCCGCGCGATGCCTGACGAACTGAACAACGTTGACATGTACCTGAAGGCGACCCAGCTGTCGGTCGACCGCCAGGTGATTTTGGAAGCGAAGATTCTCGAAGTCGAACTGAACGACAGCTACCAGAGCGGCATCAACTGGGCCTCGTTCGCGTCCTTCAAGAGCGGGCACGACAACCGGGTCTCGGGCGGCTTCCTGTCGCCGGGCGCCACGCTGCAACCTTTGCCGTTTGCCGGCGGCCAGCCGCCCTTGCTGAGCGACGGCGGCAACCTGGCGGCCAGCACCGGCTTCTCGCTGTCGAACGCGGCCACCGCGGCCGGCTCGATGTTCGGCCTGGCTTTCCAGACCAGTAATTTCGCGGCGTTGATTTCCTTCCTCGAATCGCAGGGCACGGTGCATGTGCTGTCGAGCCCGCGCATTGCCACCATCAACAACCAGAAGGCGATCCTCAAGATCGGCACCGACGAGTTTTACGTCACCGGCGTGACCTCGACCACCAACAGCACCGCCAGCGGCGCGACGGTGAGCCCGAGCGTGACGCTGCAACCTTTCTTCTCCGGCGTAGTGCTGGACGTGACGCCGCAGATCGACAACAAGGGTAATATCCTGCTGCACGTGCATCCGTCGGTGAGCACGGTGACGACGGTGAACAAGGGCATTAACCTTGGCAGCGCGGGCAATCTGACTTTGCCGTTGGCGGCCTCGTCGACGTCCGAGATCGACAGCATGGTGCGTGGCCAGGACGGGCGGGTCGTCGCAATCGGCGGGCTGATGCGCCAGTCGTCGACGGCCGACCGTTCGCAGGTGCCGGGCGCGGGCAATATTCCGATCCTCGGCAACCTGTTTCGCAACAAGGCGAATGTCAATCAGAAACGCGAGCTGGTGGTGCTGATCAAGCCCACCATCGTCGAGGGCGCCAACAACTGGAACCAGGACTTGCTCGAAACCGGGCGCCGGATGCAGGACCTCGACCCGTCCAAGGCGGGACGTTAAGCGATGTACACGGCTCACTTCGGCCTGCGCGAACTGCCGTTCGGGATCACCCCGGACACCAGTTTCTTCTTTACCAGTCCGCATTCGCAGGAAGCGCTCAACACCCTGCTGGTGGCGGCGCGCAATGGCGAAGGCTTCATCAAGATCACCGGCGAAGTGGGGACCGGCAAGACGCTGTTGTGCCGCAAGTTCATGGCGACGCTGGGGGATGGATTCGTCACGGCGTACATTCCGAATCCCTACCTGGAGCCGCGCACCCTGATGCTGGCGCTGGCCGACGAGCTGGAGATCAAGCTCGACAAGGATGTGGACCAGCATCAGCTGCTCAAGTCGATCACGCACCGGCTCCTGGACCTGGCGGCGCAGGGCAAGCGCGTGCTGCTATGCCTGGACGAGGCGCAAGCGATTCCGGTCGAAAGTCTGGAAGCGCTGCGCCTGCTGACCAATCTTGAAACCGAGAAGCGCAAGCTGCTGCAGATCGTGCTGTTCGGTCAGCCCGAGCTCAATCGCAAGCTGGAGCTCGAATCGATCCGCCAGCTGGCGCAGCGCATCACTTTTCATTATCACCTCGGGCCGCTCACGCGCGACGACCTGGAGTTTTACCTGGCGCACCGGCTGCGCATTGCCGGCTTTACGGGCGCGCGCCTGTTCAGCCGTGGCGCGGTGGGCAAGCTGTTCAGGGCCAGCGGCGGAATTCCCCGCTTGGTGAACATTCTGGCGCACAAGGCGCTGATGCTCGGCTATGGCCAGGGCCGGCAACAGGTCACGCGCGCGAACGTGGCCGACGCGGCACGCGATACGCTGCCCGCCAGGCGGCGGCTGTGGCCCTGGTACGCGGGAACTTCCTTGCTGGCCGCCGCCGCCGGCCTGACATGGGCGCTGACACGATGAGTCTGATTAATAAAATGCTGCAGGACCTGGACGCGCGCGGCGGCGCCGGCGCGGGCGAGGGATTGCAGTCGAGCGTGAGGCCGGTGGGGCGCGAAGAACGCAAGCCGCGCTGGCCAGTAATGGTGGCGGCAGCAACGGCGGCGGTGCTGGGCGTTGGCGCGGTGTTCGGATGGCGCTATTTTATGCAGCCGAAACCGGTGGCGGTGGTGGCGCCGGCGCCGGTGCGGCAAGTGGTGATGGCGCCGGCGCTGGCGCCGCCCGCTGCGCCTGCCGTTGCACCCGCAGTTGCAGCGACGCCTGCCGTTGCGCCGGTGCCTGCTCCCGTCACGCCGGCGCCTGCTCCCGTCGCCGCGCCGGTTGTGGCGGCCAGCGTTGCCGAACCGGCGGCGCCCGAGCCGGAGGTGGTCCGGGTCGTGAAGCCGAAGCGGTCAACCAAGGTCGACGTCGACAAACCTGCAAAAATGACGCGCAAGGAAAAGCGGGCGGAGAAGGCGAGGCTGGCCGCGTTAAAAAAATCCGAAGCGGCGCCCGCAACGCGCAAGGCGCGCGCCGCTGTCGAATCGTCACCGGCGGCGAGCGCTGCGCCACTCAAGCCGAACGCGGAAGGGGCGTACCGGCGCGCCCTGGGTAGTCTGCAGGAGGGGCGGGTCGCCGAAGCGATCGCGACGCTTGAGGATTTGCTTCAGCAGGACCCGCGCCACGAGGCGGCGCGCCAGACCCTGATCGGCTTATTGATCGAGAACCGCCGGCCGGACGAGGCGATCCGTCATCTCCGACTGGGACTGGGGCTCGAACCGCGCCAGCCGTCGATGGCGATGCTGCTGGCGCGCTTGCAGATCGAACGCGGTGGCAGCGGCATTGACACCTTGCAGCGCTCGCTGCCTTATGCTGGCGGCAATAGCGAGTATCACGCCTTCTTCGCCGGCGCTTTGCAACGCCAGCAGCGCCATCGCGAAGCGGCCGAGCAGTACGAACTGGCGCTGCGCGGCGCGCCGCAGAACGGCGTGTGGCTGATGGGCCTGGGCATTTCGCTGCAGGCGGAAAAGCGCAATGCCGAGGCGATTGCCGCGTTTCAAAAAGCGAAGGCTAGCAACAAGCTGTCGCCCGATTTGCAAGCCTTCGTCGATCGCAAGTTGCAGCAGCTTGATCGGTAGCGCGCCATCCACTGGAATGGAATCATGGAAATTTGGTTTCTTGAAGCAGACGATACATCAGTTTTTTCCAGATCGTCCTGATCGGGGCGCATAGCGCAGCGGACAAGATTGTTGCACGGGTGGGCGTTGTTACCGAGACCGGGGAGCGCTTGCGGATCGATGTGGCGGAGGCGCGCGAGTACGAATACATCTGCTTTAAAGAGGTCTGCCTGGCGGGCGGCAAGGCCTACGTCGGCTATGGGGAGCGTGTGCTCATCGTCGATTTGGTGACCGGGCAAGAGGCCACATTTCAGATGAACAAATATTTTTGCGATTTCGCCGACGCGGAGTACCTGGGCACATCGACCGACGATTTCGCCGTGCTTGCCAGCTCTTCATCTGAGGTATTTGCTTTCGGGCTGGATGGCGAATTACTCTGGCAATCCACCAATCTTGGCATCGATGGCGTCGTCATTCACGATGCCTCATCAACGCAGATCGAAGGCTCCGGCGAATGGGATCCCCCAGGCGGCTGGGAGGATTTTGTCTTGTCGACGTCCACTGGCGAACTCATCAGTGGTGGGATGCCGGCTTGGTGGAAGTGATAGTCCACGCAAGGTAGCTTGAACTGCCTATCGCCTTATCTAGCGCCTCTCAATTAGACAGCTACCGCAGGCATCCCTTGTGGGCGCGACTGTCGGCGTCCCATACCGAGCATCAACAATCCGGCCAGCACGAGGGCGATTGAAGCAGGCTCGGGTACTGCTGCCGCAGCTGCGGCAAAGCTGCGCTCGACCGCGAAATCCACATTGCCGCTGAACGGTTGCAGATGCAATTCGCCGTTCTGATGGAGTTCCTTGACGAACACGCCGCCTTCGATGTTCTGGTTGTTGGTCAGCA
>JBDSTZ010000126.1:0-4241 GCA_039927975.1 Massilia sp. | reverse complement strand
AAGGCGTGAAGGGCATGAAGGTCGGCGGCAAGCGCACGCTTATCGTGCCCGCAGCGATGGGCTATGGTGCCGATGGCGCCGGTCCAATCCCGCCGAACGCGAACTTGATTTTCGACGTTGAGTTGCTGGAAGTTCGCTAAGAGCTCGGTGCTTCCAATGATGGAAGCATCCGATCAAGTGCGCAGCGTACGCAAGCTCCACGGCAAAGTATTGTGAATCCGCGTGGCCGCCACTGCCGCCTGGCCGGCCGCCACGCTGATCTGGTTCAGCCCGCGCACCACGTCGCCGATCGCGTACAGTCCCGGCACCGACGTGCACTGGTGATCGTCGACGATTATTTCGGCGCAATCGGCCAGCTCGGCGCCCAGCTGCGCCGCCAGCTCCGAGCGAGCCGACTCGCCCAGCATCGGGTACAGCACGTCCACGCGGTAATGCTCGCCGTCCTCGGTATGCAGAATCGGCCGCATCTTGTCGCTCATCGTCACACCAGCGACCGGCGAGGCAATGTACCTCACACTGGCCGCTTCCAGCTTGGCGCGGTCGTCGTCGCTCAAGCCCACATCCTTCGCGCGGGCGAACAGCAGCACGTCGGTGGTGAAGGTGCGCATGAACAAGGCGTGGCCCACCGGATTGGTTTCTGACGACACGACCGCCACTTTCTTGTCGAGCACATCGTAGCCATCGCACACCGGACACAACCTCACCGCCCCCTCGGCCACCGCTTCGCGCCAGTTCTCGACGGGCAAGCCGGCGTCGGCGATGCCGGTCGCCAGCAGCACCGTCAGCGCGCGCACCTCGCCGCCATCGTAGCTGCCGACGAAGTGGCCATCGTCGATGCGCAAGCTGAGGATTTCCTGGTCGGTGACGGCGCCGCCATAACGGCCAAGCTGGCAGCGCAGGTTGTCGAGTAGCTGTTGTCCGGGCACGCCTTCGGGAAAGCCGGGGTAGTTGTGCGAGACGGGAATGAGCGAAAGGCGGCTGTGGCCCTTGTCGAACAAGGCCACGCTGCGCATGAAGCGGCGCAGATAGATGGCGGCAGTGAGGCCGCCGGGGCCGCCGCCAATGATCAGGGTGTCGTAGACCAGGTTCGAGGCGGGCGCGCTTTCCATCTTGTTATTGTCGACCCAAGCGGACAGGGGCGCCATCGGTCGAGGGCGCGCCGTCCGGTAAGACAGCGCTGACAGCGCCGCTTAGCGCGACGGCAGTTCGGGTTGCAGGGTAACGTGGTCGATGCCATGTTTGTCGAGCAGCATCGCGTTCACGGCGCGCAGGATGGCGGGCCATTGCTCCAGGCTGGCAATTTCAAGATGGCCGATCAGCGCCGGCTGGCCGGGCGACATGTCCCACACGTGCAGGTCGTGCACCGACTGCACGCCATCGATGCGCGCGAGATCGGCGCCGACTTTCAGATAATCGATCTGGGCCGGCACCGCTTCCATCAGAAAGTGATACGACTCGCGCAGGATGCCGACGGTCGATTTCAGGATCAGCAGCGAGACGAAGATCGAGAGGATCGGGTCAATCCGCACCCAGCCGGTGAAATAGATAATGGCGCCGGCGGCGATCGCCGCGATCGAGCCGAGCAGGTCGCCCATTACATTGAGCAAGGCCGCGCGCGTGTTCATGTTCTGCGCGTCGCGCGAAAGCACCCACGCCACCACCAGGTTGATCGCCAGGCCGATCGCCGCGACCACCAGCACGGTGGCGCCTTCCACCGGTTGCGGGTGGACCAGCCGGCGCACCGCTTCGCTGACGATCCACGCCACCAGTGCCAGCAAGGCCAGGCTGTTGACGAAGGCCGCCAGGGCCTCGGCGCGGCCGAAGCCGAAAGAGTGGCGCGCCGACGGCGGGCGCTTGGCGATCATTTGCGCCAGCAACGCCAGGCCGAGCGCGGCGGCGTCGGTGACCATGTGGCCGGCATCGGAAATGAGCGCGAGCGAATTGGACATGAAGCCGGTCACCACTTCGATGACGGCGAACAGCAGCGTGAGGCCAAGCGCCACGGCCAGCGCGCTCTGGCTGCGCGCTTCGCTCACGTGGACATGCTTGGCGTCGCCTTCGTGGTGCTCGTGCAGGTGGGCCGAAGGCGAGGGCGATTGCTGTGCTGGCATGATGGGGAAGGGGGGGGGATTGGACTAGCCCAAAGTGTAATGGAAATCGCCGCCGCGACCCGGCTGTGGAGGCCTCGATGAGGGCGCGAAATTTTGTTGAATAAAAGCCCTTGTCAATCGCGGAAGCTCTCTCTATAATGCTGGTCTTCGGGCGGTTAGTTCAGCTGGTTAGAATACTTGGTCGACATCCAAGGGGTCGGGGATTCGAATTCCTCACCGCCCACCAGTTTTCAGTAGTACTCACTTGCAGTACTCAATGTAAGAGCGAGAAAGGCATCACGGTTATGACACCGCGAACTACAACCTTGTTGTGGAAGCGACGCTAGTCGACGGTGTATCCTTTTGCCTTACCAAAAGAGAGAAGCGCGGCTAGTCCGCGCTTTTTTTCGTCCGCATTTTTGTCCGCATTTCATCATCTCATTTTTTCAGCAGTATTTTTTGGCGCAGCAGCGCCGACATGGAGAACAGCATGGTCGCAGTCCGCCTTCCCGATGGTTCCGAGCGTCAATTCGACGGCCCGGTCACTGTAGCCCAGGTTGCCGCCAGCATCGGCACTGGCCTGGCCAAGGCCGCGCTGGCCGGCAAGGTCGACGGCAAGGTGGTCGACACCTCGTTCCTGATTTCGCAAAACGCCGATCTGGCCATCATCACCGACAAGGACCCGGAAGGTCTCGACGTGATCCGTCACTCGACGGCCCACTTGCTGGCCTACGCGGTCAAGGAGCTGTTCCCTGACGCGCAAGTGACGATCGGTCCGGTCATCGAGAATGGCTTCTATTATGACTTCGCCTACAAGCGTCCGTTCACGCCCGAAGATCTGACGGCGATCGAAAAGAAGATGGCCGAGCTGGTGAAAAAAGACGAGCCGGTGTCGCGCTCGGTCTTGCCGCGCGACGAGGCGGTCGCCTATTTCAAATCGATCGGTGAAAACTACAAGGCCGAGATCATCTCGTCGATTCCGGCCGGCGAAGATGTGTCGCTGTACGCCGAAGGCAAATTCACCGACCTGTGCCGCGGTCCGCACGTGCCGTCGACCGGCAAGCTCAAAGTATTCAAGCTGATGAAGCTGGCCGGCGCCTACTGGCGCGGCGACTCGAAGAATGAAATGCTGCAGCGTGTGTACGGCACCGCCTGGGCCAAGAAGGAAGATCAGGAACTCTACCTGCACAATCTGGAAGAGGCGGAAAAGCGCGACCACCGCAAGCTGGGCAAGCAGCTCGATTTCTTCCATTTCCAGGACGAGGCGCCGGGCCTGGTGTTCTGGCATCCGAAGGGCTGGACGATCTGGCAGCAGGTCGAGCAATACATGCGCAACAAGTACCAGGTGAATGGCTACCAGGAAGTCAAGGCGCCGCAGATTCTCGACCGCACGCTGTGGGAGAAAACGGGGCACTGGGAAAACTATCGCGAAAATATGTTCACGACCGAGTCGGAGAACCGTTCGTACGCGCTCAAGCCGATGAACTGCCCGGGCCATATCCAGATCTACAACGCCGGCATGAAGAGTTACCGCGACTTGCCGCTGCGCTACGGCGAGTTCGGCCAGTGCCACCGCAATGAATCGTCGGGCGCGCTGCACGGCATCATGCGGGTGCGCGGCTTTACCCAGGACGACGGCCACGTGTTCTGCACCGAGGCGCAGATCGCGCCGGAAGTAGTGGCTTTCCATTCGCAGGCGATGGAGGTCTACAAGGATTTCGGCTTCCATAATATCGATGTGAAGCTGGCGCTGCGTCCGGAAAACCGGATCGGCTCCGAGCAGGTCTGGGACGAGGCCGAGGAGGCCTTGCGCGCCGCGCTGCGCGATTGCGGCGTGAGCTGGACCGAGCTGCCGGGCGAGGGCGCCTTTTATGGACCGAAGATCGAATATCACCTCAAGGACAGCCTCGGCCGTCCATGGCAGGTCGGCACGATGCAGGTCGACTTCTCGATGCCGGGCCGCCTGGGCGCGGAATATGTGGCGGAAGACAACACGCGCAAGGTGCCGGTCATGCTGCACCGGGCGATCGTCGGTTCGATGGAACGTTTCATCGGCATCCTGATCGAAAACTATGCCGGCGCGCTGCCGATTTGGCTGGCGCCGGTGCAAGTTGCCGTTCTGAACATCTCGGACGCGCAGGCCGACTATGT
>JBDSTZ010000125.1:0-5249 GCA_039927975.1 Massilia sp. | reverse complement strand
GTGTCCGACGCCGGCACGCCGGGCGTGTCCGACCCGGGCGCGCGCATTGTCGACGCGGTGCGCGCGGCGGGCCTGCGCGTGGTGCCGCTGCCTGGCGCGTCGGCGGCGATCACGGCGCTGTCGGCCAGCGGCCTGGTGAACGACCAGTTCTATTTCGTCGGCTTCCTGCCGGCCAAGGCGAAGCAGCGCGAGACGGCGCTGACGGCCTTGCTGGCGGTGACGGCGACGATGGTGTTGTATGAGGCGCCGCACCGGATCGTCGATTGCGTCGCCGCGCTGGGCGAGGTGTTTCCGCCCGAGCGGCAGGTGGTGTTCGCGCGCGAGCTGACCAAGCTGTTCGAGGAAATTCATCGCTGTCCGCTGTCGGAGGCGATGGCATGGGTGCAGGCCGATCCGCACCGCGAGAAGGGCGAGTTCGTGGTGCTGCTCGAAGGCGCCAGCGCCGGCGCCGACGCCGAAGCGGTCGAGGCTGAGCGCATCCTGCAGATTCTGCTGGCCGAATGCTCGGTCAAGCAGGCCGCATCGCTGGCGGCGCAGATCACCGGGCGCAAGAAGAATGCGCTGTACGAGCGCGCGCTGGAGATCAAGGGGCAGCAGGGCGGTTAAGGCTGCTCGATGCGGCCGGTCACCATCTGCAGCCGCTGTTCTTCTTGTCAAACAGCAGGTTGATCGGCGCTAGCAAACCGCCGAACATGCCCGGGGTACCGTCCTTGCAATAAGTGCGGTGCGCCCCTTCCATCGCTTTCGCGGCCTTGGTCTTGTCCTTCCTTTCACCCACCATCACCGCTCGTCGCGAAATTCCCCAGCCGCATCGCTATAACTTCCTCAATGGAATTAGCCATGACGGAAAACAAACCGGCAACGTGTGCCGGTTGAGGTGAGCTCATCCATTCAATACAGTCCAAAGGCTGAGCTATTCCGCTCGCTGCGGCAGCACGCCGCCCACCGCTAACGAGGAGCCGGCCGTTATGACGACACCCAAGTTCTACCAGTTCTTGAGCCTCATTGCGCTGCTGCTTTCTCCCACAGTCGCTTTCGCTATCGAAGACGATAGCCGCGCTCCCATCGTTCTCAACGAAGCCGGTATGCCGCGAGTCGTCGTCGAAGGCCAGCGGTTGTTGAGAGAAGGCCCAGGATTCTAGGCGCCTTTCGCCATCAACCCCGCCACCGGTATGGCGATGGTCGTCATCCACGGCGAACGCTCCGGCGGGCGCAAAGCGCTCCCCGCCGCCGCCAACAATTCGAACAAGGAATCGGACGAGGACTGCAAATCCACCAAGAACCCGGTTGTCATCGCGACCGGCGAAAAGCACAAGGAAGAACAGGATTTCCCGGCTGGCGGGATGTACGGACTCGGTCTCGAACGCACCTATCGAAGCATGCAGGCCGCCGGCAGCCTGTTCGGCGCACACTGGCTCTCTTCGCTCGATATGCCGGCGCTGCGCTATGCCGATTGCTTCATCCCGCGCGCGGGATGGTACTGTGTGCCGCGCACGATTACCCACACCGACGAAAACGGCACGGCCTTCGTGTACACCTATGTCGCGAACGGCCCCATCGACGATGTCGTGGGCGCCACGCGCAGGCCAGAGGAATATTATTACGCGGCCGCCGGCGCCGCTTCGCTTGGCACGCTGACCTACCGGGTAACGCCCACCAGCAAGTCAGCGTGGATCAGCAAGAACAAGCTGACCTACACCTACAACAAATGGCGCCAGATCACGTCGATACGCGACGATGCGTCGGGCCTCGCCCTGCGCTCCTACGGCTACTCGCCGGCCGGCATGTTCGCCCCGCAGCTCATCAAAGTCACCAATGCGGTCGGCCAATCCGTCCAGCTGAACTGGGGCGACAACAACTTGGTGTCCAGCGTGATCGACCCGGCGGGCAACGCGTGGCGCTACGAATACAACGCCAGCGGCATGCTCAGCAAGATGACCGCGCCAGGCGACAACCCCACGGTCCGCGAATACCACTATGAAAACGCCGATCCGACTCTGCTCACGGGCATCACCATGGGCGGTCGGCGATACAGCACCTACACCTATTGCGGCGACCGTCGCGTCCAGACCAGCGCGCTGGCGGGCGAGGAGGAAAAAGACAGCTTCGTGTACGGCGACAAGACCACCACCGTGACCGACGCGATGGGCCAGGCGGCCACCTACAGATTTGCCGACATCAACGGCGAACTGAAAGTGATTTCCGTTGAGCGTACCGGCACATCGACCTGCGCCTTGGCGAACGCGTTCACGACCTATGACGCGAACGGTTATCTGGCCAGCCGGCGCGACTGGAATGGCAACCTGACCGCCTACCAGTTCGACGCGAACGGCCGCCTGCTGCGAACCACGATCGCGCAAGGCAGCGTCAATGCGGTGAGCACCGAAAACACCTGGATCGACGAGCACGTTACCGAAACCGTGCTCAAGGATGCGCGCAACATCGCCTACGCGAAAATCGGCGCCACCTATCATACTTCGGGGCGCGAGTCCGGCCGCGTGGCCGAAGTCAGATACACCGACGTGAAGAGCGGCCGCCAGCGGCTGACCCGATACGGATATTCCTTCCACAGCAGCGGAACGCTGGCTCAGACTACACGCCGACATGTGCTGGCGGACCGGGAACTGGTCTTCACGGTCAACTACGATGAACTGGGCAACCTCAGTTCCACCATCAACCCGTTGGGACAGAACGTCGGCTGGTCCGACTACACCAGCCTTGGTATGCCGCGCACGTCGGTGGACCTGAACGGCGCGGCAACGTCGTACGCATACAATCCGGATGGCAACTTGGCTTCGATCACCGAGCCGGGCGGTGGCGTCACGCGCACCGCCTACGATGGCGCCGGCTGGATCGCGACCATCGCCTATCCCGATGGCAGCGTGGCGCGGTACAACTACGCGCCATCGGGCCGACTCGAATCGGTGGGCAACGCACCTGGCGAATTCGTCAGCATGGCGGTGGACATGGCTGCCAATAGCGTGCGGCTCTCGTCCGAGCGCAAGGTGCCCGGCGTGGCTGCGGGCTTGCCAGCCGGCACAAGCGACGGCGAGTTCAGCACAATCACCGTGCGCGACTCGCTGGGCAGACCCTATGCCAAGGTGGGCAACAAGGGCACGCGGGTCGATATTCGCTACGACGGCAACGGCAACGTCGATACGGTCACGGACGCCGAGGGCCGGGTTACCGACTACGATGTCGATGCGCTGAACCGCGTCGTCAAGATCACCACGCCCGATGGCGGCGTCACGCGCTTCGTTTTCGACGATGCGGGGCAGCTGCAGGACGTCATCGATCCACGGAACGTCAAGACCAGCTACACCTACAACGGCTTTGGCGAGCGCACCAGTATCGTCAGCGCCGACACCGGGCTGACGACCTTTGACGACATCGACGAGCTGGGCCGGGTGCGGATTGAAAAACGCGCCGACGGCAAGGTGATCGCTTATGCTTGGGATGACTTTGGACGACTGCTTTCGCGCCGCAGCGGCGATGCGTACGAGCGGTTCAATTACGACGAAGGCACCTTTGGCAAGGGACGCTTGACCGGCTTCGCCGACGCTTCCGGCCGCACCGACTACACCTACAACGCGGCCGGCCAGATGGTTCGGCAGGCAAGCGAGCTGTATGGCGCGAAGTATGTCACGACGTGGCGCTACAACGCAGCTGGGCGCCTGACAGGCATGCGCTACCCGAGCGGGCTCGAACTAGGCTACGACTACGACGGCTACGGCCGCTTGTCGGCGGCGCGCAGCAACCTGGGAGGGGCATGGTCCACCCTCGCCGATTCATTCCTCTATCAACCGGCCACCGACGCCATGTACGCGTGGCGCTTCGGCAACGGCCTGGCGCGCATGGCAACCTTCGACGCCGACGGCGATCTCGCGCAACTGGCGTCACCGGGCGCGCACCGGCTCGGGTTCGAGTATCGCAAGACAGGCACACTCGCCAGGATGACGGACGCGCTCCATCCCGAACTGAGCGCCGCCTACGGCTATGACGCCGCCGACCGTCTCGGCGATGTCGCCCGCACTGGCGACGCGCAGAGCATTCAGTGGGACTTGACCGGCAATCGCCTCAGGCACAGCCGCGATTCAGCAGGCGAATTCACTTACACGCTCGATGCCGCCAGCAATCGCTTGAACGCCTGGAGCGGCGGTGGGCAGTCGCGCAACTTTCGATATGACAAGGTCGGCAATGTGGTCGGCGAGACCCGGCAGGATGGCGAGCGCAGCTATTCGTACGACGCCTTCAATCGCATGAATGCGGTCTACCAGAACGGCGTGATGATCGGCGAGTATCGGCTCAACGCGCTTAACCAGCGCGTGGTCAAGATCGCCGGTGGCAGCGGCACGGCGGCGATCTACGGCCCTGGCGGAGAATTGCTGACAGAGATCGGAGAGACCACGACCAGCTATGTGTGGATCAACGGCCACTTGATGGGGATCGCCCGGAACGGCACTTTCTACGCGGCCCACAACGATCAGCTGGGGCGGCCGGAGGTGCTGAGCGATGCGAACGCAAAACTTGTCTGGCGGGCGGCCAACGCCGCGTTCGATCGGCGCGTCGTGAGCGATACGATCGGCGGGCTCAACGTGGGATTCCCGGGCCAGTACTACGACCACGAAACCGGCCTGTGGTACAACTGGAATCGGTATTATGACGCGTCTCTGGGCAGATACATCCAGTCCGATCCGATCGGGCTTGCGGGTGGCATCAATACATACAGCTACGCGCTCGGCAACCCTGTCAGATACACCGACCCCTCGGGGAGAATTGTTCCTCTTGTGATTGCGGGCGTGTGCGCGGCCGGCGGGTGCGAGGCGATTTTTGCAGGCCTTGCTAGCGCTGCAATCTGGTGGGGTCTCAACCACAATAAAATGAAGGGGCCTATCCGTAGCGATTCTGCTGCCGGTCCAACATGTCCGCCAGCCCCGGACGTCCTGGTTGGAGAGCAAGGTTCCCTCGCAGGTCCCACTAAGGGCGGAAAGCGCCATACGAGCGGGCCGCTTACTGGTGGCACCGGAGATGCGCAAGATGATTTTGATAGACTGACGGGTGGCACCGGGCACCCATTCCCGGGTAGTGATAGCCGAAGCAAAATTCCTGGTGCTCTGGTTGGTGGGCGTTCTCAAAGACCAAGTGCAACACCTTCTGCTGTAAGGTGCCGCCATGGCGAAAATATACAAACATCTGACAACCCAAGAGCGCGCCGTCGTCATGACCATGCGCGCCGACCTTTGCTCCAT
>JBDSTZ010000124.1:0-2261 GCA_039927975.1 Massilia sp. | reverse complement strand
GTGGTTCGACACCAACTACCACTACCTGGTGCCGGAGTTCAACGCGGCGACCCGTTTCGCGCTGGCCGGCGAACGCCTGTTTGACGAAGTGCGCGAAGCCCAGGCGCTGGGGCACGCGGTCAAGGCGGTGCTGATTGGACCGCTGTCCTTCCTGTGGCTGGGCAAGGAGCGCGGCGCCGCCGACGGCTTCGACCGCCTGGCCTTGCTCGAGAGCTTGCTGCCGGTCTACGGCGCGATCTTGCAGCGCCTCAAGTTGCTGGGGGTGGAATGGGTTCAGCTTGACGAGCCCATCCTTGGTCTCGACCTGCCGCCGGCGTGGCGCAATGCTTTCGAGAGCAGCTACTGGCAGCTGAACCAGGCCGGCGCGCGCATCCTGCTGGCTACCTATTTCTCGCCGCTCGAAGAAAACCTCAGTCTGGCCTGCAAGTTGCCGGTGGCCGGCCTGCACGTGGACGGCGTGCGCGCGCGGCATGAACTGAACAGCGTGTGTGATTGGCTGGCGCTGCCGAAGGTGCTGTCGGTCGGCATCGTCGACGGCCGCAACATCTGGCGAACCGATCTGGACGCCGCCTTGCGTGCCCTGCGGCCGCTGCTGGAAAAGCGCGGCGGCGCGCTGTGGGTGGCGCCTTCTTGCTCGCTACAGCACGTCCCGTTCAGCCTGGCGGGCGAAGACGGGCTCGATGCAGAACTGCGCTCCTGGCTGGCGTTCGCCACCGAAAAGCTGGACGAGCTGGCGGTACTGAAAGCGGCGCTGGCTGGGGCAGATGCCGGCGCCGACGCAGATGCTGCGCTGGCGGCCTCGCGCGCCGCCCGCGTCAGCCGGTCCGCCAGCGCGCGGGTGCACAATACCCAAGTGAGCGCGCGGGTCGCCGCGCTGGCGCCCGATGCCGATGCGCGCGGCGCCCGGTTCGCCGAGCGCGAGGCGCTGCAACGGCAACGCTTCCGTCTGCCCGAGTTTCCCACCACCACCATCGGTTCGTTCCCGCAAACCGCCGCCATCCGCAGCGCGCGCGCCGCCTTCAAGCGCGGCGAGCTGGGCGCCGAGGCGTATCGACAGGCGATGCGCGCCGAGATCGCCGACGCGGTGGCGCGCCAGGAAGCGCTGGGCCTGGACGTGCTGGTGCACGGCGAGGCCGAGCGCAACGACATGGTCGAGTACTTCGGCGAGCAGATGGCCGGCTTCGCCTTCACCCGTGGCGGCTGGGTGCAGTCGTACGGCTCGCGCTGCGTCAAGCCGCCGGTGATCGTGGGCGACGTGTCGCGCGCGGCGCCGATGACGGTCGACTGGACCGTGCACGCGCAGAGCCTGTCGGACAAGCCGATGAAAGGCATGCTGACCGGCCCGATCACGATCCTGCAATGGTCCTTCGTGCGCGACGACCAGCCGCGCGCCGCCACCGCCTTGCAGATCGCGCTGGCGATCCGTGACGAGGTCGACGACCTGCAGGCGGCCGGCATCGGCATCATCCAGATCGACGAGCCGGCGCTGCGCGAAGGCTTGCCGCTGCGGCGCGCGCAGTGGGCCGGCTACCTGGACTGGGCGACGCGGGCGTTTCGGATCAGCGCGGCGGTGGCGCGCGACGAGACGCAGATCCACACCCACATGTGCTATGCCGAGTTCAACGACATTCTGCCGCAGATCGCCGCCATGGATGCCGACGTGATCAGCATCGAGACCAGCCGCTCGGACATGGAACTGCTCGAGGGGTTTGGCAAGTTCAGCTACCCGAACCAGATCGGGCCGGGCGTGTACGACATCCATTCGCCGCGCGTACCGAGCAGCGCCGAAATGGTTCGCCTGCTGCGCAAGGCGGCGCAGGTGATACCGGCGGCGCGGCTGTGGGTCAATCCCGATTGCGGCCTGAAAACCCGCGGGTGGGCCGAAACCGAGACAGCGCTGGCCAACATGGTGGCGGCGGCCCGCACGCCGCGCGCGGAAACCCCGCTTTAACTGTTTACATTTCCCGCGCAATCAAGCAAGGTCAAAAGCAGCGGGGTCAGATACCGTCTTGAAGCGCAAGTTTTTTTGACAAATAATTTGCGTCAAATGGTTTGCCGGTACGAATCACGCCGTAGATCAGGTGAGTCAGTTTGTGCATAACGGCGCAGATCACTGCCATCTTGGGTAAGCCGTTTGCCAGCAGTCGTTCTGCAAATTTATTGAGTATCGGGTTGTGGCGTCGCGCCACCATGCTCGGCATAAAAAGCGCGGCGCGTAGCGATGTGCTCCCGGCGCGACAGATCACCGCCCGGCCCTTGAG
>JBDSTZ010000123.1:0-3657 GCA_039927975.1 Massilia sp. | reverse complement strand
CCCGGTTGCCGATTTTGTACCGATGCCCGCGGCAGGCCATGCGATGGAACGCTTTTGCGTGCAGCAAGCGTGTTTTTCTTATTCCGACTTTGTCATCGGCGGCGGCTTCAACAATACCGCGTCGCATGGCGGCCCGATCCGCGCGGGGCTGCCGGTACGGGTTACCTATGTCGATGGTGACATTGTCAAGCTTGAAATAGCGCCGCAAGCGGCCGCGCCGGGCGACTAGCGCCGGCACCGCCAGCAGGCCGGTGCCAATGATCCCCAGCGCGAACAGGAAGAGGGCGAACTCGCCGACTACATGGACGTGCTGCTCGACCTGTACGCCACCGACGCCGAGTATCTGCCGGCGCGCTCGAAGGCATCCACCAAATCCTCGAGGATTGACGATGCACGTTTTCCCTGCCGGAGCCGCCGCGCCATTTTTCGCTGCGCCATCGGCGTGCGCCGGTGGACAGCCGCGCCAATCATGGTAGATTGGATCGTCGTCGCCCCTGACGACGCGTCTTGAGAGAACGCGCGGCGCGGCCACATCCGGAGGGAATGATCATGCTGCAACGGCTGTACGCCAGCAATTTTCGTTGTTTCCAAAAACTCGAGTTGAATCTCGATTGCGCCCCGTCGAGCCTGCTTATCGGCTCGAATGGCAGCGGCAAGTCGACCGTCGCGTCGGTATTGCAGATATTCCAGCAAATCGGGCGAGGCGTGAGCAAGCTCGACCAATTGCTTGGGGCGCGGGATTTCATGAGCGGCCATGCCGCCGAACCGATACGGCTAGGGCTGGACGTCGAGCTTGACGGCCGGACGTTTTCTTACAGCCTGGACCTGGCGCTTGTTGAAGGATTAGGGCGGTTGCGTGTGCTCGGCGAGTCCGTGGGCGTGGACGGTCGGGCGATTTTCCTGCGCGAGCAAGCGGATGTCGCGCTGTGGCAGGAAGCGGGCGGCGCCGAAGTGGCGTTCAGCGTCGGCTGCGATCAAGTCGCCTTGTCGTCGATACAGGGACGTTCGGAACAGGACTCGCTGGGCATGTTCAGGCGATGGCTCGAACGCATGGTGGTGCTGGCGCCACAGCCACGACAGATGCGCGGCGAGTCCGTCGAGGACACCTTGCAACCGGACGTGAGCGGCGCCAATCTCGTTGGCTGGCTTGCCGGTTTGCTGTCGCAATTTCCCGCCGCCTGCGCGACGCTCGACGGCTACCTGCGCGAGCTGTTGCCGGACCTGCAGGGGTTTCACGATGAAGTGGCAGGCAGTGAAAGCAAGCGCCTATTGGTCGACTTCGAGAAAGCCGGCAGGGTATTTACTCTCCCGTTCGAGGACTTGTCGGACGGCGAAAAATGCTTCTTCCTGGGCGCAACGATCGTCGCAGCCAATCGTGCCTACGGCCCTCTTCTATGTTTTTGGGACGCACCCGATAACTTCATTGCCTTGCATGAAGTGGGTCACTTTATTGTGTCCCTCCGCAGGGCGTTTCAGAACAAGGGGCAACTGATCGTCACTTCGCACAACGAAGAAACGATTCTTAAGTTTTCCGATCAAAACACCTGGTTACTGGGACGTGAAAGCCATGTCGAACCGCCCCGGATCCGCACCCTGGCCGCGCTGCGGCAGGAGAAGAAACTGGAGGGCGACCTGATGCGGGCCCTGATAGCGGGGGAAGTATCGGTGTGAATAACAAATATCTGCCTCACTTGTGCATCCTCCCCGAAGACGACGCCGACAGGGCGCTCGCCATCGGCTTCCTCCTCGATGACCGGGTCGATCAGCGCAGAATCGATATCTTGAAACCGGCCGGCGGATGGCTGAAAGTGCTTGATGGCGTCGCCGATTGTGGACTCGACCGGTATGCCGAGCGGCGCCTGCTGTTGCTGATGGATTTCGACGACGATGTCCACCACCGCTTGCCGAAAGCCCTGGCCAGGATTCCTGGCGCGCTGCGGCATCGGGTGTATTTGCTTGGCTCGGCGAGCGAGCCGGAGCGGCTCAGCGTGGGTATCGGCGCGCCTCTCGAACAAATCGGGATGCGGGCGGCGCAGCAATGCGCGGAAGGCAGGGACGCGCTGTGGGATCATCCGCTGCTGCGGCATAACCGGCCTGAATGGGCTCGCCTGACGCGCGACGTGCGCCCTTTCGTGATGCGATGAATTGCCGTCAATGCGGTGCCGGCCACCCGCGCCGCGCTCACATCGTCGCGAACATCGCCACCACGGCCACCAGCATCACCGCCACCCCGAACCAGCCGATGATCGTGTGTCGCCGAGTGAGCGTGAAGCGGCGCATGATCTTGCGGTTATGCGCGAGCATCATCATCACCGTCATGATCGGCACCGCGATCACGCCGTTGATCTGGGCCGACAGCACCAGCGCCTTGATCGGATCGATCGGCGCGAAATTGAGCAGCATGCCGCCGATCGTCGCCAGCGCGATGATGCCGTAGAATTCCTGCGCCTCGACCGCCTTCAGATCGAGCCCGTTCTTCCAGCGGAAGCTCTCGGTCACCGCGTAGGCGGCCGAACCGGCCAGCACCGGCACCGCCAGCAGGCCGGTGCCGATGATCCCCAGCGCGAACAGGAAAAAGGCGAACTCGCCGGCCACCGGCCGCAGCGCTTCGGCCGCCTGGGCCGAGCTCTGGATCGTCGTGATGCCGTGCGCGCCCAGCGTGGCGGCGGTGGTGAGCATGATGAAGAAGGCCACCAGGTTGGAAAAGCCCATGCCGATGAAGGTGTCGGACTTGATTCGCCCGAGCTGCAGCTTGGCCGCCGAGGGTTGGCTGCGCAACGCGCGCGCACTGTCGTCGGCGCGGATCTCCTCGACTTCCTGCGAAGCCTGCCAGAAGAACAGATAGGGGCTGATGGTGGTGCCGAAGATGGCAACGATCAGCGCCACCGACTCGCGGGTGAAAGTGAAGTGCGGCCAGGCGGTGCGCGCCAGCACTTCGAGCCAGGGCATCTTCACCGCGAACACCGTGGCGACATAGGCCAGCAAGCCCATGGT
This sequence comes from Massilia sp., assembly GCA_039927975.1. Lineage (GTDB taxonomy): Bacteria > Pseudomonadota > Gammaproteobacteria > Burkholderiales > Burkholderiaceae_D > JBDSTZ01. The sequence continues at coordinate 663 of JBDSTZ010000123.1, read as the reverse complement.
CAGCCATTTCAGGTAGCGCACGTAGGTCGTGTAGGGCAGGATGATCTGCAGCGACAGGCACAGCACGCCGAAGCCGAGCGAGTACAGATGCGCCGAGCCGACCCCGGTGACCAGCCGCGCCGCCTCGCCCATCGCGGCGATGTCGGCGGCGATGTTGATCACGTTCGCCACCAGCAGCAGCAGGACGATCGCGTACAGCAGCCAGGGTGAATAGGCGCGCCGGATATTGGCCGCCAGGCCGCGCCCGGTGACGCGCCCGATGCGCGCCGATACGAGCTGAATGCCGACCATGAAGGGATAGGTCAGCACCAGGGTCCACAGGGTATTGAAGCCGAACTGGGCGCCGGCCTGCGAGTAGGTGGCGATGCCGGACGGGTCGTCGTCGGCGGCCCCGGTGATGAGGCCCGGGCCGAGCGATTTGAGAGTGGCGTTGTCGGTGAGGCGGCGAATGAACTTCATGCAGGTCTGCGCAAATAAAAGCGCAGCCTGCCCGGTGAAAGGTCAGTGCGCGGTGATCGGTAAGGGAGTGGGACTATTCATGTTGGCCGAAGTGTAACAGCAAGATGCCCTGGGCGGGCCGGCTTTAAGCGCAATCTAAGGAAGCGGCGCGCGCCGGCGCCGCCGCGCGCTTGAATAGTCAACCACATTTCAGCCCGCCGTCGC
>JBDSTZ010000122.1:0-6468 GCA_039927975.1 Massilia sp. | reverse complement strand
TCTGTCTCACAGTTCCGTCTGGGAAAACACGAAGGCTCCCGCGTTTTCGGTCAGTATAATCCCAGTGCGGTCCGATCGGCGGCGGATGTCCCAAATCGGGGTGTGCACTCTGATCAGGGTTGTCTGGATTCACAAACGCACCGCGCGTTCCACCGGGACGATCAAGGCCTCGCCACGGCCAGCTTTTACCATCAGTCCCTATCGGTGGCACCGTGGGATCACGCCAGTCGAATGTGGGTAAGTCAGCCAATTCCGCCGCAGCCCTGTTGCTAACCATTTGTGCTGTCCAGGTTATTCGAAACGCGTTGCTTCGATGAATGACGGGTAAGCCCTTTGCGCTCCCATGCATCTCGCCGCCATTTCGGACCGGACCTGACGAATAGCGTTGAGAGCCTGTAGATTGCTGAGCCTTGCGACTTTAACCAATGAGAGGATGAGTGAAACGGAAATCCTCTTTGGGTTTGTGTTCACTCAAGACGTCATTTCCCTACGGAAGCTCCGGCATGTGAGGAAACTCAGCACAATACAGGTTCAAGATTCTGCGCAAGGCGGCGTCCGTCGCGGTGCTGGCTTCGTACCCACTCTCATCCACAGAATCGCGCTCATCGGCGCTAGCCTGCAGGGACGCCATTGGTCCCTGCTAATACCCGCGCAGATCGCGGATCACAGTGTTTACGGTATGCGCTTTGGCGATCGGCGCCTGGTGGTCGGCGGGTCATTCTGCAGCAGCGTGTCGACCAACGATTGCGGCGTGCCGATGCCGGCCGGTTGACCCAAAAATCGGCCGCCCGACTGAACAAATTGTTCCAGATCCGAGCGTAGCGACGCGGGTACAAGCATCAAGTCCAAGCCGAGTGCGCGCGCCAGCGCGAGCAGGGTCGACAAGCGTGGGTCGATTCATCCGAGATTTTGCTCATGCTAATACTCATTTTCAAGCAATTGAGTAGTAAGAGTAGCATAACGGGCTGACGGCTCGCGGCGCTGACCCGACAAGAGGCGAAGCCGCAGTCGTTGGACCCCTTCCCTAAAAGTCCGGCCCGGCACGACGCCGAGGACCGCGAAGATACGACAAACCCGACGACAAATTCCCTCCGGAATCACCTCGGTAAACCATTTACAGCTCTGTTAGTCAGCGCACGGTTCTTGCCCTGCATTCCCGTTACTTTGGCAACTGATGCACAAATTAATGTGTACTCAGAGGCAGCTTGCTTTCGATCGTTTGCGGTATTGATGTAGCGCAGTTCGCGCACGTGCCGCCTTTTGGAATGCAGGTGAATCAGGGAACAATGAATGTGGTGACGGTCAAGGATCGCTTCACTCCGCGTGGCTTAAAAATTTTACGAGGGAACCATCATGGATAATCAAAAGACGAACGACGGCAACGCGCGCGACCTGGGACGTGAAGGCGCGGGCAGCAGCATGGGCAAGGATTTGAACGCCAACAAGAGCACCGGCGGCGGCGTGGGCGGCAGCTCTGGCTCGCCGGGCAACACCGGCGCCAACCTCGCCAAGGATATGAGCAAGAGCGCCGACGATTTGCACAAGACCATCGACAAGGCGGCCGATGCTGCCCAGCCGGTGGTTGACCGCCTCGCCAGCAGCGCGCACGCCGGCGTCGACCGCCTGTCGGCCTCGCTGGCGGGCGCCGGCAAGACCGTTGACGAGAAATCACGCCAGCTGACCGACGCCTACGGCAAATTCGCCAACACCGGCCGCGAATATGTGCGCAGCAGCCCGGCGACGTCGATTCTGGTCGCCGTCGGCGCCGGTTTCATCCTGTCGAAATTGCTCGGCGGACGCCGTTAAGTTGTCGACGATGGCCACGGCCAGCCGCCGTCGCCATCGTTCGCCCTGCCGCCGTAAATCGGTATGCACCGGCCTGCCCATGCCAGGGGCCAGGGCAGCGCACATCCGTACCGCAGATTCCAACAACACATTTTTAAACTCCGGTCGAGTTGGCTTTCGCTCGCCCGGGAATTCGTCGCGTACGCCGATCCGGCCCGCCGACTGCCGCCGTGATGGCATGTTAATGAATTGATTTTTGCTCGAGGTGTTCAATGGTTACACGTAAGAAAAATGCGCAGTCGGTCGAAGGCGCCGGTTCGATTCTCAGCACCGTCTCCGGTCCATCGACCGGACAGCCGCCGGGCAGTCTCGGCAGCAAGGATCCCATCGCCGAGCAATTGCTGCAAAAGACGGTGGGCAACCAGCAATTGTCGGCCGAGATGCCCAACAACCCCAACAAGGCGGCCGAATACGGCGAAGCCTCGCGCACCCCGCCCACCGGCGCCACGCGCGATCCGGCTAGTCCGGTCGCCACCGCCAGCACCAGTACCGAGACGATCGCTTCGGACAAGGTCGGCGACGGCGCGCCCCTGATCGGCCAGAACCCGACCGTCGCGCCGCTCGACCGCGTGCGGGTCGACGCCAGCGCGCGCGTGCTCACCACCAACCAGGGCGTGCCGGTGGCCGACAACCAGCATTCGCTCAAAGTCGGCCTGCGCGGCCCGACCGCGATGGAAGACTTCATCCTGCGCGAAAAGCTCACCCATTTCGACCACGAGCGCATACCCGAGCGCGTGGTGCACGCGCGCGGCTCGGCCGCCCACGGCTACTTCGAGGCCTACAAGGAACTGAGCGAGATCACCCGCGCGGCGCCGTTCGCCCAGGCCGGCAAGCGCACCCCGGTGTTCACGCGTTTTTCCACCGTGGCCGGCGAGCGCGGTTCGGCCGACACCGTGCGCGACGTGCGCGGCTTCGCCGTCAAGTTCTATACCGACGAAGGCAACTGGGATCTGGTCGGCAATAACATGCCGGTGTTCTTCATCCAGGACGCGATGAAGTTCCCCGACCTCGTGCACGCCGTCAAGCCCGAGCCGCACCACGCGATGCCGCAGGCGTCCAGCGCGCACGACACCTTCTGGGACTTCGTCTCGCTGATGCCCGAATCGACCCACATGCTGCTGTGGCAGATGTCGGATCGCGCGATTCCGCGCAGCCTGCGCACGATGCAAGGTTTCGGCGTGCACACCTTCCGCCTGGTCAACGCCGCCGGCGAGTCGCCCTTCTGCAAATTCCACTGGTCGCCATTGCAGGGCACCCACTCGCTGGTGTGGGACGAGGCCGCCAAGATCATCGGCGCCGATCCCGACTTTCACCGCCGCGACCTGTGGGAAGCCATCGACTCGGGCAACTTCCCCGAATGGGAACTGCAGCTGCAAGTGTTCACCGAGGAGCAGGCCGAGGCCTTCGCCTTCGACGTGCTCGACCCGACCAAGCTGGTGCCGGAAGAGCTGGTGCCGCTGGTCACCGTCGGCAAGATGGTGCTCAACCGCAATCCGGACAATTTCTTCGCCGAGACGGAGCAGGTCGCCTTTTGCACGGCGCACATCGTGCCGGGCATCGACTTCACCAACGACCCGCTGCTGCAAGGGCGCATCCATTCCTATCTCGACACCCAGATCAGCCGCCTGGGCGGGCCGAACTTCCACGAGATTCCCATCAACTCGCCGATCACGCCGGTGTACAACAACCAGCGCGACGGCATGCACCGCCAGGCGATCCACCGAGGCCGCGCCAATTACGAGCCCAATTCGCTGGGCGGCGGTTCGCCCTTCCAGGCCGGCGTGCAGGGCTTCACCAGCTACCCCGAGCGCATTGCCGAGGACAAGGTGCGCGGCAATCCCGAACTGTTCGCCGACCACTCTTCGCAGGCGCGCCTGTTCTGGGAAAGCCAGACCGAGCCCGAGCAAATCCACATCGCCAACGCCTTCCGCTTCGAACTGACCAAGGTGCAGACCCCCGCCGTGCGCGAGCGCGTCGTGGCGACCCTGCTCAACGTCAATCCGGTGCTGGCGCGCGCGGTCGCCAACGGCCTTGGCATCGAGCTGCCGGAACCGCTGCCGCTGGCCACCAGCCTGCCGCTGCCCGAGTACCAGCCGTCGCCCGGCCTCTCGCTGCTGAGCCGTCCGGGCGAGACCGGCATCCGCACCCGCAAGGTGGCGATCCTGGTCGCGCCCGGTGTGGACGGCGCCGGCGTGCGCGAGCTGTACGCCGCCCTGCTGGCCGACGGCGCGGTGCCGCGCCTGCTCGCCAGCCAGCTGGGCAAGGTGGCGGCCAGCGATGGCGCCGCGCTCGACGTCGAAATCTCGATCGAGGCCGGACCGTCGGTGCTGTGGGATGCGGTGGTGGTGCCGGACGGTGAAGCCGGCGTGGCCGCACTGGCGCGTGACGCCAATGCGCTCGACTTCGTGCGCCAGCAGTACCGCCATTGCAAGCCGATCCTGGTGTTGGGTGCTGGCGCCGCGCTGTTGAAGGAAGCCGGCGTGCCGGCGACCTTGCCCGACGGCGAGCTCGATCCGGCGCTGATCGGCGCGAAAGGCGAACCGCTCGCCAAGGCGGTGACGGCGTTCAAGGCGGCGCTCGCCGGCCATCGCAACTTCGCCCGCGAAACCGATCCGCCGCTGGTGTAAAGGGGAGGGCGGGGCGGCCTTCGCCCCGCCATGAAGGTGAGGAAGGCTAGTGCGGTTCGGTCGGCCCGGCCGCGCTGGTGGCGGCGGTCGAAGACGAGCCGACGCTTGGCGCCGATACCGACGCCGAGGCCGCTGCCGACACCGAGGCGCCCGACGACGAATCCTTGAGCCGGTTCGCCTTGGTGCCGAGGCACTTCGGCCAATCCTGACGGTCGATGGTGGCGATGCAGTACGACATTTCCCGTCCCGGATTCCTGACCAGCATCGCTTGGCCGGCCGGCACGATGTAGGTGGTCGCCGTCGGCGCGTTGGCCGCGCCGACCAGTACCACGCAATGCTTCGAGCTCGACTTCTTGCAGGTGACGGTGCTCTGCTCGCCCTTGCCACCCTCGACCTTCCATTCGATCGAATCGACATTGCCGAACAGCGACTTGACCACCCGGCTCAGCGTGCCGGGCTCGCTGGCCTCGGCCTTCTTGTCGACCGCGTCGGCCGCCGCCGCGCATGGCAGCGCGCCGGCTCCCAGCACGCACGCGGCGAGCAGGGCGCCGGCAGCGGCGCGTTTGAATGGGTGAATGCTGTGCATGAGCGGTATCGGCACCAAGGAAATATTGCTGATAGAATAATAATCGAAGTCTACGCTTGGATCAGTGTGATGTCTACAGCGAAAAAACTTCAGTCTACTTACATCCCTTTACGAGATTGGCCGCCACCGCATGCTCGACAACATCGCCTTGACGCACCCGCTGGTTCGCCTCGAACCGTACGCCCCATCCATCAAAGAAGAACTGCGCGCCGCGCTCGACTGCGACGCCCCGGCCTGGGAGCTGTTCGCCATGAGCGGCCAGGGTCGCCACTTCGACGCCTGGTGGGACGGTCTCACGTCGCGGATCGCCGCCGGCAAATGGATCGCCTACGCGATTCGCGACACAGCCAGCGGCGCCATCGTCGGCACCTCGAGCTTCTTGAATCTCACGCCCGAGCGCCAGACGGTGGAAATCGGCGGCACCTTTCTGCAGCCGGCCGCGCGCGCGGGCTACGCTAACCCGGCCTCGAAACTGCTGATGCTGCGCCATGCCTTCGGCGCCGGCGTGCGTCGTGTCGAGCTGCTGACCGATCAGCGCAACCTGCGCAGCCAGTCGGCGATCGCCAAACTGGGCGCCGTGCGCGAAGGGGTGAACCGGCGCGACCGCATCACCTGGACCGGCCACGTGCGCGACAGCGTGCTGTACGCGATCACCGACCTCGAATGGCCCGCCGTCGAGGCGGACCTGGTGCGGCGTCTGGAACGCTGATCAGCGCACGCTTGGCAGCACGAAGCTGCCCTGGCGGCAGCTGTTGGCCGAACGCTTGACCTCACTGGCGCCGCAGCTGTGCGATTGGCCGCTCTTGTCGTAGCAGGCGTGCAGCTCGCGCAGGAAGCGCCCGCCGTCGCCGCAGAACGGCAGCACGGCGTTCTCCGCCAGGCGTGGATTGGCGCGCTGGAAGCTTTGCACGAACTCGCCATAAGTGACCCGCAGCGGCGCCGCCGGCTTTTGATAGGGCGCCGGAATGACCAACTGGTCGCGCAGCCTGGCCGACAGCGCAAAGTAGCTGTCGGCGGCCAGGCCTGAACAGGTGCCATGCTTGTCCCACTCGTGGCCGATCATGCGCGGCGACGGAAACAGCGTCGCGTAACTGGCCCGCACCTGGTTCGGCAAGCGCTCGCGCGAACACGATTGCGGATAGCCCTTCTCATACTGCGGCCACAGGCCGTGCATGACGAAGCCAAGCTGGCGCCCCGGCCCGCACTGGTCCGGATCGCGGTGGTCGGCGCAGAACGACGGCGACCAGCTCAGCGACACAGCGTAGTAATCGAAGCGACCCGGCTCGCCCTCGACCTGCGGTTTGCGGGCGTTGGCCCCGGCGCAGGCAAGCAGCAGCGCGGCGGCCATCACGGTTCGCATCAAGACCATTGGTTTTCCTCGGTAGAATTTTTCGCGTTACATTTTATAAC
>JBDSTZ010000121.1:0-13724 GCA_039927975.1 Massilia sp. | reverse complement strand
TACCGGCCTGCAAGGTCGCGCTGGTCGAGTCGGAAGAGATCGGCATTGTGGGCGTTGGCGAGGCCACATTTCCATTGATCCGCGAGTTTCACAAGAGGACCGGCATCGACGAGGCCGAGTTCCTGCGCGCCACCAATGGCACGTTCAAGCTGGGCATCGAGTTTCGCAACTGGCGCCGTCAGGGCCAGCATTTCTTCCATACCTTCGGCAATTTCGACGATCTGGCCGGACCCGCCTGTCTGTGGGGCCAGTACCGCCGGGTCGGCGACCCCACGCTGGGCGAGCTGGGCGGGCATTGCCTGCCCAGCGTGATGGCCAGTCAGGGCCGCTTCGCCCCGCCGCCCGCGGACGGCCCCGGCCTCTATAACTACGCTTACCATTTCGATGCCACGCTGTACGCCGGCTTCCTGCGTAGCATCGCCGAGCGCAAGGGCGTGGCGCGCACCGAAGGGCGCATCGTCGATGTCAAGCGCCGCGCCGACGGCGGCGTCGACGCGCTCCAGCTCGCAGATGGCCGCGTGGTGTCCGGCGACCTGTTTATCGACTGCTCCGGCTTTGTTTCCCTGCTGCTCGGGCGGGCCCTGGAAGAGCCATTCGTCGATTTCAGCCACTGGCTGCCGGCCGATCGCGCTTGGGCCGTGCCCAGCGCGCCGAGCGGCCCCGAACTGACGCCGCACACCGTCTCCACCGCGCTCGAAGGCGGCTGGGCCTGGCGTATTCCGCTCAGCAACCGCGTCGGCAACGGCCACGTGTTTTCCACTCGCTACATCGACGAAGCGCGCGCGCGCGCCCAATTACTGGCGCAGCTGGACGGCCCGGCCCTGGCCGAGCCGCGCCTGCTGCGCTTTACCACCGGCCACCGCGCGCGCTTCTGGGTCCACAATGTCGTCGGCGTGGGCTTGTCGTCGGGCTTCCTGGAGCCGCTTGAATCGACCAGCATCCTGCTGATCCAGCGCGGCCTGGGCACGATGATCGAACTGCTGCGCTCTGGCGCCCCGCCGGCCGCGCACGCCGTCGCCGCCTACAACAGGGGGATGAGCAATGCGTTCGCGCGCATTCGCGACTTCATCCTCCTGCACTATTGCCTTACCGAGCGCCGCGACAGCCAGCTGTGGCGCGACATGGCCAGCATGGAATTGCCGGAGACGCTGGACTTCAAGTTGCACGCCTGGCGCCAGACCGGTGCCCTGACGCAGTACAAGGAAGAAGGCTTCGAGGCCGCCAGCTGGCTGGCGATCTACGCCGGCATGGGATGCTGGCCAGCGCGCATCGACCCGGTTCTCAATGAGGTGCCGCGCGCGCAAGCGTTGCAAGCGCTACACCGGCGACGCGACCATTACGCCGCCGTCGTGGCCGCCATGCCCACCCACGACGCTTTCCTGCGCCGCTTACATGGCACGCAAGTTTCCCCGTGAAACCGAAGGTTGGCTGATGGGTCATACGCGACGGTTCATGATCGCGCTTGCGGCACTTCATCGTCGTCTCCGACACCAGCAATGGGGAAGTCACCCATCTGCCGAACAAGCTGGAAAAGCTCGGCCTAAGACGCACCCATCTTCCAGGCGGCCATGGAAGCGAAGCGGCGGCCGTCATCGAGCCGGCGGTGCCGCCGCCGACCACCACGATGCGTTGGAACGGCGGCTCATGGCGCGGCGCAGTGCCGGGCGATGTACTCGCCGTGCTCGGACGTCGCCTCGACCACCTGCGCGATGGCGTCGCGCCGGCTGGCCAGATGCCCCAGCAACTGGTCGAATTGGAAGTTCTCGATCAGCGGGTCGTCCCGCTTGGGCACCATACCCAGCCCCATCAGCAACGAGACCATGGACGGCTCGGTGAAGCACTGCGGATCGTAGACGATGACGCGCCCGGTTTCGCGGAACATCTCGATCTGGTGCTTGAGCGTATCGGGAATCGGCATATTGGCGCAGTAGCGCCAGAATGCCGAATCGGTCCGGTCGGTGAGTTTGTAGTGCAGGATGATGAAGTCGCGTACGTATTCGTAGCGTTGCGCGGTCAGGCGGTTGAACTCGTCGGCCAGTTCGGGACGGCATTCGCGATGGGGGAAATACTGGATCAGCCAGCCAACCGCATTTTCGATGAAGTTGATGCTGGTCGATTCGAGCGGTTCGAGGAAGCCGCCCGAGAGGCCGATGGCGACGCAGTTCTTGACCCAGGACTTGCGCCGCCGGCCCGTGGTGAAGCGCAACTGGCGCGCCTCGCCGTAGGGCTCGCCGTCGAGACCTTCGAGCAGAACGCGCCCGGCCTCCTCGTCGGTGGTGAAGCCGTCGCAATAGACATGGCCGTTCCCGGTGCGGTGCTGCAGCGGGATGCGCCAGGTCCAGCCGGCGCCCCTGGCCGTCGAGGTGGTGTAAGGCGTAAACGGTTCGACCTTGGCGCATGGCACGGCCAGCGCGCTGTTGCACGGCAGCATGGCGCTCCAGTCGTCGTAGCCGGCCTGGTACACGCCTTCGATCAACAGAGCGCGAAAACCCGAGCAATCGACAAACAGGTCGCCTTCCACGCGGCGCCCGTCACTGAGCTTGAGGGCGGTGATGAAGCCGGTCTCGGGGTGCTGTTCGACGTGCTCGATCATGCCTTTGATACCCTTGACGCCGCGTCGCATGGCGTAGTCGCGCAAATAGGCGGCATATTGTCCGGCGTCGAAATGGTAGGCGTAGTTGAACGAGTCGGTGATCGTTGGCAGGTCGTCTTGCGGCAGCATGAAGCGGTTGCTTCGCGCCAGCATGGTCGCCATCGACCACTCCTCGTAGGACGGCATGTCCTTGAACACGCGCGACTGGCGCAGCCAGTACATGAACGCCGGGCGGTTGTCGATGGCCGGGCCGAAATCGCCGAAGCCGTGGAAAAACCGGTTGCCGACCTGGCCCCAATCCTTGAATTCGATGCCGAGCTTGAAGGTCGCCTGCGTCTTCCTGACGAAATCGGCTTCGTCCAGGCCCAGGGCGGCATTGAAATGGCGCAGGGTCGGAAGCGTTGCTTCGCCGACGCCGACGGTGCCGATCTGCGGCGACTCGACCAGCACGACCTCGCACGTCTTGGGCAGCTTGAGCGCCAACGGCGCGGCGGTCATCCAGCCGGCGGTGCCGCCGCCGACGATGACGATTGTTCGAATGGCGTTGTCTGCCATAGTCACCCCATACAAATAAAAAAAGGGACGGCCGGAGCCGTCCCTGAAACTACCGGCAACGCGGCAGGAGACAACTGAAGGTCCATCGCGCCTGGCCGGCGATGGACCCGATGTCGGAACAAGGCGGGCGGCTTAGTCCGGGTTCGCCGCCAGCATCGTCTTAGTACGTGTAACGCAAGGCCAGGCGATAACTGCGGCCGGGCTCGAACCAGGCGCGGCCCATGTTGCCGATACCCTGCTGCTGGGTCTGCTTAACGACGTTATCCAAGACATTGCTTGCGTTGAAACTGAGCTGGACATGCTCGCCGAACCGATAGTCGGCGCCGAAGTCCAGCTGTCCGGTCGCTTCCTGCCAGGTCGGCAAGCCCCAGCCCACGTCGCGCGGCGCCTTCCCGTCGACGCCTTCGGTCGCCCGGGCCGGATCGGAACTGGTGGCGTCCTGGCCCTGCGTGCCGTTGGTGCTCACGCCCTGCAGGAAACGACTGCGCCAGCTGTAGGCGAGGCGCATCGAGAACGGCCCCTTGTCGTAGAAGAACATGACGTTGAAAGCGTTCTTCGACAAATACTGCAAGGGCATCTCGGTGAACGGCATGCCATTGGTGTCGCAGCCAAGCAAGTTCAAGGAACCGTTGTTGAACGAGCTGGCGGACGGGCAGTACTTCAGATTGAACGGATGGTGCAGCGTCTGACTACTCTTGATGTAGGTGTAGTTCGCCGAGGCGCCGAAACCCTTGGCCCATTCCGGCATCAGGTTCGCCAACGCCGGCACGTGATTGAAGTAGGTCTGCCCAGCGAGCTCCAGTCCGGTCACCTTCCCGTCGGCCGCATTGTCCTTCGTGGTGATCACAAAGGTTTGCGGCAGGCCGCCCGTGTTCACGTAGTCGCGGGTATAGGCCGAGCTCAGGATGATGTCGGTCACGCGCTTGTGGAAAAGGGCTGCCGTGAGCGACGAGCCGTTGCCCGGATACCATTCGAGCGTCGCGTCGAAGCTGTTCGCCTTGGTCGGCTTCAACTGGGAGTTGCCCTGGTTTTCACCCCTGTAGTTGACTTGCTGGATGGTGCCGTCGGTTAAGGTGATCGTATCCACCCACAGCCTGACGTACTCGTTCAAGTCTTGAAAGCTCGGCCGATACATCGACTTGGCGAACGCGAAACGCGCTTGCAACTGGGGGGTGATTTCCATCTTCAGGTTAAGACTCGGCAGCACGTCGACGGCCCTGCGGCCTGCGATGATCGGCTCGTCGATCGGGGCAAACTGCGGCACCGACTTCGGCGAGCCGGCGTCGTACTTCGGCGGCACGAACACGGTGTGGCCGTAGGCCATGGTGTTGGTGCGGACCACGCGCACGCCGAGGCTGCCCTCGACCGGGTAGCGCCAATCGTCGAAGCCGAAGCGCGCCATCAGGTAGGCGGCCTGGGTCGACTCCGACTGGCTGGACGCCTTGGACGGATCTTCGCCGAAGACCAGCGGTTGGTAAGGGAGGTCATCCAGTTTGTCGCAGTCGACGTTGCGCTGGAAAGCCGCGTTGCCCTGTTCGCATTGAAGCTTCCTGATCACAGGCACCGCCTGCACGTAGGCGTTGGGATAGTCCTTCACCATGGCCAGGCTCGGCGCCACCAGGGCACCCGGATTGGGGACCTTGCCGTTGAAGAAGTTGTTGTAGGTGAAAAGGCTGGTCGGCACCAGGGCTGCGACCGTCGGATCGTTCAGGTAAGTCAAATTGGCGCGATCCCCACCCACCTCCCAACCTGGATGACCTGGAACTGGCGCTTTGCGGTCGGCCAGGGAGGCCGGCTGCCCCGGCGTGCCCGTTTGCGTGACTTCCCATGGCCGCGAGACGATGGCCCAATCAGAGCCGCTCGCCCTGAGGCGGTCCGCCGTGCGCCTGGTCGCGCGCAAGCCGAAGCGCAGGTCGCGCATGACCGGGTGGTCGAACTTGAAGCGAACGTCGGTCTTCCACGCGTACAGGTCGGCGTCCGCCTTGCTCGCGCTCGGCGCCAGCACATCCAGGTAGTAGTTGGCCGGATTGCGCAGGAACGCTGTGGTCTTGTCGTCGAACGAGACCTCCCCGATATCCTTGCTCAGGTCGACATGCATGCTCGGCACGAAGGTGGCCAGGGTGATGTTGCGGTTCTCTTCGTTGTTGGTGGCGTGGACCCACTGCAGGTCGTTCTGGAACGCCCAACGCTCGTCGATATTCCACTTCGCGTTCCAGGCGATCTCGCGGGTTTGCGAGCGCCTTTCGTAATAGGTTTGGTTGGAATGGAAGCCCAGACCGCCGTCCACGAAATTATTTAAGCCCTTGCCTAACGGATAGGTGTAGGTGCCCGACTGCAGGATGCCATCCTTGAACACCGGGTTGCCGAGCTTGGTGTTGTAGGTGTCGTCCACCCCCGTGTACAGGGCGTTCTCGGTGCCGGCTTCCTTGTAGCCGGAGTGGAAATAGGTCAGTGCCGACTGGAGCCCCCCCTTCTTCCACTGCAGCGCGGCATACACCCCGGCGCGGTCGTTCGCACCGAGGTTGGTGCGCCACGAGGCCGATTTGGGTACCCAGACGGTTTGTCCGGCGACGATGTCGGTGCGCGGGAAGTAGGCGTCAAGTTGCACCGTGTCGTTGTGGGTATTGGTCCGGTTGCCGGACAAGTTGAGCAACGCACCCCATTGGCCGAAGTCGTTTTCCCAGCGATGCGAGACCAGGCCGGAGACGGCGGGCGATTTTTGGCTTCCGAGCTCGTTGTAGTTCAGGTAGGTCGATACCGCGAACTTATCGCCCTTGTAGTCGAACGGCAGCGCGGTACGCAAGTCGACCTGGCCGCTGACGCCGCCTTCGATCAACTCGGCAGGCGGGTTCTTGTGCACGACCACCGCGGACATCAGTTCCGACGGAATGTCACCCCAGCTCAATTCGCGTCCAGGCCAGCCGGCCGAGAACGATTCGCGGCCGTTCAAGGTGGACGAACCCCAGGTCAGGCCGCGCACCGAAATGCCGGACCCCTCGACCGAAAAATGCTCCGGGTCACCGCGCGAGCGGTTGCGGTCCATGGTCACGCCGACGACCCGCTGCAGCACCTCGGTGATCGACTTGTCGGGCAGCTTGCCGGCATCCTCGGCGACGACGCCGTCGATGACCTCCTCGGCATTCTGTTTGAGCTTGGCGGCCGACTGAAAGGCCGCGCGCTGGCCGGTCACGACCACGGTCACGGCCTCCTCGCCCTTGGCGATCGGTGCCTCAGGCGCCGTTTGCGCCTGCGCGGCGCCGCTGTAGAGCGCCGCGAGCTGCGCCGCCGCGAGCGCCAGCGCAGTCATCCTCACGGGTTTGCGCTTAATCATTGTTCCAATTGTCCTCATTATCGCTGTCCTTAATCCTATTAGTTGTTTTGGCTGCCTGCCGCGCCGGGCGCGGGCAGTAAATGGTCATGCGCAATTATTGGAAGGTGATCGGCCCGCTCAGCGTGAACTTGGTCGGGTAACTCGGCGCCGCAGCGGTCGTACTCTGCACCGACCTGTTGCCGGCCCCCGGGGCGAACCGGATAAAGACGATCGGATAGGTTTGCAGCTCTTTCCAGACGTCCAGATCGGTCAGCTCGCACTTCTCCTCGACGCTGAATTCCTTGAGATTGAGACTGTATTTCGTCGCGGCCGGGGAAGTGGGGAGGAGATTTGTCCGCAGCTTGACGTGGCAGTTGTCGCCATTCGCTTTTTTGACGTAATGGCCGAGGAACAGGTCGATTTCGACGTTTCTATCCCCCGCATCGAACCATTCCTGGTTCTCCGAGAGGGTGAAGTTCAGCGCCTTCTGGGCGCCAATGCGCGTGCCCCCATCCTGAATCCCGTCAACCAAAAACGATACTTTTGGCGCGTACACGTCCATTTCCGTCCACACCCGCCACCAGGCTCCGTCGGTGTGGGGCAACGGTTTGTCCCAGGTGTAGGTATCGCTCAAGCTGCTGCCGTCGGCCGAAATGCTTGTCGCGCAGCGGCCGTCACACCACCAATCGGTCTCACTACTGCCGCCGTTTGAAACAACTCTCCCGCCCTCGTTGGTTTGTGCAAAATAGTTCCTGTCGAAGGTGAGCGAGTCAGGTTTGTAGCCGCTCAAGAACGTGATCTCGGGCGCCTTGGCGCTGCCGATCGGTATGGTCGTTTCCACTTTCGACGTCTCATAGATATCGCCGCCGTCCACCGTGGCGGTGAGGGTGCACAGCCCATCGGCGCGCTTGGTGAGCGTGGTTCCGCTGACGGTACACACCGTTGGCGTGCTGCTGGTCAAGACGGGGGCGATGGAGGCGACGCTGGAACTTACCTCCAGCGTCAGCGGCTGCGCGTCCAGCGGCTGCGACCCAGGGTTCATGAAGAGGACTTGCGACGGCTGCCTGGGAATGACGAAAATTTGACGCGCCGAGGCTGGGGCGAAGCCATCCCCCCCGGCCTGGTTGGCATTAATCGAGCACTGGCCCGCCTTCAGCAGCGACGCCGTGGAGCCGCTGACGGTGCAGACGGTCGGGGTGTTCGACACGTAGGTAATCGGCCCGCCGGAACTGGCCGTGGCCTTCAGCGCGACGGTCGCGATGTTCGGCGGCGCCGCCACCATCTCCCCGCCCGGGAACAGGAAGGAAACCGATTGCGCGATCCCGCCATCGGCGCCTTCGTTACTACCACCTCCGCAGCCCGCCACCAACACAGCACAGGCCAGCCCGACAGCCGTAAGCTGGAATCTCATTTTTTGTGGTCCCCTCATGATGTATGCTTCCTCTCTGTTGCGTTTACTACAAGTTGCTTGCCACCGGCACCGCCGCCGACAAGGTGAAATTCGCCTCCGCCCAAGCACCGGCGTGCGCGGAACGAGCGTCAGGTATGAATCTGCGCTCGAGCGCCTGCGCCGCGAACATCGCGGGCGATCACAGCGTTTTGCTTGAAGGTGGCGTGCGGGTCCACCGCCGCTGCTGTCAGCACCGGGCCGCGTACGTTGGTAACGTTTTGTCCAGCGGCATAGCCCGCCACGTCACGGCCGCGAACACCGGCGCGGTCGCCGGCGCTGCAAGCGTCAGTACGCTGCGCTTTACTGCATTCATGGCTTCTCCAGTTTTATTTTTTGGCGTCCTGTTCGTTGACAGTCCGGCCTTCGTTTGCAGGACCGGGAGCAGGCCACCTGTCCAGCAGTTGGGCGGAGTGTAGACCGAATATTCGGGCAAAAATACTGGCCAAAATGGGCCCGCGCCGGGCTTGACGGCCTCGCGCAAAAATTCTGCACGACTGGAATCCGCACTGGTGCAGATTTTGTTATTGATTGCTCAACGGGGCCGCTGTGCGCGCCAGCCGCCACCTCTGCGCCGGCGACCGGGTCGCCGGCGCCGCGAGACGAATGCGTGTAAGTGCAGCATCAATACCATTATTTGCAGCGTGTAATATCTTCACCATTCGCGGTATTTCGGTGTTGTTTCGGCGCTGTCTTTTTGCTCCCGCCGGCCCGTGCCGGCGACCCGCCATGGCGCGCTAAATGGCGCCCTATCGCATTGCCGAAGCAGCACGCAGACCGATCAGTTGCACACGTTTCATCGGATAATCAGGAGCCGGGCGTATCGGATTGGACGCACTGAGCGCCACGGGCCGCCAGCCGCCGGAGCGGGAGACGGGGTGACGAAGGCTGAATCGGGGAGCGCGCTACGCCAGGCGCTACCAGATGAAGAATGGGGCTTTACGAAGCACATCGGCGCATCTGTTCGCGCCAGCTTGCCGATCCGGGCGCGCGTGGCGGCGCCGGCGGGTGGAACTATGAATGCGGCCGCGTCCAGGGCCGCCGGCGAAACAGGGACATCATGACGGCAGCTTCCGCGTTTCCTTTTTGCATGCTTCGCGGAATGCCTTGGGCGTGCATTCGTATTCTTCCTTGAAGAGCTTATTGAAATACGAGGAATTCTTATATCCGACCGAATAGGCGATTTCCGCAATACTGGCGCTGGTTTTTTCCACCAAGAGGCGCGATGCCTCGGTCAATCTGAGCTTGTTCAGGTAACCAATAAAGGTATACCCCATTTCCGCCTTTAATATGTCGTTCACCTTGTTGCGGTTGACACCGGTTTCCGAGACCACGGTGTCCAGATCCAGTTCCGAATCCGCATACCGCGTCGCCAGCAACCTCAAAATGGCCGATTTTTCCCTTTCCCGGTGCGGCTCCAGGGTCAGCTGCTGGTACGCCACCAGCGGCAGGTCTTTCTGCATCCGGCCGTGCAAGTCGTTGGCCAGGGCCACCGCGTACTGCTTGACGCACCAGAACGCGAACCAGGCCCAGGCCAGTATCAGGAACGCGGCGTAAAAATACAGGTAGCCGTATTTTCGCTCGTGCAATGCGATGCCGGCGATTTCGATACGCGACGGGGTGCCGACGCGGCTCGCATGGCTGGTGGTCACTTCAATCAGCCCGACCTTGGCCAGCGAGTAGCCCAAGTCGGAGGGGTCCAGTTTGTTCAAGGCGAGCCACCATTGCTGAACGGTCAAATGGGTCAGGTCGAGTTCAACGCGGGCACCGTCCGGATTGCAGCTGACGTATGCCGTTGGCAAGCGGTAGGTCATCAGTTCGTCCAGTTTGGACAGCTTGTCATCGAAGGTGGCCAGGCCGACCCGGATGGTACCGGCGGGGAAGCAGCGCGCCTCGAAACTGATCTTGCCGAACCTGGACCAGTCGAACAATGCCGGCTTGCCGCTGCGGTCTCTGAAAAGCAGTCCGGTTGTCACATAGGAATTGGGATCGCTCCCCGACAGAACATATTCCACGATCAGGCGCTCGGCATCGACACGCGCGTTCAGGTCCGTCGCGTCTTTGGAGCTATGCGTGCGCAACTTCCAGGAAAAATCTTCTTGCTCGAACAAGGGCACGCGGTGGTAGCTGCGGCTGACGCACAGAAACCCGATCAGGATACTCATACCGAGCAGCAGGACCAGCCGCAGCAGTGCCTTTGAATATAACGCGTGCATAAAGATATAAGTTGGATGGCCGGACAGCGGCGAGTCCGCCGGGCCCCGGCGCGGCGGCAGTCCTCAGGAATCGCAATGTACAGCATGGCATGCCGTCTGTCACTATGCCATTGATGCATGCGACGGTGGCGCGTGGAGCGCTGTCACAGAGTGTGCCGCCCCTCCCCTGCACGTTCATGTGGTATTGCCGGCATGCCAAAGCCGGTCACCGCCAGGCGCGCTTGTCGACCGGGGCGCGCGTCGCAGTTACGCTCGCCGCGCCGGTGATCTTGGTGTCTTGTTCCGCCAGACCGCCAAGCACGTCCGGTCGCCGGCGTCCGGGAGCTGTCAAGCGGGTAAACATCAACTGGTCCGCAAGTCGTCGGGAGGCTGGCTGGGCGCCGCCGCGAATCGCAGTGCAAGACTGGTGAAGGGCGGATGGTTTTTCAAGAGTGATCGGGTCGATTCGATCGTAAGCGTGTTCCCAGTAACGTCTGTACGCGCCTTGGCATGAAGCTTCAGACGGAGACGTGGTGGCTGGCCACGCAAGCGCTGGATATGCGCACCGGCATCGATGGCCTATCGCTGCATGTGCAGCAGGCGCCGGGGCTGCCACCTTGCGACGGCACCGCCTACGTGTTCGCCAACCGCAGCCGCACGCGCCTCAAGCATTTCGCGGGCAAGGTATTTCAAGGTGAAGATATATTCCATTGTGCTACTCCTTGGCATCGTCTTCAGCCTCGCGCTGCTTGCGGTGCGTGGTGCAATTGTTCACAACGCCCAGCAAGGCAGGTCCATGGTTGCCGGGTTCCCGGGAGTGTCACTAGCTCGGCTGTCAAGTGACAACCGAGTGTTCTGTTCAGACCATCGTACTCAATGCCGCCGATTCCCGCCTCACCTTTCGGCAGGTGCGTGCGCATCGATTCAGGCACCGGCGATTTTGGCCAACTGTTTGCCGCTTGTGGCGCCGCAGCTCGGCGTACTCGGCCTTGATCGAGCGCGATGACTTGTTGGGCGCACATAAAAAACGGCAGCCGAAGCTGCCAAAAGACCGCCATTGCTGGCGGTGCCAAGGACTAGTGTGGAGCGATCAAGCGAGACCGCTCCGGCGCTCAATTCCTCCAGTTCAGCGACAAGCCAACCGTGCGGTCATAGCGACGGGTATCGCGCGGATACAGGGCCTGGTTATCCCAGTAGTCGACATACTGGAAGTTCAGCAGGTTGGTGCCGGTCAGGTTCACCGACAGATTCGGGGTGAATTTGTAGCTCAGCGACCCGTCCAGGCTCGACAGCGGCGCCGCGATCAGGTCGCGTGCCGGCGCCGTGCCTGAATTGCTCGGGTGATCGCCATAGACTTGGACAAACTTCGAGCGCCAGTTGTAAGCCAGGCGCGCCGACACACCCGCCCTTTCATACAGGCCGACCAGGTTGTACGAGTTCTTCGACATGCCGCTGAACGGCTTGCCCTGCAATCCGGGAACGATCGACGAGGTCAGGCCCCCTTCCATGTAGCTCACGTTGGCCTCCATACCGAAGCCACCCAGCCAGCCCGGCAGCCGGTCAAAGAACTGGCGATAAGACACTTCCAGACCCTGCAGGTGGCCCTTGTCCGTGTTGAACGGACGGCTGGTGTCGTATTTGATGCCCTGGAAGACTTCGGGCACGGTTTTGTTGATGATGTACCCGTCGAAGTTATGCCGGAACACGGTTCCAGTCAGCATGCCGGTTGGCGCGAAGTACCATTCCAGCGCCACATCCAGGTTCTGCCCGGTGAACGGCTGAAGGTTCGGATTGCCGCCTGCCGCCGTCGCTTGCACCGTGGTGCCATTGGCCGCGACATACGCGGTGCCCGGGTTGAGCTGGGCAAAATTGGGACGGGTCAGCGTCTTGGCGTAGGCGACGCGGCCGACCAGGTCATGCGGCAGTTTCGCCTTGAAGCTGGCGCTCGGCAGCACATCGGTGCCGCTGGCGCCGACCGGGGTATCGACGTACTGGCCATTGACCTGGCTCTTGCCGATCAGGTCGGAATCGGTTTTGGTCACGCGCACCCCGAACACACCTTCGACCGGCACCGGACCGGCGTCGAAACCGATTTTTCCCGTCACGTACATCGAGTAATTCTTTTCGACGTCCTTGAAGAA
This sequence comes from Massilia sp., assembly GCA_039927975.1. Lineage (GTDB taxonomy): Bacteria > Pseudomonadota > Gammaproteobacteria > Burkholderiales > Burkholderiaceae_D > JBDSTZ01. Next base: position 1,483 of record JBDSTZ010000121.1, on the reverse strand, counting down.
GGAGCCGGGATCGAGACCTTTGGCGGCCGGGTTGCCGGTCACCGCCTGGCGAACCGCCGCGGTACTGTCGATCAGGTAGGCGGCGCAGGGCGTGTACCAGTTCTGCGTGCCGTAATCGCGCGACATCGTCGGCGTGGTGCAGGTCATGCCAGGCAACGTCGACGCCTTGAGATTGTTCGGCGCCGCGACGCTACCCTCGAACGACTTGATCGATTCGGCGGTGCGGTGGTTGGCGCGCACGCCGGCCAGGAATTCCTTGAACAGGCCGTCGCTCGCCGGCGTGAAGCTGACGTCGGAGCGGAAGTCGGTGGAACCGCCCTTGTCGTTGCCGTAGCGGTCGAACAGCTGCAACAGGTTGATGTTGGCCGGATTGCCGATATCGATGCCGCTGTACTTCACATACGCCCCGCCATCGACATTGGTCTTGCCGTACGCATTGGGAATGTTGATCATCACGTCGAGGATCGGATTTTGCCAGACGTATTTCGAGTCGGTGCGCGCCAGTTCGGACGTCAGGCGCAGGTTGGGCGTCAGCCGCCACTTGGCGCCAACAGCCACCTGGGAGGTCTTGTTGTCCGAGAGACGGGCCTGGGTCGACAGGATGGTGTTGGCATTTTGCGAGGTCGCCGTATCGACCTCGTTGGAACCGGGAATCTTCGTCGCGCTGCTGGCGCTGGCCCAGAAGGGAAAGCCGACCAGCAGGTCGGTCTGATCGTTGCCTTCGAAGTGGGACGCCAGTCCTTCGGCATAGATTTCCAGATCGCTGTTCGGACGGTACTGCGCGGCGAAATTGGCCGCCGTGCGCTGGCGCCGGCCCCAAATGGTTTGCAGGCCGAGGACATCCGGACCGGTCGCGTTCGGCCACAGCCATTCTTTCGAGATCGGGAACGATTGGAAGCTACGCTCTTCGAAATAATCGCTCTTCACATACGACAGGCCGACCAGCGCGCCGAACTCGCCGGCGCCGGTTTTCCAGCGGTTCGAGAACAAGGCGCTCGCTTCCGGATCAGTGCGGTGCGCCTTGTCCTGGTTGCGCGCGCCGACGATCGCGCTGGCGGTGGCGCCCTTGAAGTCGAAGGGACGATTGGTGCGCACGTCGATCACGCCGGCGATCCCGCCTTCGAGCAATTCGGCACTCTGCGATTTGTAGACATCCACGCGCTGCAGCATGGTCGACGGGATGTCGGCCAGCTGGATATAGCGGCCGGTGGTGGTGAACATTTCACGGCCGTTGAGCAGGGTTGAAATACCGGGCAAGCCGCGGATCAGCACCGAATTCGCTTCGCCGCCGTCGCGCCGGACCTGGATACCGCTGACGCGCGCCAGGGTCTGCGCCACGTTGGTATCGGGGAACTTGCCGATATCGTCGGCGACGATCGAATCGATGACGTTGTCGGCATCCTGTTTGATCTTTTGCGCCGTTTGCGCGGCCCGGCGCACGCCGGTCACGACGACGACATGACCATCGGTGGCCTGGAGCGTG
>JBDSTZ010000120.1:0-7779 GCA_039927975.1 Massilia sp. | reverse complement strand
TGATCGAGCTTCCGGCTATCGGCCAGAAGATTCCGATTTCACCCTTCGGTACTACTGCCGCCAGCGCCGGCGCTGCCGGAGACGTCGGATTAAAAAAACGGGCCTTGCGGCCCGCTTTCCAACTTACTGCTTCGAGGCAGCCATTTGCGCAGCCACTTCGGCAGCGAAGTCGTCTTGTTTCTTTTCAATGCCCTCGCCCACCACATACATCGTGAACGCTTTCACGGTGGTGTTGTTCGCCTTGAGCATTTGCTCGATCGACTGCTTGTCGTTCTTCACGAACGCCTGGTTCAGCAGCGACACTTCCTTCAGGTACTTCTGGACCGAACCTTCGAGGCGCTTGGCCAGGATTTCCGGCGACTGGGCCGGTTTGCCGGCAGCAGCGGCGACGTCAGCATCTTCCTGGGCTTTCAGGGCGGCGACCGAGCGCTCTTTTTCGATCAGCTCGGCAGGCACCTGGTCAGCCGACAGCGACACTGGCTTCATGGCGGCGATGTGCATAGCGACATCCTTGCCAACTTGCTCGTCGGCGCCGTCATATTCAACCATCACGCCGATGCGGGTGCCGTGCAGGTAGGAAGCGAGCTTGCCGGTGGTTTCGAAACGCTGGAAGCGGCGGATCGACATGTTCTCGCCGATCTTGCCGATCAGGGCGGCGCGCACTTCGTCGAGGGTCTTGCCGTCGAGTGGCAGGGCCAGCAGGGCGGCGACGTCGGCCGGATTGTGCTCGGCGACCAGGCGGGCGGCGTTGCTTGCCAGTGCCAGGAAGTCATCGTTCTTGGCGACGAAGTCGGTTTCGCTGTTAATCTCGAGCAGGGCGCCAACGTTGCCGGCGATGTAGGCCGAGACCACGCCTTCGGCGGTGATACGCGACGACGCTTTGGAGGCCTTGCCGCCCAGCTTGACGCGCAGGATCTCTTCCGCACGGGCCATATCGCCTTCGGCTTCGGTCAGCGCCTTTTTGCATTCCATCATCGGTGCGTCGGTCTTGCCGCGCAGTTCGCCTACCATCGCTGCTGTAATCGCTGCCATGTGTTTCTCCTCAATATGATTCGGGACTCGCGCGCCGCCTGCGGGCGCGCCGAGAGTTGCCAAGGGTATTCGGTATTCCGGTTTAAAAAAAAGGGGGAGCGCAACGCCACCCCTTTTTTGCAGCTGCGGCGGAAATGTCCGCCGCGCGCCTTATGCCTGCTCGGACACTTCGACGAAGTCGTCGCTCGACTGCTTGACCAGTTCGACGATTTCGTTGCTGGCGTTGGCACGGCCTTCGAGGATCGCATCGGCGACGCCGCGGGCGTACAGCTGGATCGCTTTCGACGAGTCGTCGTTGCCTGGGATGACGTGGGTCACGCCTTCTGGCGAGTGGTTGGTGTCGACCACGCCGATGACTGGAATGCCCAGTTTGCCGGCTTCGGTGATCGCGCCCTTGTGGTAGCCGACGTCGACGACGAAGATCGCGTCAGGCACGCCGCCCATTTCCTTGATGCCGCCAATGGACTTTTGCAGCTTGACCATCTCGCGCTGGAACATCAGGCCTTCTTTTTTCGACAGCTTCTCGACCGAACCGTCTTCGATCTGGGCTTCCATATCCTTCAGGCGCTTGATCGAGGTCTTGATGGTCTTGAAGTTGGTCAGCATGCCGCCGAGCCAGCGCTGGTCGACGTAAGGCACGCCGGCGCGTTGCGCTTCAGCGGCGATGATGTCGCGGGCCTGGCGCTTGGTGCCGACCATCAGGATGGTGCCGCGCGAGGAGGCGACCTGCTTGATCGTCTTCATCGCTTCCTGATACATACCCATCGTCTTTTCGAGATTGATGATGTGGATCTTGTTGCGGTGGCCGAAGATGAACGGCGCCATTTTTGGGTTCCAAAAACGGGTTTGGTGACCGAAGTGGACACCGGCTTCCAGCATTTCACGCATTGTTACGGACATTGTAATTCTCCAGGGTTGGGTCTGGAATCCGGTCAGTCACCTATGAGGCACCCTTTGCGACCGGACTCGCGATTTAACAATAATTTTAAAAACTCTGACAAGCTTGCTTAAAAGCGAATTCAAGCAACCCGAGATTCTAACCGCTTTTGCATAATGATTCAAGCCCGCCGGGGACTACTCAGCAGTCGAATCACCTCCTGCGCGCCGCGCCAGGCGCAATGCGGCAGCCCAATACATGCGATCGGTTCTGCCCCCAGGTTTTTCTTGAACCCGTATTTTTGCCCATCTGCCATAAAAACATTACTTTCTGCTCAGCCCGCCTTGCGCGCACGCGACTCGAACGCTTGAGCAAGGTCAAATGGCTGCCGTCCCCACCACCCAAGATGGGTATTGAGCGGGTCGCCACCCTGCGGCCGTCCCGGCTCGCGACATAGTCGCAACATTATCGCGCAGGCAACAAAACAAGGAGTATTCATGCCACACCGGGTTTCACTGGCTTTGCAGGGCGGCGGCGCGCACGGCGCCTTCACTTGGGGCGTACTCGACCGTCTGCTCGACGAGGTGGGCGCCGGGCGCCTCGAGTTTGCCGCCCTGAGCGGCACCAGCGCCGGCGCCATCAATGCTGCGCTGTGCGCCGCCGGGCTCGGCGAGGAAGGGCGCCAGGCCGACAACGCCAAACGCAGCCAGCAACTATTGACCGACTTCTGGGGCGCCCTCGCCGAGCAAGCTTTTTACAGCGGCAATCCGCTCCTGGGCGGCACGGTGCAAAACTATTTCCCCAACTTCGTGCCAACCTGGAACATCGACTGGAGCCCCGCCGCCATCGCTTACGAAATGGTATCGCTGGTGCTCTCCCCCTACGACGCACCGTTCTACAGCAATCCGCTGGCGCCGCTGCTGCAGCAATTCCTGCCGGCGCCGGCGCTGGCCGCGCTCAATCGCGGCGGCGGGCCCGCCCTGCACGTCTGCGCCACTAACGTCAATACCAATAAGCGGCGCGTGTTTACCCAGCCCGACATCAGCATCGACAGCCTGCTGGCCTCGGCGGCGCTGCCGACCAATTTCCAGGCTGTGCAGGTTGACGGCGCAGTCTACTGGGATGGCGCATTCATGGGCAATCCCGCCCTGGCGCCGCTCGTCAGCACGGCCCAGGACATGATCGTCGTCACCGTCAATCCACGGCGAATCAGCACCGCGCCGCGCAGCGCGCGCGAAATCCTCGACCGCCTCAACGATATCGGCGGCAACGCCCCGCTCATTCTCGAAATGAACGCCATCCACGCGGTCAACAAACTGCTCTCGCGCCTGCGCCCGGAACAGGCCGCCGCCTCCGGCTACCAGACCGTCCACATGCACCTGCTGCGCGACGACGAACTGATGGCGCCGCTCGGCGTGGTCGGCAAGGGCAACGCTTCGGCCGCCTTTCTCGCCTGGCTGCACGACGCTGGCCACGCCACCGCCGAGCGCTGGCTGGCCGCGCACATCGACGATCTGGGCCTGACCTCCACCAGCAGCTGGAAGGATGGCTTCGACCCGGAATTCGACCTGATCGACCCCGTGCTCAAGGGAGGCTAGCGAGCGAAGGTTGACGAACACGCGCCTGGCGCGGCAGGCAGGCGAGCGACAGGTTCGCGAGCGCCAGGCCAGCGATAAAGAGGTCAGCGCGAAGAGCCTGGCGCGCCAGAGCAGCTTAGCGCGCAGGAGCCTGGCGCGCATGAGGAGGTTGGCGCGCAGGAGCCTGGCGCGCATGAGGCTAGCAAGCGAGGGCTAAGCAAACGGGAGACTAGCGTGATGAAGACTGGCGAGCGGCGGCTGGCGAAGCCATGAGAATGGCGGATCGAGAGTCCATCGGGAGGACCACCTTCATGCCAACCATGCAAATCGAATGGCGACGGCAATACGCCGCGCACTTCCCTTATAATGGCAAGAATCCGAGGTTCTCACCGTTTTTGCCGATTGCGACCCATTATGTCCTCCATCTCCATCAAGACTCCCGAAGAAATCGAAGGCATGCGCGTGGCCGGCCGGCTCGGCGCCGAAGTGCTCGACTACATCACCCCCTTCGTCAAGGCGGGCGTCACCACGGGCGAGCTCGATCGCCTGTGCCACGAATATATGGTCAACGTGCAGGGCACAATTCCCGCCCCGCTCAACTACTGCCCGCCCGGCTACACGCCCTACCCCAAGTCGATCTGCACCTCGGTCAACGATGTGATTTGCCACGGCATCCCGGGCGACAAGCTGCTCAAGAACGGCGACGTGGTCAACCTCGACATCACCGTCATCAAGGACGGTTTCCACGGCGACAACAGCCGCATGTTCTTCATCGGCGAGCCGTCGATCCTGGCCAAGCGCCTGTCCGACGTGACTTACGAGTGCATGTGGCTGGGCATCTCGAAGGTCAAACCGGGCGCCTTCCTGGGCGACATCGGCCACGTGATCCAGCAGCACGCAGAAAAGCACGGCTACAGCGTGGTGCGCGAATTCTGCGGCCACGGCATCGGCCGCGTGTTCCACGAAGAGCCGCAAGTGCTGCACTACGGCCGTCCCGGCACGCTCGACAAGCTCGAGGCGGGCATGATCTTCACGATCGAGCCGATGATCAACGCCGGCCGCCGCGACATCCGCGAAATGGGCGACGGCTGGACCATCAAAACCAAGGACCGCAGCCTGTCGGCGCAGTGGGAGCATACCATCCTGGTCACCGAGACCGGCTACGAAGTGCTGACCACCTCGGCCGGCACGCCGCCGCCGCCGGCGATCGTCGGCAAGCAGCCCCAGGCTGTGGCGGCCTGAGCGCCGGCGCCCCGGCCACCCGGCTGATCCCCGTCCGCACGCAGGCCGCATGCATCCCGCCGCACAGTCACCCGCAGCGTGGCGCGTCCACGCCTGCGACCAGGAGTAGCCACACGATGTCCGCAGTGATCCCCAAAAACCAGGCGCGCGATCTGCTCAAGCAGCAGCTCAAGGCGGACCGTCAGCAGCTCATCACGGCTTTCCAGGAAGACGGCAAGCCCGAGAAGCTGCTGCGCGGCCTGCGCCAGAGTGTCGACGCGGTCCTGACCGAGGCCTGGCAGGCGGCCAGGCTGCCGCCCAACAGTGCGCTGGTGGGTGTGGGCGGCTTCGGGCGCGGCGAGCTGTTTCCGTATTCCGACGTCGACCTCTTGATTCTGCTGGGCGAGCCGGCCACCGCGATCACCCAGGCCAAGCTGGAGGAACTGGTGCAGCTGCTGTGGGATCTGGGCCTCGAGATCGGCAGCAGCATCCGCACCGTCGACGAGTGCATGACTGAATCGCAGGCCGACATCACGGTGCAGACGAGCCTGCTCGAAGCGCGCCTCGTCAGCGGCGACCAGGCCCTGTTCAACGAGATGGAGCGACGCTACCAGGCGGCGATGGACCCGCAGGCTTTTTTCCAGGCCAAGACGGCCGAGATGCGCCTGCGCCACGCCAAGTACGAGGACACCGCCTTCTCGCTCGAGCCGAACTGCAAGGAAAGCCCGGGTGGCCTGCGCGATCTGCAAGTGATCTTGTGGGTGGCCAAGGCCGCGGGCCTGGCCAATTCATGGAGCCAGCTGGCCACGCGCGGCCTGATCACGCGCACCGAGGCGCGCCAGCTGATGGAAAAGGAATACGCCTTCAAGGACATTCGCGTGCGCCTGCACCTGCACACCAAGCGGCGCGAAGACCGCCTGGTGTTCGACGTGCAGACTCCGATCGCCGAAACGTTCGGCCTCAAGACCACCGGCGAGGGCCTCAACGCGCGCCGCGCCAGCGAATACCTGATGCAGCGCTACTACTGGGCCGCCAAGGTCGTCACCCAGCTCAACACCATCCTGCTGCAAAACATCGAAGCCCAGCTGTTTCCCCAGCCGTGCACGGTGGTGTCGATCAACGAGCGCTTCAATGAGGTCAACGGCTTCATCGACATCAAGGACGATGACACGTTTGAAAAGCAGCCGTCGACGATGCTGGAAATCTTCCTGCTGATGACCCAGCGCCAGGACATCAAGGGCATGACCGCGCGCACCACCCGCGCCCTGTGGCACGGGCGCCTGAAGATCGACGCGGCGTTTCGCGCCAATCCGGTCAACAAGTCGCTGTTCCTCGGCATCCTGAAGGCGCCGTCGGGCCTGCTGCACGCGCTGCGCCGCATGAACGACATGAGCATTCTCGGCCGCTACTTGCCGACTTTCCGCGGCATCGTCGGCCAGATGCAGCACGACCTGTTCCACGTCTACACGGTCGACCAGCACATCATGATGGTCGTGCGTAACATGCGGCGCTTCACCATGAGCGAGCACGCGCACGAGTACCCGTTCTGCAGCCAGCTGATCGCCAACTTCCACGACGCCTGGCTGCTGTACGTGGCCGCGCTGTTCCACGATATCGCCAAGGGCCGTGGCGGCGACCATTCCAAGCTCGGCATCGTCGACGCCACCCAGTTCTGCACCGACCATGGCCTGTCAGGCGAGGACACCGAGCTGGTGGTGTTCCTCGTCGAGCAGCACCTGACGATGTCGCAGGTCGCCCAGAAGCAAGACCTGTCGGACCCGGACGTCATTGCCGCCTTCGCCAAACTGGTGGGCGATGAGCGCCACCTGACCGCGCTTTACCTGCTGACGGTAGCCGACATTCGCGGCACCAGTCCCAAGGTATGGAACGCCTGGAAGGCCAAGCTGCTCGAAGATTTGTACCGCATGACCTTGCGTGTGCTGGGCGGCGAGCCGCATTCGGCCGACCGCGAACTCAAGAGCCGCCAGGAAGAGGCGCTGGCCACCCTGCGCCTGTACGGCCTGCCGGCCCATGCCCACGAGAAGCTGTGGAACCAGCTCGACATCGCCTACTTCCTGCGCCACGAGGCGTCCGACATCGCCTGGCAGACCCGCTCGCTGTGGGACCGCATCGACAGCGCCAAGCCGGTCGTCAAGTGCCGCCTGGCGCCGATCGGCGAAGGCTTGCAGGTGGCGGTCTACGTGAAGGACCAGCCCGACCTGTTCGCGCGCATCTGCAGCTACTTCGACCGCAAGAATTTCAGCATTCTCGACGCCAAGATCCACACCACCAAGAATGGCTACGCGCTCGACACCTTCATGGTCACCGAGCAGAATTTCGCCAAGAATTACCGCGACATCATCAGCCTGATCGAGCACGAGATCTGCGAACTGCTGCACTCGCAGGCGCCGCTGCCGGCGCCCTCGCGCGGACGCCTGTAGCGCCTGTCGCGCACCTTCCCGATCACACCGACGGTCGACCTGCGCCCCGACGAGCGCGGCCAGTACTATTTGCTGTCGATCGCCGCCAACGACCGCACCGGCCTGCTGTACTCGATCGCCAGCGTGCTCACCCGCTACCGCATCAACCTGCACACCGCCAAGGTGATGACGCTGGGCGAGCGGGTCGAGGACGTGTTCCTGGTCGACGGCGCCGCCCTCAACAATGCGCGCAACCAGATTCAGCTTGAAACCGATTTGCTCGACGCCCTGCGCGTCTAGATTCCACTTCTTTTTGCAAAGTATTCCATGACCGAATTCGTCCGCCTGTCCAAACGCATGTCCGAACTGGGGCTGTCATCGCGCCGCGAAGCCGATGAATGGATCGCACGCGGCTGGGTGCGCGTCGATGGCGTGGTTATTTCCGAGCTGGGCAGCAAAGTGCTGCCGCATCAAAAAATCACCGTGGAACGCCAGGCAGCCGCCGAGCAGTCCAAGCGCGTAACCGTACTGATCAACAAGCCGATGGGCTATGTCAGCGGACAGGCTGAGGATGGCTATACGCCCGCCGTGGCCCTGATCAAGGCCGAGAATCGCTGGGCCGAAGATCCATCGCCGGAACAGTTCCATCCGA
>JBDSTZ010000119.1:0-17152 GCA_039927975.1 Massilia sp. | reverse complement strand
CTGCAAACAAAAAGGTTTCCGCTAGCATAGCGCTCCAGGGAAGAAGGAAAGGCGGGCCCGCCCGAAAGACGCGGCGCCCGGATGGCGCAGTATGGGATTTATCTGGCTCGCAGGCAAGAGCCTTGGCGCTTATTTGGCGCCCCGCGCACGCTTGAAGTCCGCGCCTGCGCGGCCCCTGGGTTATGATGATGTTGTGCAATACTCACCCGAGTTGTCCAATAAACCATGAAATCCGACCAATCACCCGCCTCCCTGATGAGCACCGACCGCCTGGTCGCCTCGATCCGCGACTACGCCATCTATATGCTCAGTCCTGAGGGCACGGTGGTGTCGTGGAACGCCGGCGCCCAGCGCTTCAAGGGCTACCAGGCGCACGAAGTGATCGGCAAGCATTTTTCCATGTTCCACACCCCGCCCGACCAGCAGGCCGGCGTGCCGGCCCAGGCCCTGGCGACCGCGCGGCGCGAGGGCAAGTTCGAATGCGAGGGCTGGCGCGTGCGCAAGGACGGCAGCCGGTTCTGGGCCAGCGTGGTGATCGACCCGGTCTACGGCGACGACGGCCCCCTGCTCGGCTACGCCAAGATCACCCGCGACATCACCGACAAAAAGCGCGCCAACGACGCCCTGTTCGCCAGCGAACAGCAGTTCCGCCTGCTCGTGCAAGGGGTGGTCGACTATGCCATCTACATGATCTCGCCGGACGGCATCGTCACCAACTGGAACAATGGCGCGCGCCGCATCAAGGGTTACGAGGCCGAGGAAATCGTCGGCCAACACTTTTCGCGCTTTTACACGCCCGAGGACCAGGCCCGCGCGCTGCCGGCCCACGCCCTGCGCCAGGCCGCCAGCGCGGGCCGCTACGAAGCCGAGGGCTGGCGCGTGCGCAAGGACGGCACGCGCTTCTGGGCCAACGTGGTGATCGACGCCCTGCGCGCCGACGACGGCAGCCTGATCGGCTTTGCCAAGGTCACCCGCGACATCACCGAAAAGCGCGACACCCAGCAATCGCTCGAGCGGGCGCGCGAGGAACTGTTCCAGTCGCAAAAGATGGAATCGATCGGCCAGCTCACCGGCGGTGTCGCGCATGACTTCAACAACCTGCTGTCGATCATCTCGAGCGCGGTGCAAGTGTTGCAGATGCGCGGCGGCAGCGGCCCCGACCGCGCCGTACTGCAGACCATCGAGCGCGCCGTCGAACGCGGCGCCGGCCTGACCCAGCAACTGCTCGCCTTCGCCCGCCAGCAGCCGCTGGCGCCGTCGGTGCACGACCTCAACGCCCTGATCGCCAATTTCGAAACCGTGCTGCGGCGCGCCGTCAGCGCCGGCATCACCCTGCGCCTGCACCTGGCGCCCACGGTCAACTTCGTCAACATCGACGAGGCGCGCTTCGAGGCGGCGCTGCTGAACCTGATCGTCAACGCGCGCGACGCCATGCCGGCCGGCGGCGAGATCGTCATCGAGTCGGCCAACCGGCGCCTGGCCGGCCAGGCCGGGCTCACCGACGGCGAGTATGTCGAAATCATCGTGCGCGACAGCGGCGAAGGCATGCCGCCCGAGGTGCTGGCGCGGGTCTTCGATCCCTTCTTCACCACCAAGCCGGTCGGCAAGGGCACCGGCCTGGGCCTGAGCCAGGTGCACGGCTTCATCGTGCAGTCGGGCGGCATGATCGACGTCGCCAGCACGCCGGGCCAAGGCACCACCTTCCGCCTGCTGCTGCCGGCCGCCGCCGCCGAGCGCGGCGCCGCCCGCGCCGAGGCGGCCGAACTGGTCCTCATCGTCGAAGACGAGGTCGAACTGGGCCTGCTGGCCGGCTCGCTGTTCGAGACCCTCGGCTACGAAGTCATCATCGTCAACGACGGCCAGGAGGCGCTCGGCGTGCTGGCGCAGGACCGCGCGATCGACGTGCTGTTTACCGACGTCATGATGCCGGGAATGAGCGGCATCGACCTGGCGCGCCAGGCCCAGGCCATGCGGCCGCAACTCAAGGTGATCCTCGCGTCGGGCTTTCCGATGTCGGCCATGAAGGCCGACGGTGTGGCCGAGTTCGCCTCGGTGACGAAACCGTACCGGCTCTCGGAAATCGTCAAGAAGCTGCGCTAGCGGCCCGGCTTGCCGCTTCCCCGGCCAGCCGGTTAGTCCTCGGACCGGATGGCGCGGCGGGCCGCCCTTAAAGCAAAAGCGCGCCGGCCGGGCGCGCTTTTGCTTTGGGGCTGTGCCGCGCCCCGCTTACACCACCGAACCGAGCTTGAAGATCGGCAGATACATGGCCACCACCAGGCCGCCGATCAGCACGCCCAGAATCACCATGATCATCGGTTCCATCAGCGACGACAGGGCCGCCACCGCCTCGTCGACCTCTTCCTCGAAAAAGTCGGCGACCTTGCCCAGCATGGCGTCGAGCGCGCCCGATTCCTCGCCGATGGCCACCATCTGGGTCACCATGGACGGGAACACATTGGCGTTCTGCATCGCCACCGTCAGGCTGGTGCCGGTGCTCACCTCGTTCTGGATGCGCCGGGTGGCGTCGAGGTAGACCACGTTGCCGGCCGCCCCGCCCACCGAGTCGAGCGCCTCGACCAGCGGCACGCCGGCGGCGAACATGGTCGCCAGCGTGCGCGTCCAGCGCGCGATCGTCGCCTTGCGGATCACCTCGCCGAAGATCGGCGCCTTGAGCAGCGTGACGTCCATGAAGCGCTGCACTTTCGGCGAGCGCTGCCAGGCCTGGAAGAAGAAATAAATCGCCCCGAACAGCGCGCCGAAAATCAGCCACCACCACTTCACGAAGAATTCGGAAATCGCCATCACCACCAGGGTCGGGGTCGGCAAGTCGGCGCCGAAGGTGGCGAACACCTCCTTGAACGCCGGCACCACCCAGATCATGATCACCGCCGTGACGATGAAGGCGATCGCCAGAATCGAGATCGGGTAGGTCAGGGCCGACTTGATCTTGCCCTTGATCGCGATCGTCTTTTCCTTGTAGATGGCCAGGCGGGTGAGCAAGTCCTCCAAAATACCGGCCTGTTCGCCGGCCCCCACCAGGTTGCAGAACAGTGGATCGAAGTACAGCGGGAACTTGCGGAACGCGTTGTTGAGGCTGGTGCCGGTTTCGATATCGCCGCGCAAGTCCATGATCAGCTTGCCCATCGAGGGATTGGCGTGGCCGCGCCCGACGATGTCGAACGATTGCAGCAGCGGCACGCCGGCCTTCATCATGGTCGCCAGCTGGCGGGTGAACAGGGCGATATCCTTGTCGGTGATCTTCTTGCCGCTGCGGTGGGTTTTCTTCTTGATCTTGGTGACCATCACGCCCTGGCGGCGCAGCGTCACATTGACGATCGCCTCGCCGCCGGCGCGCAGTTCGCCGCGCACGGTCTTGCCCGATTTGTCCTTGCCTTCCCAGGCGTAGATCGATTCCTTGATCTGCATCCCCGGGCTGGCTTTTGCTGGTGAGGTGGCCATATGTTTCCTATTCGTTGGTGCAGCCGAGTACTTCTTCGAGGCTGGTCAAACCCTGTTTGACTTTCATCAGTCCGGAGCGGCGCAGCGACTTCACGCCCTCCGCCTCCGACTGCGCCGCGATTTCCATCGAGTTGCCGTGGGCCAGAATGATTTTTTCGATCGCCGGCGAGATCGGCATGATCTGATAAATGCCGACCCGGCCCTTGTAGCCGCCTTGCAGGCAGCGCTCGCAGCCGACCGGACCGTAGGGTTTCCAGGTGCCGTCCAGCTCTTCCTCGAGAAAGCCGGCCGCCAGCAGGATTTCCGCGCTGGTGTCGAGCGGCTTCTTGCAGGTGCACAGGCGGCGCGCCAGGCGCTGGGCGGTGATCATGATCACCGACGAGGCGATATTGAACGGCGCCACGCCCATGTTCATCAGGCGCGTCAGGGTCGACGGCGCGTCGTTGGTGTGCAGGGTCGAGAACACCATGTGGCCGGTCTGCGCCGCCTTGATGGCGATGTCGGCCGTCTCCAGGTCGCGGATCTCGCCGACCATGATGATGTCCGGATCTTGCCGCAGGAAAGACTTGAGCGCCACCGGGAAGGTTAGGCCGGCGCGGTCGTTGACGTTGACCTGGTTGACCCCCGGCAGGTTGATCTCGGCCGGATCTTCCGCCGTCGAGATATTGATGCCCGGCTTGTTGATCACGTTCAGGCAGGTGTACAGCGAAACCGTCTTGCCCGAGCCGGTCGGCCCGGTCACCAGCACCATGCCGTAGGGACGCTGAATCGCCTCGAGCAGCAATTCCTTCTGGTCCGGATCGTAGCCGAGCGCGTCGATGCCCATCTGCGCCTGGGTCGCGTCCAGGATCCGCATCACGGTCTTTTCGCCGAACAGGGTCGGCAGCGTGCTGACCCGGAAGTCGATCGTCTTGATCGGCGACAGCACCAGCCGCATGCGGCCGTCCTGCGGCACGCGCTTTTCCGAAATGTCGAGCTTGGCCAGCACCTTGATGCGCGACACCAGCTTTTCGCGGATCGCGATCGGCGGCTGGGCGTGTTCGCGCAGCACGCCGTCGACCCGCAGGCGGATCCGGTAAAACTTCTCGAACGGCTCGAAGTGGATATCCGAGGCGCCCAGGTTGATCGCGTCCATCAGGATCTTGTTGAGGAACTTGACGATCGGCGCGTCTTCGATCTCGTTGCCGGCCTCGGCCGTCTGGGTCTGCGCCTCGGCCTCGTCGGCGAAGACGATGTCCTCGGTGTCGGCGGTCAGTTCCGAAATATTGTCGTCGGCCGTCTTGCCCAGCTTCGCCAGCAGCGCGATCAGGGCGTCGTGCGGCACGATCACCGGTTCGACCAGCGCCTCGCTCTGGAACTTGATCTGGTCGAGCGCCTGGTTGTTGGTCGGGTCCGACAGCGCCACCGACAGCTTGTTGCCGCGCTTGGCCAGGCCGATCACCCGCTGGCTTTGCATCAGCTTGTCGTCGAGCAGTTTCGGCGGCAGCAGCGTAACGTTGAAATTCCCCAGGTCCATCAGCGGGTAGCCGAAGGTGTCGGAGCAAAACTTCGCCAGCGACTTCGCATCCATGCTGCCGCTGCCGATCAGGGTGTCGATGAACGGCGCCTTGTCGGTGAGCGATTTGCGGTGCAGCGTGTCGGCCTGCGCCTGGGTCAGCCGGCCTGCCTGGGTCAACGCGCGCGCCAGCCCCGACATGGGGGAGCCTGACGTCGGGGTTGGAAGGACAGCTGCCATAGGAGCGAAAAGTTGGGAAATAATGAACGACAAGGGCGCCGTGCCAGACCGACTGTTACGGCGAAACTGTTTGGATCATGCCTCCAAGCATCATTTTTGTAAAGCCTTGTTCGCAAGCGAAGCGGCATCCATACCACGTAGTTTAAGCGACAACGCACTCAAGCCGACAACATTGTTGGCGATGTACTAAGCCCCTTGGCGCGTCCCGATTTCACCTTTGGTCGCCCTTGCCCGACCGAAGTCCGTCGACCCCAATCGCCCACAACCTCGTCGTTGCCTTCCCCAGCCCCGTCGTTCGCGCGCAGGCGGGAACCCATACCCCGCACATCCGGCGATAAAGGGTTCTTCGCCGCGCTCACCTCCGCTCACGCCGCCCGCTTGACCGCCGGCCTGCGCAGCTTCACCACCTTGATCGCCTGGTTCTGCACCTGGATTACCTCGATCACGCACTGCCCGATCTTCAAGCTGATCGGCGCGTCGGGGATTTCCTGCAGTTGTTCAAGCAACAAGCCATTCAAGGTCTTCGGCCCATCCAGCGGGAAACTCAAGCCAAGCCGTTTATTAATGTCGCGCAGCGCCGTGGCGCCTTCGAGCAGACACTCCCCCTGCGCGTCCCAGCCGAAGCTTTCGCTGCGCGCCGCGCCGGGCACCGAGGTCGTGAACTCGCCAATCATTTCCTCGATGATATCGTCGAGCGTGACCAAACCCTGCACCTCGCCATACTCGTCGACAATAATCCCCAGCCTTTCCTTATTCTCCTGAAAATACTGCAGCTGGGTGAACACGCCGGTGTCCTGCGGTATGTAATAAGGCGTACTGAGCAGTTCGCGGAAATGCTCGACCGTCAATTCCTCATCCTGGTTGAGCAGCGCCACCGCCTTGCGCACGTGCAGGATCCCGACAATCTGGTTGATCTCGCCTTCATACACCGGCAGCTTGTTGTGATAGCAGGTGGTCAGCTCGTGCTTGATCTCGTCCACGCTCAAGGCCAGGTTCAGCGCCTCGATCTGCGAACGCGGCGTCATGATGTCCTCGACCGAAATGGTTTCCAAGTCAAACAGGTTAAGCAGGATGCTCTTGTGCTTCTGCGGAATGAAGTTGCCGCCTTCAAGCACGATCGAGCGCAGCTCCTCGGGCGAGACGCGGTGCTGCTGCGCATGCTCGCCCGACTTGATGCGCAGCAGCTTGAGCACCAGCTTGACGAACAGATTGACGAACCAGATGACCGGCTTCGACGCCGCCATCAGCGGCTTGAGCACCAGGCTGGCCGCCAGCGAAATGCGCTCCGGATAAGTCGCCCCCACCACCTTCGGCGAAATCTCGGCGAACACGATCAGCAGGAAGGCCACCACCGCGGTGGCGATCGTGATCACGCTCTCTTCATGCCCGAAAAACAGGATCGCGATCGCCGTCACCAGCGCCGTCGCCATCGCGTTGAACAGGGTATTCGAGATCAGCACCAGCGAGAGCAGCTTGTCGGTGCGGTCGAGCAGCCACAGCGCGGTGATCGCGCCCCGGTGGCCGCGCTTGGCCAGGTGGCGCAGCCGGTATTTGTTGGCCGCCATGAGCGCGGTTTCCGCCATGGCGAAAAACGCGGAACACAGAATCAGGAGAATGAGTGCGCAAATGAGCACCCACAAGGGTACGGAATCCAAGGTTCACCGCTATGAAAGGTGCATGGGGAAACCTGGATCGCTGAAAGGCGCCAGGACGGTCGCGGCGCCTTGCGGCGGCGGAGGGGCGAATTTTAAGGCAAGCATTGTTTCCTTGCAACTCAGGGTGGGGGACACTAACCGTTCCACCAGTGCGACGTCGGCCCCGCCTCCGGCAGCCGGGCCTGGCGCGCTTCGTGAATGATACCCGCCTCCAGCGCCTGCTGGGCGTCGTAAATGCGCGCATTGCCGGTCAGGTTGTTGCGGATGTCGCAGATCCCCGCCGCCCCGGTCGCCCCGGTCGCCCCGGTCGCCTCCTCGAAGATGCGGGCGTACCGCTCCGCGTCGAAATCGAGGCAATCGCGCCACTCGCTCACCCGCGAATGGTCGGCCGCCACCAGGTTGCCGAAACCCCAGTGCAGCGGATGGACCAGGAAGCGCGTGCCCGGGCAGGCATAGCGCCGCTCGGCCGCCAGGAAGATCACCACCCCGACCGACTCGACGCTGCCGATATTGTGGGTCACCAGCGGCAGCGGCAGCGACTTGAGAAAGAAATACAGGGCGAAGCCGGCCGTCATATTGCCGCCCTCGGTCGACATGTGCAGCTCGATCTCGCTGGCGCCGTTCTGCAGCGCCTGCAGACATAAATTGCGCACGGTGCACACGGAACTGTGATTGATCGGGCCGATAAAATGAACAATATGCAGCGACATGCGACCCCTCCCTGATGCGTTAGGGACAAGAATACCAAGTTTTGACCCGCCGGCAGCGTTCTGGTGGACGGCCGCCTGCCAGCCCAGGCCCCGGTGGCGCTAACCGCCGGCCGCTAGCTGCCCCGGTAAGTCGAATACGACCACGGCGTCACCACCAGCGGCACATGGTAATTCTGCCCGGTATCGGCAATGCCGAACGCGATCGTGATCCGGTCCAGAAAACGCGGCTCGGCCAGCGCAACGCCCAGCGCGGCAAAATAGTCCCCGGCCGCAAACACCAGTTCATAGCGCCCCGCCACCAGCGCCACGCCCTCGAGCAGCGCCGCCGCGCAGCGCCCGTCCGCATTGGTGGCGTCCGTCTTGATCAGCCTGCGCCGCTCGCCCTCGACCGCAAACAGCTGGACCCCGACCCCGGAGGCCGGCTTGCCGTGCGCCGTGTCGAGCACGTGGGTGCTGAGTTTTCCCATGAGATTCCTATCAGTCGCCGATGAACTTGCCTATTTGGCAGATCATATACCGCCGCGCCGCGCCCGCTATATGATGGGCGATATATCAGCCACCTCGCCAACCCCATGACCACCGACGACAACTACCCGCGCGACCTGATCGGCTACGGCCGCACTCCACCCCATCCGCGCTGGCCGGGCCAGGCCCGCGTCGCCCTGCAGTTCGTCCTCAACTACGAGGAGGGCGGCGAGAACAACGTTCTGCACGGCGACCCCGCCTCCGAAACCTTCCTCTCCGAGATCATCGGCGCGGCCGCCTTCCCGATGCGCCACATGAGCATGGAGTCGCTCTACGAATACGGCTCGCGCGCCGGCCTCTGGCGCCTGCTGCGCATGTTCGAGGAACGCCGGCTGCCGCTGACGATCTTCGGCGTGGCCACGGCCTTGCGGCGCAATCCGGAAGCGCTTGCCGCCTTCGGCGAACTCGGTCACGAGATCGCCTGCCACGGCCTCAAATGGATCTCCTACCAGAACGTCGACGAAGCGACCGAACGCGCCCACATGCGCGAAGCGGTGCAGATCATGCGCGAGCTGACCGGCCAGGCGCCGCTCGGCTGGTACACCGGACGCGACTCGCCCAACACCCGCCGCCTGGTGGTCGAGCATGGCGGCTTCGCCTACGACGCCGACTATTACGGCGACGACCTGCCGTTCTGGCAGCAGGTCGCCCACACCGGCCCCGACGGCGCCCCGGCCGTCACGCCCCACCTGATCGTCCCCTACACCCTCGACAGCAACGACATGCGCTTCGCCGCCATGCAGGGCTTCAATTCCGGCACCCAGTTCTTCGACTACCTCAAGGACGCCTTCGATGTCCTCTATGCCGAGGGCGACCCGGCCGGCCTGGACCAGCCGAAGATGCTGTCGATCGGCCTGCACTGCCGCATCGTCGGTCGCCCCGGCCGCGCCGCCGCGCTGGCCCGCTTCCTCGACTACGTGCAAGGCCACGACCAAGTCTGGATCACCCGCCGCATCGACATCGCCAACCACTGGCGCGCCACCCACCCCGCATGAGCGGGACCCGGGAATGCCGTCGTTCCCGCGCAGGCGGGAACCCACTTCGCCGAGCCGCCACGAGCCCTCGCCGCCCGCGCCCCATAGCAAAAAATATATCCGAACAAATATAATAAAAATCGGTCAAACCATATAGCGCACCCACCCCGCAATGGTAGTCTTCCACTCTGGGACCACGCCGAGGCAAGCATGTCAGAACCGATCCGTTTTTACCATCAGGGCCAGGTGCGCGAACTGCACGGGGCTCCGCCTGCCCGGACCATCCTGCAGCACCTGCGCGAAGACCTGCACTGCACCGGCACCAAGGAAGGCTGCGCCGAAGGCGACTGCGGCGCCTGCACCGTGGTCATCGGCTCCCTCGAACACGGCCAGCTCTCCATGAAGGCCGTCAACGCCTGCATCCAGTTCCTGCCCACCCTCGACGGCAAGGCCCTCTTCACGGTCGAAGACCTGCAACAAAGCGACGGCGCGCTGCACCCGGTCCAGCAGGCCATGGTCGAATGCCACGGCTCCCAGTGCGGCTTCTGCACGCCCGGTTTCGTCATGTCCCTGTGGGGCATGTACCTCAAGCAGGAAGGCCAGCCGCCCACCCGCTGCCAGATCGACGACGCCCTCTCGGGCAACCTGTGCCGCTGCACCGGCTACCGTCCCATCATCGACGCCGCCGTCCGCATGACCGAACTGCCCCCGGTCGCCTTCGACCGCGCCGCCCTGAGCGCCACCCTGGCCGGCCTCCAGCGCCCGGCCCTGGCCACCCACAGCAACGGCGCCCAGCATTTCCACGCCCCGCGCACCATCGACGAACTGCTCGCGCTGCGCGCCGCCCATCCCAAGGCCTTGCTGCTGGCCGGCTCCACCGACGTCGGCCTCTGGGTCACCAAGCAGATGCGTGAACTGGGCGACATCATCTACCTCGGCCAGATCGACGCCTTGAAGCACGTCGCCGAACACGACGGCATGCTCGACATCGGCGCCGGCGTCAGCCTGGACGACGCCTACCGCGCCGTCTGCCGCCACTATCCCGCCGAACTGTCCGAACTGTGGCAGCGCTTCGCCTCGCTGCCGATCCGCCACGCCGGCACCCTCGGCGGCAACGTCGCCAACGGCTCGCCCATCGGCGACTCCATGCCCTGGCTGATCGCCCTCGGCAGCCAGGTGGTGCTGCGCGGCCTGGGGGGCGAACGCGTGCTGGCGCTGGAAGACTTCTACCTCGGCTACCAGCAAAAAGACCTGCGCCCCGACGAATTCGTCCAAGCCCTGCGCGTGCCGCTGCCGCGCGACGGCATCGCCTTTCGCACCTACAAGCTGGCCAAGCGCTTCGACCAGGACATCTCCGCCGTCTGCGCCGCCTTCGCCTTGCGCTTCGACGGCGACACCATCGCCGCCGCCCGCATCGCCTTCGGCGGCATGGCCGCTACGCCCAAGCGCGCGGCCGCCACCGAAGCGCTGCTGGCCGGCCAGCCCTGGACCGAGGACGTGCTGGCCGACGCCATGGCCTCCCTCGCGCAAGACTACGCGCCGCTGTCCGACATGCGCGCCTCCAGCGCCTACCGCCTGAGCGCCGCGCAAAACCTCCTGCGCCGCTTCTGGTACGAAACGCGCCGCGCCGATCCGCTGCCGCCTTCCGCGCTCAACGCCTTTGCCCGGAGCCGCCCATGAACGACGCCGCCACCAGCGCCATGAAGGTCGCCGCCTGGGCCGAGGTCGGCCTGCCGCGCCCGCACGAATCGGCCGAGCTGCACGTGCTCGGCCAGGCCACCTACACCGACGACACGCCCGAACTGCAAGGCACCCTGCACGCCGCGCTGGGCCTCTCGTCCAAACCGCACGCGCGCATCACCGCAGTCGACGTCTCCGCCGTGCGTGCCTCGGCCGGCGTGGCCGCGGTCTACCTGGCTGCCGACATCCCCGGCACCAATGACTGCGGCCCCATCATCCACGACGACCCCATCTTCGCCGACGGCCTGGTCATGTACGTCGGCCAGCCGATCTTCATCGTGGTGGCCGACACCCACGACCATGCCCGCCGCGCCGCCCGCCTGGCCACCGTCACCTACGACGAGCTGCCCGCCGTGCTGACTCCGCAAGCCGCGCGCGCCGCCAACTCCTACGTGCTGCCGCCCATGCACCTGTCGCGCGGCGACTGCCAGACAGCCTTCGAGGCCGCGCCGCGCGCGGTCAAGGGCGAGCTGTATGTCGGTGGCCAGGAACAGTTCTACCTCGAGGGCCAGATCGCCTACGCCATCCCGAAAGAGAACAACGGCATGCTGGTGCTGGCCTCCACCCAGCACCCGAGCGAGATGCAGCACGTCGTCGCCCACGCGCTCGGCCTGCACTCCCACCACGTCGTCGTCGAATGCCGGCGCATGGGCGGCGGTTTCGGCGGCAAGGAATCGCAATCGGCACTGTGGTGCGCCGCCGCCGCCATCGCCGCGTCAAAACTCAAGCGCCCGGTCAAGCTGCGCGCCGACCGCGACGACGACATGCTCGTCACCGGCAAGCGCCACTGCTTCCATTACGAATACGAAGTCGGCTACGACGACAGCGGCCGCATCTTGGCCGCGAAGGTCGATATGGTCAGCCGCGCCGGCTATTCGGCCGACCTGTCCGGCCCCGTCGCCACCCGCGCGGTCTGCCACTTCGACAATACCTACTATCTGTCGGACGTCGACATCCGCGCCGCCTGCGGCAAGACCAACACCCAGTCCAACACCGCCTTTCGCGGCTTCGGCGGCCCGCAAGGCACGATCGCCATCGAATACGTCATCGACGAAATCGCCCGCGCGCTGGGCCGCGACGCGCTCGATATCCGCCGCCTCAATTTCTACGAAAACGAGCGCCGCAACGTGACGCCCTACGGCCAGGTCGTGCACGACAACGTCATCCACGAACTGGTGGCCGAACTGGAAGCGAGCAGCGACTACCGCGCGCGCCGTGCAGCGGTCAATGCCTTCAATCTCGCCAGCCCGGTGCTCAAGAAAGGCCTCGCGCTCACGCCGGTCAAGTTCGGCATCGCCTTCAACGTCACCCACCTGAACCAGGCCGGCGCGCTGGTTCACGTGTACGTCGACGGCTCGGTCATGGTCAATCACGGCGGCACCGAGATGGGGCAGGGAATCAACACCAAGGTCATGCAGGTGGTCGCGCACGAACTGGGCATCAGCCTGTCGCGGGTGCGCGCCAGCGCCACCGATACCAGCAAGGTCGCCAACACCTCGGCCACTGCCGCCTCCACCGGCGCCGACTTGAACGGCAAGGCCGCCCAGGACGCCGCCCGCCAGATCCGCCAGCGCCTGGCCGGCTACGCCGCCAAACTGTATGGCGTGCCCGCCGTCGAGGTTCGCTTCGCCCACGACACCGTGTTCGCCGGCGCCCACGAAATCGCTTTTCCGGCGCTGGTGCAGCAAGCCTATCTGGCGCGGGTGCAGCTGTGGTCCGACGGTTTCTACGCCACCCTTGGCCTGCACTGGGATCCGGCCACCATGCGCGGCAATCCGTTTTCCTATTTTGCCTACGGCGCGGCGGTGGCCGAAGTCGTGGTCGACACCCTGACCGGCGAATGGAAGCTGCTGCGCGCCGATTGCCTCTACGACGCCGGCAACTCGCTCAATCCGGCCATCGACATCGGTCAGGTCGAAGGCGCCTTCATCCAGGGCATGGGCTGGCTGACGACCGAAGAACTGTGGTGGAACGCCGGCGGCAAGCTGATGACGCACGCGCCCTCGACCTACAAGATTCCCGCCATCTCCGACTGTCCCAAGGATTTCCGCGTGCGCCTCTTCATGAACCGCAACGTAGCCGACAGCATCCACCGCTCCAAAGCCGTCGGCGAGCCGCCCCTGCTGCTGCCGTTTTCGGTCTTCTTCGCCATCCGCGACGCCGTCTCGGCCGTCGCCCAGCACCGCGTGCACCCGCCGCTTAACGCGCCGGCCACCAGCGAAGAAATCCTCAAGGCGGTCGAAGCGGTGAGGGCGGGACCGTGAACGCGGTACTTGTCACGGTCGCCAGCGTCGAAGGCTCCGCCCCGCGTGCGCCGGGCGCCAGGATGCTGGTCAACGCCGAGCGCGCGCACGACACCATCGGCGGCGGCCACCTCGAACTGCGCGCCATCGACATCGCGCGCGCCACGCTGGCCGACGGCCGGCCGCGCCACCTCGAACGCTTCGCGCTCGGACCGAGCCTGGGCCAGTGCTGCGGCGGCGTCGTCCACCTGGCCTTCGAGCGCATTGACTCCGCCACCGCGACAGCCCTGATGGCGCGCCGCGCTGCGGATTGCTGGCGCCTGTCGGCCATCGACGGCGAATGCGCCACCGCCCTGTTCGACGCCGATGGCAGGCAGACGGCCGGCGCCGTCGCGCCGCTGTTTGCGCGTCATCGCGGCACCCACCTCATGCAGGAGCAGGACGGCCGCCGCTGGCTGGTCGACCTGCTGCCTGCCGTGCGCGACCACCTGCTGCTATTCGGCGCCGGCCATGTCGGCAGCGCGCTGGTGCGCGCGCTGGCGCCCTTGCCCTGCCTGGTCACCTGGGTCGACGAGCGTGAAGACCTGTTCCCGCCCGACGTGCCTGCCAACGTCACGGTCGAAGCGTCCGACAGGCCCGAAGCGCTGGTCGCCGGCGCCCCGGCCGGCGCCAGCTACCTCGTCATGACCCACAGCCACGCGCTCGACCAGCGCCTGACCGAGGCGATCATGGCGCGCGCCGACGTCGGCTGGTTCGGCCTGATCGGCTCGCACACCAAGCGCCGCCAGTTCGAACACCGCCTGCGCGCGCGCGGCGTCATGGAAGCGCGCATCGCCGCCATGGTCTGCCCGATCGGCATCGCCGGCATTGGCGACAAGGCGCCCGCCGTGATCGCCGCCTCCGTCTGCGCGCAATTGCTGGGCGTATGGGAAGCCGCGCGTCAAACCCACGCCGCCACGCCGCTCACGCTGGCTTACGCCGGCTAACCATCACGAGAACACCAAGAGAACCGATCGATGCCCACGGCGCCACCACCACTGCAAGCCTACCGCGCGAGCCTGCTGTACTTCACCGCCGACCCGGCCTTTGCCGAGCATGCGCACGTCTGGCACCAGGACGGCTTGCTGGTCGTCGACGGCGACCGCATCGCGCAGGCGGGCGACTACGCCGCGCTGGCGACCAGCCTGCCGGCCGGCACGCCGCTGCACGATTATCGCGGCAAGATCATCATGCCGGGTTTTATCGACACCCACCTGCATTACCCCCAGACCGACATGATCGCCTCGTCGGCGCCCGGCCTTTTGCCCTGGCTCGACACCTATACCTTCCCCACCGAGCGGCGCTTCAGCGACCCTGGACACGCGCGCCAGGTCGCCGAATTCTTCCTCGACGAGCTGCTGCGCTGCGGGACCACCACCGCGATGGTCTACTGCACCGTGCACCGCGAATCGGTCGACGCTTTTTTCGAGGCCAGCGAAGCGCGCGCCCTGCGCATGGTGGCCGGCAAAGTGCTGATGGACCGTCACTGCCCCGACTTCCTGCGCGACACGCCGGAGGGCGGGGTGCGCGACAGCGAGGACCTGATCAACAAGTGGCACAAGCGCGGCCGCGCGCTGTACGCCATCACCCCCCGCTTCGCGCCGACGTCGAGCGAGCGGCAGCTGCGCCTGGCCGGTGAACTGGCGGCCGCCTATCCCGACACCTTCATCCAGACCCACGTGTCGGAGAACGCCGAGGAATGCGCCTGGGTGCGCTCGCTGTTCCCGGCCCAGCGCAGCTACCTGCACGTCTATGAGCATTACGGCTTCATGCGCGAGCGCGCCATGTTCGGCCACTGCATCTGGCTCGACGACGAAGACTTCGCGCGCATGGCGGCGACCGGCGCGGCGGTCGCGGTGTGCCCGACCTCCAACCTCTTCCTCGGCAGCGGCCTGTTCGATTTCGAGCAGGCCAAAGGGGCGGGCGTGCTGCATTCGCTGGCCACCGACGTCGGCGGCGGCACCTCCTTCTCCATGTTGCAAACCATGAATGAAGCCTATAAAGTAGCGCGCATGAAGGGCAGTTACCTGCCGGCGCTGCGCATGTTCTACCTGGCCACACTGGGCGCCGCGCGCAGCATGCGGCTCGAAGGGACGACCGGCAGCCTGGCCGCTGGCACCGAGGCCGACTTCATCGTGCTCGACCCGCAGGCCACGCCGCTGCTGGGGCGCCGCAGCGCCCATTGCGACAGCCTCGAGGAGCAGCTGTTCGCGCTGGCGCTGCTGGGCGACGACCGCGCCATCAGCGCGACCTACGCGGCCGGACGCAAGGTGCACCAGCGCTGATGCCTGGTCGCCGCGGTAGCTGGGAGGTCAGGTGGCTGAGTGGCTGGGCTAACTTTACGAAAGTATCCATGACGCAGACGACATCGAGAACCCTGGCGCTGGCATTGGCGATCGCCCTGACCACCGGCGCCGCTCAGGCCCGCGCCCCGCAGGCGTCTGCCAAAGCCAACGAGGCGGCCACCGCGCGCCACCTGGCCAGCCTGATCGCCGGTCCCGAGCCGCAGCTCTCCGAGCTGACCATGTTCTTCTCGCGCATGCCCAAGGGCGGCGACCTGCACCACCATTATTCGGGCGCGCTCTACGCCGAGCAGTACCTCGACTTCCTCGACCGCCAGGGCTACTGCGTCAACAAGCTCAGTTACCGCATCGAGACCAAAAAGGCGGTGATCGACGCCGAGCGTGCCAAACCGGCCGACCAGCTGGTGTGCTTGAAGGGCAGTGAAGTGCTGGCCGACGACCTGACCTACCGCGAACTGCTGCAGCGCTGGTCGAGCAAGGACTTCTACAACCACGGCGCGGTGCAGCCGCCGCCGGATCGCCAGTTCTTCCAGACCTTCGGCTTTTTCGACGCGGTCTCGAAGGGTAATTTCAACGAGGGCCTGCAAACCCTCAAGCAGCGCGCCATCGCCGAAAACGTCGGCTACATCGAGACGATGTTCACCAAGGCGCCGTCGACCCTGAACGCGGCCTTCGACGCCCGCGTGCAGCAGGTCGGCGCCGACGACGCCGCCCTCGAGGCGCTGATGCGCGACTGGACCGCGCTGCTCGAACAGGACCCCGCCTTCAACGCGGGCGTCGCCGATTACGTCGCCAAGGTCGGCGCCGCCGCCGCCGGCATCGACGACGCCAGCTTCACCATGCGCTATCAAACCTACGTCGTGCGCCTGATGCCGCCCTCGCTGGTGTTCTCCTCGATGCTGGCCGGTTTCAAGGCGACCCGCCAAAGCCCGCTCATCGTCGGCGTCAATATCGTCGGCCAGGAAAGCGCGCCCGTCTCGATGCGCGACTACACGCTGCACATGAAGATGTTCCGCTTCCTCAAGGCGCGCTACCCCGACGTCAAGCTGGCCCTGCACGCCGGCGAACTGGCGCTCGGCGACGTCCCGCCCGAGGGCCTCGGTTTCCATATCGACCAGGCGCTCGGGGTGGCCGGCGCCAGCCGCATCGGCCACGGCATCGACCTCGCGCACGAGACCAATGTGCTGGGCATTCTCGAACGGATGCGCGGCAGCGATGTCGCCGTCGAGATCAACCTGACCAGCAATGACTTCATCGAAGGCGTGCGTGGCGCCAGCCATCCGGTGACGCTGTACCGCAAATACGGCGTACCCTTCGTCATCTCGACCGACGACGCCGGCGTGACCCGCCACAACCTGGCCAATGAATACATGTTGTTTACCAGCCGTTACAAGCCCGGCTACGCGGAAATCAAGCGCCTTTCTTACAGCAGCCTGCGTTACGCCTTCCTGCCGAGTGCGGAAAAACAACGCCTGATCGCCCAGCTCGACCAGCGATTTGCCATTTTCGAGCGCGACATCGCCGGGCTCGGCACCCGGCCGGCCCCAGCCGGCTCTTCCGCCGGCAAGTAGGCGCGCTGCGCTGCGGCCTTGGCCAAGTGCCTCGGCCGCCCTCATCTCCCCCTTTAGTAGCGACTCAAGTCGGCGAAAACCGTCGTTTTGTGGCCGTCCCGCGGAGGGTGTAAATAATTTTGTGTAAACGGTCATTTGGCAGGACACTGCCGCCATCAAGGAGAAAAAATGACCGTTGTAAAGCGTAACAAGCGTGCC
>JBDSTZ010000118.1:0-12019 GCA_039927975.1 Massilia sp. | reverse complement strand
GGTGCACAATGCCGCGCTGGTCAAGGCAGGACAGGGTCAGAATGTATTCGGGTCGCGTCATGGTGGCGGTGTCTGCAGGGGTGGACGGTCGGTGAGTCGGGTGAGCCCGCTATTGTCGCATGCGTCGAGGAAAATTTGCCATGATTCCGAAAAGCACGACCGTACATTTCTTGGTATAGTGCAGAGCTTGCCACAATCGAAAGGATCGCCATGACCAGCACCGGCCTCACCAATCAGCAATTCCGCCTCGCCGCCCGTCCGGTCGGCCTGCCGAAACCGACCGACTGGCTGCATATTTCCGAGCCGGTGCGCGCGCCGGCCGACGGCGAAGTGGTGGTCAAGGCGCTCTACCTGTCGCTCGACCCGGCCATGCGCGGCTGGATGAACGAGGGCAAGTCGTACATCCGTCCGGTCGCCATCGGCGAGGTGATGCGGGCCGGCGGGGTGGGCGTGGTGGTGGCCTCGAACTCGGCGCGCTTCGCGGTCGGCGATCACGTATCGGGCGGACTCGGCGTGCAGCAGTACTGGGTCGGCGCGGCCGACGACCGGACCGCCAACCTGGTCAAGATCGACACCGCGCTGGCGCCCCTGCCCACCTGGCTCAACAGCCTGGGCATGCCCGGCATGACCGGCTACTTCGGCCTCATCGAGGTCGGCCAGGCCAAGGCCGGCGACACGGTGGTGGTGTCGGGCGCGGCCGGCGCGGTCGGCCAGACCGTCGGCCAGGTGGCGAAACGGCTCGGCTGCCGGGTGGTCGGCATCGCCGGCGGCCAGGAGAAGTGCGACTTCGTCGTCAAGGAACTCGGCTTCGACGCCTGCATCGACTACAAGAACAGCAAGGTCGGCGAGGGCCTCAAGCAGCATTGTCCGCAAGGCGTGGACGTGTATTTCGACAATGTCGGCGGCGAGATTCTCGACACCGTGCTCACCCGTATCAACCTCAAGGCGCGCATCGTCATCTGCGGCGCCATCTCGCAATACAACGCGACCTCGCCGGTCAAGGGACCGTCGAACTACCTGTCGCTGCTGGTCAACCGCGCGCGCATGGAAGGCATGGTGGTGTTCGACTTCGCCGACCGCTACCACCTGGGCGTGGCGGCGATCGGCCAGTGGATCGCCGAAGGCAGCTTCAAGAGCCGCGAAGATATTGTCGACGGTATCGAACAATTTCCCGACGCCTTGCTGATGCTTTTTGAAGGCAGGAATTTCGGCAAGCTGGTCTTGAAAGTCGGCGCCGCGTAAGACTGCCCTGCCCGCGCCGCCGTCCTGGCGGCGCAACTTTTCTCCCCTTCATCACACGCTCGTTTTGTCCACCCGCCCGCGCGGGTGCGCATTGAGCCATCCCGCATGCCGCCACATTGCGCTGAACTTGGCGCGCGTCGCGGCGTCTACCTTCCTCGCACTCCAGAGCACGCCCACCGCGCAGGCGCGGCAACGCTGCGGGCCTGACAGGGCCGGCGCCGAATCACGAACCAGCATCAGGAACAAGCACCACGACCATGTAAACCATTTAGCCATTTATTTTCGCAAGCAGTTTAGCCCCATCAACGCACCATTTATCCGAGGACACTATGCCGAACTACACCGATAACGCCGCCATGCGGTCGCAAATGGAAAACCAGTCGCGCATGCTCAACGAGCTGTCGCAAAAGACCTACGAGGCCATGCGCCGGGTCGGCGAAATCAACATGAAGATGAGCCAGCAACTGATGGAAGACGGCATGAACATGGGCCGCGAAATGATGTCCTGCGGCGACCCGCTCCAAATGGTGTCGGCCGCCATGAAGCAGTTGCAGCCGGTAACCCAGCACTTGCGCAGCTACCAGGAGCAGCTGATGGGCGCGCTGGCCGGCATGCAGCTCGACCTGACCCGCAGCGCCGAGCAGAGCGTGCCGGGCGCGGTGCGCAGCGTCGGCGCGGTGGCCGACGACATGGTGCGCAACGCCAGCGTGACCAGCATGGCCGAGGCGGCTGGCTACACCCACGACGGCGCCAACGGCGCCGCCCCCAACCCCACCTGAACGAGGACGCGAGCCATGGCATCGAAGGACAACACGGCCGCCAGGCGCGGCAGCGGCGGCGGCGCGCTCGACCTGCTGCGGGCCGACCACGACAAGGTCAAGGTCCTGTTCCGCGAGTTCGAGGCGCTGCGCGGCAACGACGACGAGGACGAGCGAAAGGCCGAACTGGTCGACGAAATCTGCTACGAACTGACGCTGCACGGCCAGCTCGAGGAAGAGCTGTTTTACCCGGTGCTGCGCTCGGCCATCGACGACGACGAGATGATGGATGAAGCCGACGTCGAACACGCCGGCGCGCGCGACCTGATCAGCCAGCTCGAAGTCATGTACCCGGGCGACGATCATTTCGACGCCACCGTCACGGTGCTGGGCGAGGAAATCGCCCACCACATCGAGAAGGAGGAAGGCGACATGTTCGAGGCCGCGCGCGCGGCCGGCATCGACCTCGACGACCTGGGCGAGCAGCTGGCCGCCCGCAAGGAAGAACTCGAGGACGACCTGTCCTCGCCGGCCAGCACCATCGACGCGATGGAACCGCACGACGGCGCCCGGCGCCAGCCGCGCGCGCCCAACTAGCGGCGGAACTATTGACAGGTCCGCCTCTCTAAACCTGCGAGCGCATCAAGCCTGGCGCAGCGGGTTTTCTATTTTTCGAACATGACTACAAGGAGAACGACATGGCGACAACTAAGGACAGTGGCGGCGGCAAGAGCGCAGGCTCCGGCGGCAGCGCCCAGAAAAGCGGCAGCGGCAGCGGCAGCGGCAGCGGCAGCGGCACCGGACCGGCCAAGCGTGGCTTCGCCGCGATGGACCAGAACCAGCAACGCGAAATCGCCAGCAAGGGTGGACAGGCGGCGCATCAAAAAGGCACGGCGCACGAATTCGATTCCGAAGAAGCGCGGCGCGCCGGACAGAAGGGCGGCGAAGCGGTCAGCCGCGACCGCGAGCACATGGCCGACATCGGCCGCAAGGGCGGCGAGAGCCGTCAATCGGCCAGCCGCGCGGCGGCGGCGGCCAACGCGGCGGCAGCTGCCGGCAATGCCGCGCCCAAGAAGTAGCAAGCGTTGGCCGCGGACGACGGTGGGAGGGGTCGAACGGAACGACACCGTCGTGGCGCAAGGAGGTTGACCGGCGGGACGCGTCAGCGCGTCCCACAACGAGCCGCTAGACCTTGGCCACCCTGCGGCGACGTATCAGGGCCAGTCCGGCAAAGGCGGCGAGCATCAGGATCGGCGTCGCCGGTTCGGGCACCTCGCCCGAAGCTGCCGTCCTGGCCTGCCCGGTCAGCTCGGTGAGCAAACTACCGGGTCCGGTATCGGGGGCTTCGATGTCGGACGGATCGGGCTTGATCTGGCCGGGGCCGATCAGATTGGCGGTTTGCTCCGTGCCGACAAAGCCTGGCGCGGCGCCATCGGCCGGATCGCGCGGGCCGCCGTTGCCGGCCACCGTGTCACCAGCAGCACCAATACCGCCGGCACCGCCGGCCGTATTTCCGCCCGCAGCGCCGCTCGAACTTGATGATGCGCCGCCTGCGGCACCGCCCGGCGTATCGCCCGCAGTCCCGATCAAGGCGGGCGCCATCAACGCCGCGCGTGGCGCGTTGATGACAAATGTCGACGTGCCCAGGCTGGGGGTGCCGATGCCCGGCGTGCCGAAGCCTGCGCGGGTGCCGGCATTGGCGTTGCCCAGCAACTGGTCAGCCTGTCCAAACGTTTGCAGCTGGTGCGAGGGACCGGCGAAGTCGCCCTCGCCGAGATCGACTTCGGCGGCGGTCAGTTGCAGGCCGCCGTCGGACACCACCGAGGAATCGAGCACCTCAAGCGAGGGCTCGTCGGCGGCGACCGGCAACTGCGGCACGTCGGACACCCGGTTGCCGCAGCGCGTGCGCACTTCGTTGACGCCGTCGGAGAGCAAGGTCTCGCCCTGGGGCAGCGTGATCTTCCTGGCGGTCCAGAAAATCTTGTCGCCCTTGCGGTACGACACGTACACCGCGCGCGGCTTGGCGAGCGTGACGATGCGGGCGATATCGACATTGAAGCCGGCGTAATGTTCGGCGACGACGGGATCGCGATTGACCACCCTCGCCAGTTCCTCACGGCTGGCGACGCCGCCGGGCACCACCGAAAACGGATAGATCCTGCGCCCCTTGGCCACGTCGGTCACGGCCGGCGCCACCAGCGGCTGGAGCGCCGGGGAAGCCAGTGCCGTGCTCGGATGGCGCGGCGCCAGCGGGGTCGAAGGTTTGAGCAGGAAGGCGGCGAGGACGCAGGCGAGGCCGAGCGCCGACAGCGACAGGATCGCCTGCCGCTTGTGCGTGCCCGTCGCCGTTGCCGATGTGTCGAAGCGCCTGATCATGTCGAAAGGAAGGAAAGATATTGAACTGTCCCGAGAATACCACCATTTCCGATAATAAATTCATATTTCCACAAGAAAATTTTGTTAGTGTTGCGGAAACGTTCTTTCAGCGCCCGCGCCCGGCCTGCCCGGCTGTGGTACATTCGCCCTCCATGCAAGAGCTCACCTACCTCAGCGCCTATCCGCAGGCCACCCGCGACCAGGTCCTGCGCCTGATCGAACAAGATCAATTGAAAACCGTGCTCATCGGGCGCTACCCGCAGGCGCACGCGATTCGCACCGACGGTGCGCTGTACGACTATGTGCAGGCGCTCAAGAACGAGTTCCTGCGCAACGCCGAACCGGTCAACAAAGTGATCTTCGACAGCAAGATCGAAGTCGTGCGCCACGCCCTCGGCCTGCATACGGCAGCCTCGCGGGTGCAGGGCAACAAGCTCAAGGCCAAGCACGAAATCCGCGTTGCCTCGCTGTTCAAGCAGGTGCCGCTGCCCTTCCTGCGCATGATCGCCGTGCACGAGCTGGCCCACCTCAAGGAGAAGCAGCACGACAAGGCCTTCTACAAGTTGTGCTGCCATATGGAGCCGGCCTACCACCAGCTCGAATTCGACGTGCGTCTTTACCTGACCCAGCGCGCGCTGTCGAACGAGGCGCTGTGGACCTGACGCCACGTCGTTCAATTTCATGAATGACAAGGACTTTACGACGCAGCGTTGCATTCATGTTCAATCGGCCCGCCCAAGGGGCCGCCAGAAGGAAAACCCATCGACTTTTACTTCCGCCACGTATACAGTTAATTCTTAATTGCAATAGTGTTGCGCTTTTCGTGTGCGCGCCGCTCCGAATCGGTGCGGCGCGCACCAAAGGCGACGGGAATGTGGAGCGAAGGTTCAGATGCAGTATTGGAAATATTTACTTAAAGCCCCCCTGATCGCCGGCGGCGCCGCCCTCCTCGGGCTGTCCTGCGTGGCCGGCGCCGCCCGCGCGGCCGATGATGCCAGCGACGAGGCCGGCGCGCCCGCGTATTCGCTGAGCGGCTTCGGCAGCGTCGGCCTGTCGCACTCAAGCGAGCGGCGCGCCGACTACAGCACCGCCGTGCTGAACGCGCACGGGGTCGGCTATACCAGTGCGTGGAGCGGTGAACTCGATTCGCGCCTCGGCGTCCAGCTCGACGCCAACGCCGGCAAGCAATGGTCGGCGGTGCTGCAAGTGATCGCCGAACAGCGCATCGACGGCAGCTACACGCCGCTGGTCGAATGGGCCAATATCAAATACCAGGCCACGCCGGAACTGGCGCTGCGCTTCGGCCGCATCGCCCTGCCGATGTTCGTGGCGGCCGACTACCGCAAGGTCGGCTATGCCTACGCCTGGGCGCGCACGCCGGTCGAGGTCTACCAGACTGTCCCCGTGAGCAACAGCGACGGGGTCGACATGAGCTACCGCTGGCAAGTGGGCCGGGTCAAGAACTTGACCCAGGCCTTTTTCGGCCACACCGTGGTCAAGCTGACCGACGGCCAGGCGGTGCGGGGGCGCCACATGGCCGGGGTCTCGCACACCGCCGACCTCGGCGCCCTGAGCGTGCGCCTGAGCCTGATGCAAGGTGAACTGACCGGCAACCTGCTCGGCGAGCTGTTCGGCCCGCTGCGCCAGTTCGGCCCGGCCGGCGCCGCCCTCGCGGCCCGCTACGAGCTCGATCACAAGCGCGCCAACGCCTACACGGTCGGCGTCAGCTACGACCCCGGCAGCTGGTTCGTGATGAGCGAACTGGGCCACATGGAGACCCGCTCCTTCCTCGGCGCCACGCGCGCCGCGTATGTCAGCGCCGGGCTGCGGCGCGGCGACTTCACCCCTTACCTGAGCTTCGCCCGCGTCAATCCGGACAGTCCCACGCGCGACGCCGGGCTCGATCCGGCCGGCCTGCCGCCGCAACTGGCGCCGGCCGCGCTGGCCATGAACGGCTACCTCAACGCGGCGATCGGCACGGTGCCCTCGCAGCGCACGCTGTCGGCCGGCACCCGCTGGGACCTGCGCGCCAATCTGGCGCTCAAGCTTCAGTACGACCGCGTGCTGCCGCGCGCCGGCACGCGCGGCACCCTGATCAATGTGCAGCCGGACTTCGAGGGCGGCCATCCGGTGCACGTCGCGAGCGCCGTGCTCGACTTCGTGTTTTAAGGGGCGCCATGAATATGCACCGCATCCCCCTCTTCTTCCCCCTCCGCCGCATCCTCGGCGCCGGCCTGCTGGCGCTGGCCGCGGCCGGCGCCGGCGCCGCCGAACTGGTGGTGATCGTCTCGGCCAAGAGTCCGGTGACGGCGCTGCGGGCCGACCAGGTGGCCGACATCTTCCTCGGCCAGTCCGCGCGCTATCCGGACGGCGCCGAGGCGGTCGCGCTCGACCTGGGCGTCGGCTCGCCGCTGCGCGACGAGTTCTATCTGAAAGTGGCGTCGAAAACGCCGCCACTGGTCAAGGCCTACTGGACCAAGATGATCTTCACCGGCCGCGGCCAGCCGCCCAGGGAGGTGGCCAGCAACGCTGCGATGCGCAAGCGCGTCGCCGACGACCCGAACCTGATCGGCTACATCGACAAGTCGGCGCTCGACGCCTCAGTCAAACCCGTGCTCGTGCTGCGCTGAGGAGCCGATGGCCGCCCTGCCACATCCCGTCACAGCAGCGGCCGGCGCGCCGGACCGGCGCCGCGCGCGCCTGACCCGCGTGCTCGGCCTCGGCCTCGAGACCCACATCTCGCTGCCGCTGTTCGCGGTGCTGCTGCTGGCGGCGATCTGGGCCCTCACTGCCCACTTCATCGGCCTCGAACGGGCCTCGGCGCGCGCCGCCACCCAGGTCTCGATCCAGGAACTGGGCGACACCTACGAGGCGCAGATGGCGCGCAACCTGGGCGGCATCGACCAGACCCTCAAGGTGGTCAAGTACGCGGTCGAACTGAAGGGCGTCGAGGCCGCGCTGCCGACCCTGAGCCAGAAGGGCTTGCTGCCATCGGGCCTGGTGTTCGTCGTCGCCATCGCCGGGCGCGACGGCACCATCGTCGCCAGCAACCCGGCCGTCAAGCCGTTCGACGTCTCGGGGCAGCAGTACTTCAGCTACCACCGCGACAACACCGCCGACGCACCCTATGTCAGCGAGGCGCTCGGCGACGCCGGCAACCCCGAACACCATCTGCACTTCACGCGCCGCCTGAACGACGCCGACGGCGAATTCGCCGGCATCGTCATCGTCGAAGTCGACCCGGCCTATTTCACCAGCGGCTACGAGCGCACGCGCCAGGGCGAATTGGGCGCGCTCGGCCTGTTCGGCGCCGACGGCACCAGCCGCGCGCTGCGGGTCGGCGACAAGGTCTCCTGGGGCCAGCGCGAAACGGCCGCCGCCGCTGGCGCCGATGCCGCCGGGCGCGAGGCCGTCGCCAGCGCCTGGGACGGGGTGCGCCGCTACACCGTGGTGCGGCGCCTGCACGGCTTCGCGCTCAACGCCCTGGTCGGCCTGGCCGAGGACGAGCAGATGGCCGCCTTCGAACAGCACCGCCGCAACTACCTCTTGATCGCCGCCGGCGGCAGCGCGCTGCTGGTGCTGATCGTCACGCTGGTGTGCCTGTGGTCGTGGCAGCTGGCCAAGACGCGCCGGCGCGTGCGGCGCGCGCAGGAAACCTACGCGGCCGCCTCGGAAGCGAGCATGGACGCGTTTTTCGTGCTGCGCAGCGTGCATGGCGGCGCCGGCGCGGTGATCGACTTCGTGATCGAAGCGACCAACACGCGCGCCGAGCAGATGGCCGGCAAGAGCAAGAAGGAATTGAGCGGGCACCTGTTGTGCGAGGCGCTGCCAGTGTGCCGCAGCAACGGCGTGTTCGACGACCTGGTCAAGGTCACCATCATCGGCGGCGTGCACGAGTCCGAGCGCCTCGACCGGAGTATCGGGCCGGGGGTCTGGCTGCACCGCCAGGTGGTGGCGGTCGAAGGCGGCCTGGTGGCGATCGTGCGCGACATCACCGAGCGCAAGCTGAGCGAGGAGCGGATCCGCCACATGGCGCACCACGACGACCTGACCGGGCTGCCCAACCGCAGCCTGATCCGCGCGCGCCTCGAACAGGCGATCGAGCAGGCCGAGCGCGCGGGACGCAGCGCGGCGGTCGCCTTCATCGACCTCGACAGCTTCAAGCTGGTCAACGATGGCCTCGGCCACAACGCCGGCGACGAACTTTTGAAGGTGGTCGGCGCGCGCATGGCCGCCTGCGTCGGCGCGCACGACACCCTGGGCCGCTTCGGCGGCGACGAATTCGTCATCATCCTGCCCGACCAGCCGAGCAACCCGCAGGCGCTGGCGCCGCTGCTCGAGCGGATCCGCCAGGCGGTCACCGAGCCGGTGCTGCTCGACGGCCAGGAAGTGCAGATCAGCTGCAGCATGGGGGTGGTCATGTATCCGCGCGACGGCGCCGACCCCAACACCCTGATGATGAATGCCGACGCCGCGATGTACCGCGCCAAGGAGATGGGCAACAACAATTACCAGTTCTACGCGCGCGAAATGAACGCCAGCGTCGAAGAGAAGCTGGTGCTGCTCGAAGGCTTGCGCAACGCGCTCGAAGACGGCCAGTTCAGCCTCCTGTATCAGCCCAAGGTGGACTTGCGCACCGGCCGCGTGTTCGGCGTCGAGGCGCTGATCCGCTGGCAGCATCCGCAGCACGGCGAGATCGCGCCGATGCGCTTCATCGGGCTGGCCGAGGAAAGCGGCTTGATCGTGGCGATCGGCGACTGGGTCATGCACACCGCCTGCCGCCAGGCGATGGCCTGGCGCGAGGCGGGCCTGGCGCCGATCACGATGTCGGTCAACGTCTCGCCGCGCCAGTTCGAAGACAAGCGCCTGGTCGAGCGGGTCGCAGGCGCACTCGCCGGCAGCGCGCTGCCGCCGGACGCGCTCGAAGTCGAAGTGACCGAGAGCCTGATCATGCGCGACCTGACCCAGTCGATCGGCAAGATGCGCGAACTGAAAGCGATGGGTGTGGCGCTGTCGATCGACGACTTCGGCACCGGCTATTCGAGCCTGTCGGCGCTCAAGACCTTCCCGATCAGCAGTCTGAAGATCGACAAGTCCTTCGTCAGCGAACTGGCCGACAACAAGGACGACCAGGCCATCGCGATGGCGGTCATCTCGCTCGGCCACAACCTGAACCTGCGGGTGATCGCCGAGGGCGTCGAGACCGAACAGCAGTGCGCCTTCCTGCGCGCCAACGATTGCGACGAGATGCAGGGCTATCTGTTCAGCCGCCCGCTGCCGGCCGACGAGATCGCGGTGCTGCTGCGGCGCCAGGACGCGGCGGCGCAGCCCTTGCCGGCGGCCGAAGGGAGCGCGCATGCGATCGCGCACTAACCTGCTCAATCTGCTGATGGGGGCCGACCCCAAGATGCGCCGCATGCTCAACTACTGGGCCGCCACCTGCGCGCTGTACGCGGTGTGCCTCGCGCTGATGTTCACCCAGGTCGCCAACGGCAGCGCCGACCGCGACGCCGGCCGGTGGCTGTGCGCGGTCGCCGTGAGCAGCATCGTGGCCGGCTATGCGCTGATCCGCGCCAGCGCCGCGCTCAGGATCGCCCCCGCCTATTCGACCATGCTGCAGTCGCTCATGGCGATCTTCTGCACCGTCGCCTTCTACACCGTGACCGGGCCGATCCGCGGCGCCTGCCTGATGATCCTGCTGGTGGTGATCGTGTTCTGCACCTTCTCCCTGCGCCCGCGCCAGACCATGGCGCTGTGCGCGACCGCCATCGCCGCCCTCGGCGCGGCGATCGTCTGGCTGGTGGCGCACGACCCGCTCAGGTATCCATTCCGGATCGAGGCGCTGCATTTCGCGATCGCCTCGGCCACCCTGCTGGCGGTCACCCTGCTGACCGGAGAAATGAGCAAGCTGCGTTCGCGCCTCAAGCAGCAAAAGGAAGAGCTGCTCAGCGCGGTGGCCACCATCCGCACTCTGGCGACGATCGACGAACTGACCTCGCTGGCCAACCGGCGCCACATGAACCAGGTGCTGTCGGCCGAGGAAAGGCGCCAGCCGACGCCGGGCGAAAAGCTGTGCATCGCGCTGCTCGACATCGATTTTTTCAAGCGCGTCAACGATTGCTACGGCCACGCCGGCGGCGACATCGTGCTGTGCACCTTCGCCGGCGCCGCGCGCGCCGAGCTGCGCGCCGGCGACGTGCTGGCGCGCTGGGGCGGCGAGGAATTCCTGCTGATGCTGCCCAACACCGACTTGGCCGAGGCGAGCCTGGTGCTGCGCCGCATGGCCGAGCGGGTCGGCGCCATGCGCGTGCCCGAACTGGACGTCTCGCTGCGCATCACCTTTTCGGCCGGGGTGGTCGAGCGGGCCGGCGAGGAAGCCTTCGCCGACACCATCATGCGCGCCGACAAGGCGATGTACCAGGCCAAGTCAACCGGACGCAACCAGGCGATCGCGGCCTGACAGCCGGCCGGCACCGCCTTAACGGCAAGCGCCCGCGTTTGGCAAACCCGAGAAATTCAAGCGCAATAGCGAAGCGACAGCGGGGTGCGAGATCCGTTTGAGTCTTTCGGAAGGCTGCACGCGTCGGCGCGAATTTGAACTCTCGACCATCTTGGCGCAGAGCGGTCGTTTGTTTGGATCAATCGGATTGTCCTTTTTTTTGCCGTCGCGCCAAAGGGTCACGATAAGTCCAGGCGGATGATCGCGAAATCGTTTGAACCTGGTCTCACCTGCATTTGTCGTGGCCGCTGAGCCCCTTTGCGATCGATAACAAAAATTTACCGAAGGTGAGAATCGGTGAACTTTCGCTAGTAATTTCTGTATACAATTCGCTCCGTTGCTGTCGCCATTTCAACTCCGAGTGCTGATTCTCCGATACACAGCAACAAAAGTAATGAGAGGGTCAATTCGCCAGCAGTCTATTTCTGTGAAGACGATGCGCTTAGCATGGCCAGTGCTGCTGCACGTTTGGCCGGCGACGACGGAGTGATTGCGATCAGGCGCCGAGGGTGGACAACGGCGGCACGAAGTGTTTGGTAAATTATCGTGAAGTTGTCATGGGGATATATGAAAAAAATGCCATCGCTTGCCAAGTGGATACTAGGGTTGAACGCTTTTCTCATTGCCACCGTCATGGCTATTTGCACACGCGAATTTGAAAAACTGGAATGGGCACTGATCGTCGTTGTCGCACCTATTGCTTGCTTTTTCTTAGCCTGGCTCCGCGTCCGGTTCGCCCCGAGAGCGGCACCGGCCAATATGCCAAATGTGCTCGCGATCGTAATCATTAGTGTTGTTGCTGCCGTGCTTGTGGTTCCGCAAGGGTTAGCTGGAGCTAATTCAGTGACCAAAATCGTGCCGCTGCTGATCTTATTTTATAGTTTTAGCGCGGATATTTTTTTTGAAAATTGCTAAGAGAGTATGGGAAAGACGTAATTGTTGCGGTGACAGAGTTTCAAGCCCACACCTCGGTAGTGTATCCAGACGCTTACGCATATTTCCCATCAGGGCACGAACGGGGCGTTCTCAAAGACCAAGTGCAACACCTTCTGCTGTAAGGTGCCGCCATGGCGAAAATATACAAACATCTGACAACCCAAGAGCGCGCCGTCGTCATGACCATGCGCGCCGACCTTTGCTCCAT
>JBDSTZ010000117.1:0-5235 GCA_039927975.1 Massilia sp. | reverse complement strand
TCGAAAATCCGCTGTCGAAGCTGATCCTGTCGGGGCGCTTTGGACCGAAAGATACGATTCCGGTAAGGGTCGAACACGGCGCGCTGGTGTTTGCCGAGCCGGCGGTGGATCTGGCGAAGTAAACATGGCAGACCAGGCAAGCGTCGCTCGCCTGGTCTGCCAGAGAACGATCCGTGCGTCCGCAAAAGCGCGCGGATCTGGCACCGTAGCCGGTATCGCGGTGGACGGCATCCCAACGCGCAGGTCTGGCGCGACGGCTGGTTCCCGTATCGCTTGGCGAACTGCCATCGATTGATCCTGCCGCCGCGCTCAGCTCCTGCGCGTTTTCTCGTTTTTGGCTACACTGAACGTTCGCCGCCAACACGAGTAAGCCGATGAGTCAAGCCGCCCCCGCCACCAATCCTGTCAGCCTGCGCCAGGACGCGCGCGTGATCGCCGTGGTCGGCGTGGCGCACGGCGTGTCGCACTTCTATCACCTGATCCTGGCGGCCTTGTTCGTCTGGCTAAAGCCCGCGTTCTCGCTTTCATACGCCGAACTCGGCCTGCTGATGTCGGTGTTCTTCGTTGTCTCGGGCACCGGCCAGGCGCTGGCGGGCTTCCTGGTCGACCGCGTCGGCGCGCTGCGCGTGCTGTACGGCGGCATGGCCCTGCTGGGGGTATCGGCGCTGGTGCTCTCCAGCGCCGCCAGCTACACCGCGCTGCTGTGCGGCTC
This sequence comes from Massilia sp., assembly GCA_039927975.1. GTDB lineage: Bacteria > Pseudomonadota > Gammaproteobacteria > Burkholderiales > Burkholderiaceae_D > JBDSTZ01. Next base: position 4,523 of record JBDSTZ010000117.1, on the reverse strand, counting down.
GATGCTCGCCGGCCTTGGCAACGCGATTTTCCACCCGGTCGACTTCACCCTGCTCAACCAGCGCGTCTCCAAGGCGCGCCTGGCGCACGCCTTCTCGGTGCACGGCGTATCGGGTCAGCTGGGCTGGGCGGCCGCGCCGGCCTTCCTGGCCGGCATAGCGAGCATCTCGGGGTGGCGCAGCGCGCTCGTTGCCGCCGCCGCGATCCCGTTCGCCGTGCTGGCGCTGTTGTACTTCAACCGCCACGTGCTCTACGCCGACCCGATCGAAAAGCCCGCCGAGGGGCACAAGGGCGCGGGCGGGCAGGGCGCCGGTTCGCTCGACTTCCTGCGCAGCCGCGCGGTGTGGATGTGCTTCGCATTCTTCCTGCTGACCTCGGTCGCGCTGGGCGGCATCCAGAGCTTTTCGGCCACCACCCTGATCGCTCTCTACAACGTCTCGCTGGCCTCGGCCACCACCGGCTACACCGCTTTCATGCTGGCGTCGGCCTGCGGCATGGTGGTGGGCGGCTTCATGGCCGCGCGCACGCTCAATCACGACCGCACCATCGCCTGCGCGTTCGGCGCGGCGGCGGCGATGGCGGTGCTGCTGTCCCTGAGCCTGGTGCCCGGCTGGATGGCGATCGTGCTGATGGGCGCGATCGGTTTCAGTTCGGGCATCGCAGGACCTTCGCGCGACCTGCTGATCCGCGCGGCCGCGCCGAAGAACGCCACCGGCCGCGTGTTCGGCGTGGTGTATTCGGGACTCGACCTTGGCATGACGCTCGGTCCGCTGCTGTTCGGCGCGCTGCTCGACGGCCACCGTCCTTCCTGGGTGTTTCTGTGCGTGGCCTTGTTCCAGGCGCTGGCGATCGCCACGGCGGTCGGCGTGGGCGAGGGCAACCGCGCGCCAGCCCTGCAAAAGGCCTAGAATTGTTCAACAACACTTAACGAGCGCCGACCATGAGCTTTGCCACCACCGATCTGTGCGACGACCATCCCCAATTGCTGGAAGACGGCAGGCTCAGTGTGCTGCCGCCGGCGTTCCGGCATTTCGGCCAAATCATCAAGTTCAGTGGCCGCGTCGTCACGCTCAAGGTGTTCGAGGACAACGCGCTGGTGCGCGCCGCGCTTGAAACGCCGGGCAACGGCAACGTGCTGGTCATCGATGGCGGCGGCAGCCTGCGCCGCGCGCTGGTGGGCGGCCAGCTGGCGCTGCTGGCGCAGGACAACGGCTGGGCCGGCATCATTGTCGACGGCTGCGTGCGCGACAGCGATGAGATCAATGCCTGCGACATCGGCGTGCGCGCATTGGCCGCGCATCCGCAAAAAAGCGCCAAGAAGTCGGCGGGCGAGCGCAATGTGCGCGTGCATATCGCCGGCGTGCCGGTCAATCCGGGCGACTGGCTGTATGCCGACGCCGACGGCGTCTTGATCGCGCAGCAAAAACTGGCGTGAGCGCTCGTTTGCGCAAGGCGCAATCGTAGTCGCCAGGCAAAGCCAGGCCTAGCCTAGCCAGGCTAGGCCAGGCTAGGCCTGGCTAGGCCGCTCGGCCGTGCCGGCCTGCGCCGGAAAATCGCGCTCCCTGATCGCAGTCCGCTGCCGCTGACCGCCGCTTGGCGCTCCTGCGTCATACCCGGCCTTGCTGCGCCGAGCCTCGATGTCGTCCCGAACCCCATCATTTCCCCTTTCAAAAATTGCCGCTCGTCAATCGTTGAGCAGGTTTCCGCTTTTACAATTAGGATGTGCTCACCGCGCCGTTTTTCATAAGGCGGAAGTGCCATTTCACATTGCGATAAGTTCGACAAAAAATGTTGACTGAACCCTTCCATTGGGAGAAATAACGTTCCGCATCGCGAAAAATAGAATGTAAGCTATTGATTAAATAGATAATTTATATAGTTATATGTCTTATATAAGACTCTTGTTGCTGCGCACAAAGTGGCCTATTATCTGTTCTAACGGATTTCGTTTTTTAACTCAGCTTCCCCAACCAGGAGAAACACCATGGCAACTCGTGAACAGCAAGTAGCAGCTCTGCAAGCAGACTGGGATACCAATCCGCGCTGGAAAGGTGTCGTGCGTAACTACACCGCCGAAGACGTCGTGCGTCTGCGCGGTTCCCTGCAGATCGAGCACACGCTGGCCAAGCGCGGCGCCGAAAAACTGTGGGACCTGCTCAACAATGAGCCGTTCGTCAACACCTTGGGCGCCATGACCGGCAACCAGGCCATGCAGCAAGTCAAGGCCGGCTTGAAAGCCATTTACCTGTCGGGCTGGCAAGTCGCAGGCGACGCCAACGTGGCCGGCGAAATGTACCCCGACCAGTCGCTGTATCCAGTCAACTCGGTGCCGACCGTGGTGCGCCGCATTAACAACACCTTCCAGCGCGCCGACCAGATCCAATGGTCGGAAGGCAAGGACGACATCGATTACTTCGCGCCCATCGTTGCCGACGCCGAAGCCGGCTTCGGCGGCGTGCTGAACGCCTACGAACTGATGAAGTCGATGATCGACGCCGGCGCCTCCGGCGTCCACTTCGAAGACCAGCTGGCCTCGGTCAAGAAATGCGGCCACATGGGCGGCAAGGTGCTGGTGCCGTCGCGCGAAGCCGTTGAAAAGCTGACCGCGGCGCGCCTAGCGGCCGACGTGATGGGCACCCCGACCCTGGTGATCGCCCGCACCGACGCCGAGGCGGCTGACCTGTTGACCTCGGACATCGACCCCAACGACAAGCCTTTCTGCACCGGCGAGCGCACGGTTGAAGGCTTCTACAAAGTACGCGCCGGCGAAGAGCAAGCCATTTCGCGCGCGCTGGCCTACGCGCCGTTCGCCGACCTGGTGTGGTGCGAGACCGGCAAGCCGGACCTGGCCTTCGCCAAGCGTTTCGCCGACGCCGTGCATGCCAAGTTCCCCGGCAAACTGCTGGCCTACAACTGCTCGCCTTCCTTCAACTGGAAAAAGAACCTGGACGATTCGACCATTGCCAAGTTCCAGAAAGAGCTGGGCGCGATGGGTTACAAGTTCCAGTTCATCACGCTGGCTGGCTTCCACGCCCTGAACTACGGCATGTTCAACCTGGCGCACGGCTATGCGCGTCGTCAGATGTCGGCCTTCGTCGAGCTGCAGGAAGCCGAATTCGCCGCCGCCGACAAAGGTTTCACCGCGGTCAAGCACCAGCGCGAAGTCGGCACCGGCTACTTCGACGCGGTCGCCCAGGCCATTCAACAGAATCAAAGCTCCACCACTGCTTTGCACGGTTCCACCGAAGACGAACAATTCTTCGACGAGAAAAAGGTCGCCTGATTCGGGTGACCGGCGGGGAGGGTACCCCTTCCTCGCCAGTGAAAAGCCGCACCGGCCACAAGCCCGTGCGGCTTTTTGCCGTCGAGCGTCGGCCGCTCGCGCCCGTTCGGGGGCGATGTGCGCGCTTTTTTCAACGCTTTCCCCGCGCGCTTTTCCGTGCCTTTTCCGTCGCGGGCGTGTTCTGGTGGATAATGGCGGCTATTCCGCCGGCCGTTTGACGCGCCCGGCGCGCCGTTTTCAGCCTCTTTTTATGGAATTTCCTCGCTATGTTGAGCTACCGCCACGCCTTTCACGCGGGTAATCACGCCGACGTCCTCAAGCATTTCGTGCAGTCGCAATTGCACGCGTACATGAATCAAAAGGACACGGCCTACAGCTACATCGACACCCATTCGGGCGCCGGCGTGTATGCGCTCGACGGTGGCTACGCTTCCAAGAACGCCGAATACGACACCGGCATCGGCCCGCTGTGGGAGCGCAAGGACTTGCCCAAGCCGCTGGCCGAGTACGTCGACGTGGTCAAACAGCTCAATCCGAGCGGCAAAATGCGCTATTACCCGGGCTCGCCGTACGTCGCCGACAAGCTCATGCGCGAGATTGACCGCCTGCGCCTGTTCGAGCTGCATCCCGCCGACAGCAAGATCCTGGCCGACAATTTCAGGAAGCTCGACGACCATGCCGCCGCCCAAGGCCAACGTCCCACCGTGCGCGGGCGCCGCGTGCTGATCGAGCGCGGCGACGGCTTTCACGGCCTCAAGACGCTGCTGCCGCCACCGTCGCGCCGCGCGCTGGTGCTGATCGACCCGCCTTACGAGGACAAGCAGGATTACCGCAAGGTGCGCGACGCGCTGGAAGACTCGCTGGCGCGCTTCCCGAGCGGCATTTTCGCGGTCTGGTACCCGATTTTGCACCGCATGGAGTCGCGCCAGTTCGCCGACAAGCTCAAGCGCCTGCCGGTCAAGGAATGGCTGAACGTCTCGCTGACCGTGTCGACGCCCGGTCCGGACGGCTTCGGCCTGCACAGCAGCGGCATGTTCATCCTCAATCCGCCGTACACGCTCGAACCGACCCTGCGCCAAGTGATGCCTTACCTGGTCGACGTGCTGGGCAAGGATGCCGGCGCCACCTTCGTGATCGAAAAGGGCGCCCAGGTCACCGGTTCGGCCACCACCCGGGTCGCCGCCAACGGCGCCGCGCGGGTTCCGGTGGGCAATGCGCGGCGCGCGAGCCCGACCTCGGGC
>JBDSTZ010000116.1:0-3093 GCA_039927975.1 Massilia sp. | reverse complement strand
GCCGGTGTTCTCCGCCCCGCTGTCCCGGGCGGTGTGCGCGCGCGAGCTGCGCCTGGATCCCGGCACGATCACGCTGCTGGTGATGGGCGGCAGCCCCGCGCTCGGCAGCGTGGTGCAAGTGGCCGCGCATCTGCTCGGCATGGACGTCAAGTTGCAGATCATCGCGCTGGCGGGCAAAAGCGCGCCGACCCTGGCCGCGCTGAAGGATCTCGCCGAGCGCCATCCCGGGCGCCTCGCGCCGCAAGGCTACACCGACAAGATCGAGCGGCTGATGGCGTGCGCCGATATCGTGGTCACCAAACCGGGGGGCCTGACGACGTCGGAATCGCTGGCGATGGGTTTGCCGATGGTGGTCATTTCACCGATTCCGGGGCAGGAGGAGTTCAACGCCAACTTCCTGCTTGAACAGGGCGTGGCGTTGCAAGCGTTCGATCTGGTCACGCTCGAATACCGCATTCGCCATTTGCTGGACCACCCCGCCCATCTCGATCAAATGCGCGCCAAAGCCAGGTCGCTCGGCCGCCCGAACGCCGCCGGCAAGGTGCTCGGCATCGCGCTTGGCAAAACAGAAGGATGACCATGCTGTCTTCGCAGTGCTTGCAACTCATATCGACGCTGGGCTTTATCGCCGTGCTTGCCTTCTTTCTCGCGCACGCGGAAATCCATATCGAAGGCGACGCCGGCTGGGCGGCCAACCTGCCGACCTGGCGCATCGAGGACCACTGGGCGCTCGATCTGTTCTGGGGCGGACGCGCGATGACCGGCTATCACGCCTGGCTGTTTTCCTTCATCGCGCTGTTTTTCCACTTGCCGGTGTTTTTCACCATGCAGTGGTCGTGGGCGATCGAGGCGCGCATTCTGGCGTCGATCATGGTGTTCTGGATTACCGAGGATTTCCTCTGGTTTGTCATCAATCCGGCGTTTGGCTGGCGGCGCTTCAAGCCGGAATTTGTGGCATGGCACAAGCACTGGAGGCTGGGCGCGCCGGTCGATTACTGGCTGTTCGGGCTGATCAGCGCCTTGCTGTTCTGGTATGCGTATTGATGCGCGATTCAGGCCCGCGCGCGCGCTGGCAGGTCGAGCGCATGGCCGACGCGTACACATAGCTCGGCCGGCGTGCGCGCGATGATTTCGTCGGGAATCTCGAATTTCTCGGTCAGGCGGCCGTGATCCTCGAAGCCGTAGGAAACCATGAAGGGATGCATGCCGGCGCCGATCGCCGCCAAATAGTCCTTGTGCTCGTCGCCGCAAATAAACGCGCGCGCCGGGTTGATCCCGAAGCGTTCGCGCAGGTGGCGAAACTGGCCGGCCTTGCCTTTGCTGAGCGGGACATGGTCGAAAAAATCCATCTGCCCGGTGTCGATTTCGTGTCGGGCGAATAACTGGCGCAGCGTTTCGAGCGGCTCGTTGGTGATGTTGCGGGTGACGAGGCCGACGACGATATCGGGCGTGGCGATCAATGCGCGGATCAATTCCGCGATGCCCGGATAGAGGGACGCCTCCGTGCGATACACATCGGTGAGCGTGGCGACGATGCGCTTGCGGCCTTGTTGGCGCATGTTTTTCTTGATGATGGACGGGAATTCCTTGAGCCCGCCGAGATACTTGAACAGGTGGTGGCGTTTTTGAAAACTGGCTTCGTCGCCGAGCGTCATGCCGTTTCGCGCAAAGGCTTGTTCAATAGCGGGATAGGCGTCGATGGTGGTGCCATCGGCGTCGAGAATGATGAGTCGTTTGTCTTGAAACATGGTGTGAACGGGGCCGGTTCGTGGTGGTGTGCTCGGTCCATCCTATCGCCCGTATAAGACCGGCGTGTGACATCGGCTTGCGCAAGACGCCGGAAGGGCGCCGGCCAGGTTTGCTATGCTAGCGGCTTTGCACCGCGCCGCGATTCCGTCTGCGCTGGTGGCCCCTCATTTTTGGAGTAGCGCATATGGTCTCCTTGCAAGAGCAGTTTCTGAAAGCCGGGTTGGTCGACAAGAACAAAGTCAAACAGGCCAACCAGGACAAGAACAAGCAGAAAAAGGTCGAACGCAAGACCGGCACGCAGACGGTCGACGAGGCTCGCCTGGCAGCGCAGGAAACCCAGCGCAAGAACGCCGAGCGGGCGCGCGAACTGAACGCCCAGCGCGACGCCGCAGCCTTGCAAAAGGCCATCGTCGCGCAGATCGCCCAGATGGTGCAGAAGAACAAGCAGAGCAAGGGCGCCGGCGACATCGCCTACAACTTCACGCACGGCAGCAAGATCGAGCGGATCTATGTATCGGCGGCCGTACAGGCCCACTTGATGGCCGGGCGGCTGGTGATTGTTTGCCAGGGCGCCGCCACCGAGCTGGTGCCGCGCGTGATCGCCGACAAGATCGCCGAGCGCGACGCCTCGATCGTCGTGCGGGTGAACAAGCCGAGTGCCGAAGTCGACGCGGACGATCCGTACGCAGCGTTCAAGATTCCCGATGACCTGATGTGGTAGGGCCGCGCGCCATGCAGCGCGCGGAACCGGGAGACTTGCTGCGGTGCGGCGCTTGCTTTTTCAGACATGCTTGCTAAGCTGGTCGCTGCATGTTCAATAACAGCCAGTCAACCAGGAGGTCAGCATGTCCTATATCGATGGATTTGTGGTTCCAGTACCGAAAGACAAGATCGAGGCCTACCGCGAGATGTCGCGCCAGTGCGGGGAAGTCTGGCGCGGCCACGGCGCGCTGAGCTACCGCGAGTTTATCGCGGACGACGTCAAGCCCGGCAAGCTGACTTCGTTTCCGCAAAGCGTGCAGTTGCAGGATGATGAAGTCGTCGTGTTTTCGTGGATCGAATATCCCTCGCGCGCCGTGCGCGACGAGGTCAACGCCAAGGTCATGCGGGATCCGCGCATGGCTTCCTTTATACCGGAGACCATGCCGTTCGACGGCAAGCGCCTGATTTTCGGCGGCTTCGAGACGCTGGTTGAAATGTAGCGTCGGGCGAGCTTTGCACCCATCGTCCTGGTGGTGCTTGGGGCGCCTCCGCAGTCCTCAGGAATTCCACGGGTTGATGACGACGACGCCTGCTGCTTCGTAAGGCGCCGTATCGCGTGAAGCGACAATAAATCCGCTTGAA
>JBDSTZ010000115.1:0-2630 GCA_039927975.1 Massilia sp. | reverse complement strand
GTCTACATGAAGGACCAGGACCGCCGCTACATTTACGCCAACGCCAAGATGGCCGAGGTGCTGGGCCGGCCGGTAACGGACATTATCGGCAAGCTCGACCGCGAGCTGATGCCGGCCGCGCGCGCCGACGCCGCCTGGGAGTTCGACAAGCAAGTGTTCGAGGATTGCGTCAAGCACACCACCGAGGAGCAGTACGTCGACCGCGACGGCGAGGCGCGCCACCTGTGGACGGTCAAGGTGCCGCTGCTGCACGAGGACCGCATCGACGCCGTCATCGGCCTGTCGACCGACGTCACCGAGCTGCACAACCTGAAGGCGCAGGCCGACGCCGCCAATCTGGCCAAGAGCAACTTCCTGTCGAATATGAGTCACGAGATCCGCACGCCGATGAACAGCATCATCGGCATGGCCCACCTGGCGCTCAAATCGGTGACCCATCCCAAGCAGCGCGACTATCTCGACAAGATCTACCATTCGAGCCAGCACCTGCTCGGCATCATCAACGACATCCTCGATTTTTCCAAGATCGAAGCCGGCAAGCTCGATCTGGAGGTGCTCGACTTCACCCTCGACGCGCTGCTGCAGAACATCGTCAGCCAGCTCGGCGAAACGGCCGCCGCGCGCGGCCTGGCGCTCGAGTTCGAGGTCGACCCCGCGCTGTCGCACCAGTTGCGCGGCGACCCCCTGCGGCTCGAACAGGTGCTGCTCAATTTCGCCAGCAACGCCATCAAATTCTCCGAGAACGGCACGGTGGCGATCCGCGTCTCGCCGCTCGAGACGGGCGACGGCGGCGAGCGCCTGGTGCGTTTCGAAGTGAGCGACGGCGGCATCGGCATGAGCGAGACCGAAGTGGCCGACCTGTTCACCCCCTTCCATCAGGCCGACCCCTCGACCACCCGCAAGTACGGCGGCACCGGCCTGGGCCTGGTGATCAGCAAGCAGCTCATCGAACTGATGGGCGGCACCGTGGGGGTCGACAGCGCGCCCTGCCAGGGCAGCACGTTCTGGTTCACCGCCCGCCTGGGCAAGGGCGAGAGCTTCCTGCGCATCGGCCCCGAGCCGGTGCCCAAGGACGTGCTCGACGAGATCCGCGGCGCGGCAATCCTGCTGGTCGAGGACAATCTGTTCAGCCAGCAGGTCGGCGAGGAATTGCTGGCCGATGCCTGCGCCACCGTGGTCATCGCCAACAACGGCAAGGAAGCCATCGACCTGCTGCTCAAGGAGCGTTTCGACTGTGTGCTGATGGACTTGCAGATGCCGGTGATGGACGGTTTCGAAGCGAGCCGCCTGATTCGCGCCGACCCGCGCCTGCGCGAGACCCTGGTAATCGCCACGACGGCCAACGCCGGCATCGAGGACCGCGCGCGCTGCCTGGCCGCCGGCATGGACGATTTCGTCACCAAGCCGGTCTCGCCGAACGTCCTGTTCGAGGTGATCGCCAACGGCTTGCGGCGCCGCTCGCCGTTTCGCGCCAAGGCCAGGGCGGGGCCGTCCGCGCCGGCGCCGGCCGCGCCACCGGCGCCGCCCTCGAAGGACCCGGCGATCCTCGACATGGCGGTGCTGGCGGCGACCTTCGGCGCCAATCCGGCCAAGATGCGCAAGTACGCCTTCCTGTTTCTCGAGTCGGCCAGCGACACCCTCGGCTCGGTGGCCGAAGCGCTCGAGCGCGGCGACACCGAGCGCGCCGCCGACCTGGCGCACCGCATCAAATCGTCGGCGCGCGCCGTCGGCGCGATGGATTTCGCCGGCCTGTGCCTCGAACTCGAAGCGCTGCGCAGCCGCAGCGACATCGGTCCGGCGCGCGCCCTGCTCGAACGGCTGCTGGCCATGCACGCCGTGCTGCGTAGCCATATCGCGCTCGAACTGGCCGACACCCCGGTCGTTCAAGCGCACGGCTAGCACGCCGCTGCGGGCGCGCGTGGCCCTACCGTCGGGCCGCTAAAAATAGTATGCTGTGTGATGGCTCAGCCGCCGGTTCCTTGCCTTGTTCCGCTGCCTGGCCCAGTTCTCCACTCATACGAAAGCATCATGGCTTCACCCGTCACACCCGGTCTCCTCATCTTGCACGGCAACCAGATGGAACAGCTTCGCGCTGCGCTGTTCGGCTGGCTGCGCCAGCACCCGCTGGGGCCGCTTGAATCGGAGATCATCCTGGTGCAGTCGAACGGGGTGGCCGAGTGGCTCAAGATCGCCCTCGCCGAAGAACTGGGCGTGTGCGCGGCGACCCGGGTGGCGCTGCCGGCGCGCTTTCTGTGGGAAGCCTACCGCGGCGTGCTGGGACGCGAGCGCGTGCCGCCCCGTTCGCCCTTCGACAAGGGTCCGCTGACCTGGCGCCTGATGCGCCTTTTGCCTTCGCTGCTGGGCGAAACCGTGTTCGCGCCGCTGCGCCATTTTCTCGGCGACGGCGATCCCGAGCGCCGCCTGCAGCTGGCCGAGCGCCTGGCCGACCTGTTCGACCAGTACCAGGTCTACCGCGCCGACTGGCTGGGCGACTGGAGCGCCGGACGCGATCTGCTGCGCAATGCGCGCGGCGAGGCGCCGCCGCTGCCGGCCGACCAGCGCTGGCAGGCGCAGCTCTGGCGCGCGGTCAACGACAGCCTGCCGCCGCAGCAGCGCGATTCGGGCCGCGC
>JBDSTZ010000114.1:0-10417 GCA_039927975.1 Massilia sp. | reverse complement strand
TTCATGGTCCTCTCGGGGAAACGCTAGCGATGTCAGGAGTGCTACGGGCTGTGGTTCAGGCAGCGGTGTGGCAAGGGTGCAATATACACCGGCCGGGGCTTGTCAAAACGCACAGATTCTCACAAATGCGCGGCGCGCAGCAAATATTGCGGTTTGGCAGCAACAGGGTGCGCGGACCGGCGAACGGCGTGGCCGGGCAACGCGCCGGGGCGGAAAAAACTGAGGCATAATCGGACTCATGCTGCTTTTGCACGGGAGTGCCCGGATGGCCATGGAGTTTGAAGATTTCGAGCTGTTTGCCAACAGCGCGCCGGCGCCTGCCGCCCCCGCCGTCGTCCCCGCCGCCGCCGAGGCGGCCACGCCGCTGGTGCGCCTGCAATACCTGGTCGACAATACGCCGGCGATCATTTATTGCACGGTGCCGAGCGGCGACTTCAAGATGACCTTCGTCAGCAACAACGCCTACCATGTGCTCGGCTACCGGCCCGAGGCGATGGTCGCCGATCCGAACTTCTGGTTCGACCATATCCATCCGGACGACGCGCCCGGCATCTTCTCCAGCCTGGCGCTGGTGTTTACCGAGGGCCAGCGCGCCTACGAATACCGCTTCCGCACGGCCGACGGCAGCTACCTGTGGATGCACGACACCCTGCGCCTGATCCGCGACGAGCATGGCGCCCCGCTCGAGGTGATCGGCTCGCTCACCGACATCACGATCCGCAAGAAGATGGAGGAGGCGCTGCACAGCAAGGGCGAGGAGCAGCAGCGCCTGATCGCCAAACTGCAGGAGGCGCAAGACCAGTTGCTGCAGTCCGAGAAGATGGCTTCGATCGGCCAGCTGGCGGCTGGCATCGCGCACGAGATCAACAACCCGGTCGGCTTCGTCAATTCGAACATGGGCTCGCTGCAGGGGTATGTGACGACCCTGTTCGGCGTGATCGGCGACTACGAAAAGGCGATCGCCGCCCAGCCCGAGCTGGCTGCGGCCGTGGCGGCCATCCGTGCCAAGGCCGACCTGGCCTACCTGGAGGAGGACGTCGGCGACCTGGTGCGCGAGTCGCTCGACGGCCTGAAACGGGTGCGCGACATCGTCCAGTCGCTCAAGGATTTTTCGCACGTCGGCGAGACCGAATGGCAGATCGCCGATCTGCACCATGGCCTCGACAGCACGCTCAATATCGTCGCCAACGAGATCAAGTACAAGGTCACGGTCGAGAAGCAGTACGGCCAGCTGCCGCAGATTAAATGCCTGGCCTCGCAGCTGAACCAGGTGTTCCTCAACCTGCTGGTCAATGCCGGCCACGCGATCAAGGACAAGGGCGTCATCACGATTCGCACCGGCTGCGAGAACGACTGGGTGTGGGTGGCGATCAGCGACACCGGCTCGGGCATCGCGCCGGAGAACCTCAAGCGCATCTTCGAGCCCTTCTTCACCACCAAGCCGGTCGGCAGCGGCACGGGCCTGGGCTTGTCGCTGTCCTACGGGATCGTCAACAAGCATGGCGGCAAGATCGAGGTGGCGTCGACCGTGGGGCAGGGCACCACGTTCACGGTGCGCCTGCCGGTGGTGCCGGCCACCTGAGCGGCCACTTGAGCGGCGCTTGATCCGGCGGCGGCGCGCACGGCGCCCGCCCGCGCGTCACAACAGGATTTCGCCGTTCGGGCCCCATTTCACTTTCAGCATGCCCGGCTCTTCTTCTTCCAGCAGCTGGGCCTCGACCTCTTCCGGCGTGAGTTCGGCTTCCTTCACGCGCGCCTGGCCGGCCAGGCGCGCCTCCTCGACCAGCCGGTCGCGCTGCACCAGCGCCAGCCGGATGTTCTGCTTGAGGTCATCGACTTGCCAAGGCTTCGGAATGTAGCGGAACACCTGGGCGTCGTTGATGGCCGCCGTCACGGTCTCGAATTCGGTCGAGGCGGACAAAATCATGCGCACCGTGGCCGGCGCGACTTCCTTGAGCGCCTGCAGGAAGTCGACCCCGGTCATTTGCGGCATGCGGTAGTCGGAGATGACGATGTCGAAGTCGTGCACGCAGCAGCGGTTCAAGGCGTCGAAGGGATTGACGAAGGTCTCGATTCGCACGTCGCCAATGTCGAGGTGCTGTTTCATCGCGCGCACCAGCGCGTTGAGGACGTTCGGTTCGTCGTCGACCAGCAGGATGTGTCGCATCATGTCGCTTTCGCAGTCTTGTCGGTCTTGCGCGGCCAGACCCGGATGTTCAGGCGCACGTCGCCCTTGGTCTCGAAGTCCTGCACCTGGCGGATCATGCGTTCGTCGAGCACGTGGTCGGCCGACAGCAGCATCAGGCCGTCGCGGCTGACCAGGTCGCGCGAGAGCACCATGCCCGGTTCGAGCGCGTGCGAGGCGATCGCCATGTCCTGCACCTGTTCGGGGGCGTCGCCGTCGAGCAGCGCGCGGAAGGCCGCCACCACCGAAGGATCGTAGCGCTTGCCGCTGCTGTCGTAGATCAGCTGCTTGGCGTCCTCCGGCAGCACGCGGCGCTGCACCAGTGCGCCCTGCTGCAGGTTGTCGTAGTCGGAGGCCAGCCCGAGGATGCGGGCGCCGAGCGGAATCGACAGGCCGGACAGGCCGTCGGGGAAGCCGCCGCCGTCGAAGCGCTCCATGTGCGCGCGCAGGATCGCCGCCACCGATTGCAGGTCTTCGAGCGGCATCAGGAGCTGTTCGGCGCGCACCGGGCTTTTGCGGTAAATCGCCAAATTGTCGCCGGCCAGCATGTTGACGGCCATGCGCAGCATTTCGTCCGGGTAGCCGATCTTGCCGATGTCGTGCAGCAGGCCGGCGATGAACACTTCCTGGCTGGCCTTGGCGTCGAGCCCCATCTTGGCGGCGATGCGGCGCGCCAGGTCGGCCACCCGGCGCGAATGCCCGGCCAGCATCCCGCCGCGCATTTCGATCATGCTCGAGAAGATCTTGATGGTGGTGATGAAGTTGCGCTTGAGTTTTTCGTTGGCGCTGCTGATCGAGGCGTGCGAGGCGCGCAGTTCTTCGGTGCGCGCTTCGACCTTGGCTTCGAGGCTGGCGTTGAGCAGGCGCAGTTCCTCGGTCTGGCGGCGCGCCAGCATTTCCAGCGCGCGGCGGCTGAGCGCGTCGCGCACCAGCAGCACGATGTCGTTGTCGTCCCACGGCTTGGTGATGTAGCGGTAGATTTCGCCGCGGTTGATGGCGGCCAGGATCGAGGTGATGTCGGAGTAGCCGGTCAACAGCAGGCGCACGGTGTCCGGGTGGCGGTTGCGCACGTGTTCGAGGAACTGGGCGCCGTCCATCTCGGGCATGCGCATGTCGGAGATGACCAGGTCGACCTGTTCCTGTTCGAGCAGCGCGAGACCAGCGGCGCCGCCTTCGGCCGTCAGCACGCGGTAGCCCTTGGCGCGGAACAGGCGCCGCAGCGAGGACAGGATGTTCGGCTCGTCGTCGACGCACAAGAGGGTCGGCGGCGGGTCTTCCTTGACTCCGGCCAGGTCGTCGGCGTCGCTCATGGCGCCACTCCTTCCACCACCGGCGCGCTCTGGCGCACCGGCAGCACGATGCGAAAACGGGTGCCCTTGCCCACTTCGCTGTCGACCGTGATGCGGCCGCCGTGCTTTTGCACGATGCCGTAGGCCAGCGAGAGTCCGAGGCCGGTGCCCTGGCCGACCGGCTTGGTGGTGAAGAAGGGGTCGAAGATGCGCGACATGATGTCGGGCGCGATGCCGCCGCCATTGTCGGCCACCTGCAGGAAGACCTGGTCGTCGCCTTCCATGCCGGTCGAGACGGTGATCGCGCCGCGCGCCGCGCCGATGCTGTGGGCGGCGTTGACGACCAGGTTCATCACCACCTGATTCAGTTGCGAGGGCAGGCATTCGATCTCGGGGATCGCGCCGTATTCCTTGATCACGTCGGCCTTGTACTTGACTTCATTGGCGACGATGTTGAGGGTCGAATCGATCCCCAGGTGCAGATTGGCCCAGGCCCATTCCTGGCTGGCGTCGACGCGTGAAAAATCCTTCAGGTCCTGGACGATGCGGCGCACGCGGGCGATGCCTTCCTTCGATTCGGCCATCAACGAGGGGATGTCCTCGGACAGGAAGGCCAGGTCGAGCTGCTCGCGCATGGCACCAAGACGGGCCGCGACCTCGGGTGGCGCGCTCGCCTCGGCGCCCTGGTATATGGTCAACATGTCGAATAACTGGTCCAGATAGCTTTGCAGGGTGCCGAAGTTGGAAAAGATGTAGCGGATCGGGTTGTTGATTTCATGCGCCACGCCGGCCGCAAGCTGGCCGATCGAGGCCAGTTTTTCGGCCTGCACCAGCTGCTGCTGGGCCATCGACAGCTTGTCGTTGAGGTCGGTAAGTTCGAGGTTGCGGCGGCGCAGTTCGTCCTCGGCGAACTGGCGCTGGCGGATGTCTTCGCCGAGCAGGGCGTTGGCTTCGGCCAGCTGGGCGGTGCGCTCGCCGATCAGCTGTTCAAGGTTGTCATGCGCGCGCCGCAGGGCGTTTTCGGCGACCCGGTGCTCGCTGACGTCGCGCAGCGTTTCGATCGCGCCGACCAGCTGGCCGGCTTCGTCGCGCAGCGGGGCGGCGGTGAAGTGCAGCCAGTGGCCATGTGCGCCGATAGCGGGGAAAAATTCCTCGGCTTCCCAGGCGTCCGGGTTGGCCGCCGAGCGCGCGTGCGCGGCTAGTGCGGCGATGTCGCCGGCGACGATCAGATCCGACAGCATGGCCCGTTCATCGGCGTAGAAGGCGGCGCGGTGGCGGCGGGTGCCGATCATGTCGCGCTTGCTCCAGCCGAGCAGGTGCTCGCAGGCCTTGTTCCAGTGGGTGATCATGTGGGCGCTGTTGATCGCGTAGGTCGGCACCGGGTGGCCGTCGAAAAAATCGGACAGCGCGATGACGGGCGCCTGCGGGGCGGCGCCCAGGTAGTCGGGGGCGCCGCCCTGGGCGCCTGCCGCCGCCGCTGGCGTGTGCTGGTTCATCGGCGCTCCTCAGGTGACCAGGATCTGGGACAGTTCATGGAAGGTCTCCTCGGCGTTGCGGAACAGCGCGCGGCTGGCGGCGTCGGACAGGTCGAGCGCCTTCCAGACGGCGGCGTCGATCGGCGGCGCCAGGTCGTCCTCGACATCGGACAGGTCAAGCGCGTGCGCCAGCGTGTTGGCGACGTGGACGACCAGCCCGAGGCCGGCCGGTTCGCTGGCGTGGTGGGTCTCCACCGCCTGCTGCATGGCCAGCGGGAATTTCCAGTAGGCGGCCAGCGCGCTGCCGACGACGGCGTGATCGAGTTCGAAGACGACCCGCTCGGCCTCGATCAGGTAGCAATCGTTGGCGCGCTGGTAGGCCAGCATCTCTTCGTACTGCTGGGGGAAGCGGGTGGCCAGCACCAGGCTGCCGATGTCGTGCAGCAGGCCGGCGGTGAAGGCGGTGTCGGGGTTGAGCCGCAGCTGGCGCGCCAGCAGCTTGGCGCACACTGCGGTGGCGACCGAATGGCGCCAGAAGGCCTTGAAGTTGAAGCTGCCCTGGCCGTTGTCCTGGAAGGCGCCGGTCAGCGAGCAGGCGGTGACGATGGTGCGGATGCTGTTAAAGCCGAGCACCGAGATGGCCTGGGCGATGGTGGTGACCTTCGATGACATGCCGTAGAAGGAGGAGTTGGCCAGCCGCAGGGTCTTGGCGGTGAGCGCCTGGTCGAGGGCGATCTTGGCGGCCAGGCTGCCGACGTCGATGTCCTCCTGGTCCATCGATGAGAGCAGTTCGACCACGACGGCCGGCAGCGAGGGCAGGGTCTGGATCTGCTTGATGACGTTTTCGAGGGCGATGCTCATGCTGCGCCCTGGCGGCGGTATTGGACCAGGCGCGCCAGCAGGGCGTCGCTGGCCTGCACGCCGGCGCTGCGGCGGAACAGGCGCTGCAGGCGGGCGCACTGGCGTTCGCGTTCGCCCTCCAGGGCGGCGTCGTCGGCGGGCTCGGACGCCGCGGCCGCCGCCTGCACGCACAGGCGCTCGATGCCGCGCCGGCGCAGCGAGTTGAGGGTCGCTTCGCTGAGCGAGGCGCCGGCCGGCAGCAGTACAGCGCCGCGGCTGTCGTGCAGATCATCGGCCAGTGTCATGCCGGCGCTGGCGTCGTCGATGTCGATGGTGTCGCTGTTCATGGGGCGGACTCGCTGGTGCTGGTGGCGGGGTGGACGGGAATGGCAAGGGGGCTCAGGGTGATCAGGCTGCCGCGCGAGGCCGACCTGGCGCCCATCGGGTGGGTGACGACCTGGTACAGACGGTTGTCGAGTTCGGCCTGGCGCGGTGCGGCGCCATTGGCGCCGTCGCTGTTGGCGGCGCCCGCGCCATCGTCGGCATCGCCATCGAACAGCTGCGGCAGCACGTAGCGCGCCTCGGCGCCGAGAATGGCGACGCCGCGAAACAGCGCTTCGGCGGCGGCGTTGACAAAGGCGACCATGCCGTCGTCGTCGAGCCCGATGACCGGCAGCGGCATGAACTCGAGCAGTTCGCGGGCGATATTGAGGCTGATGCCGTCGCGCGCGATCTGCTGCTGGTTCTGGCGCAGCAGCTCTTCCATGCGGCGGTTGGTGAGCGCCATTTCGTGGTTGGCGGTGCGCAGCGCCAGGTTCAGGCGTTCGTTCTCGTCGGCGGTTTCCTTGATCCGGAAGGCGTCGGCGATGTGGCCGCGCAGGCCGTCGTCGTCCCACGGCTTGGTGAGGAATTTGTAGATCGCGCCTTCGTTGACGGCGTCGGTGACCGACTGCAGCTCGGTGTACCCCGAGAGCATGATGCGCAAGGTCTCGGGATACAGGTCCTTGGCCGCGCGCAGGAAGTCGGCGCCCAGCATGCCCGGCATGCGCTGGTCGGAGACGATGACGTCGACGCTGTGGGCGGCCAGCACTTCAAGGCCTTCGCGTCCGCCGCCGGCGGTGAGGATCTGGTAGCCGTCGCGGCGCAGCAGGCGCTTGAGCGCGGAGACGATGTTCTGTTCGTCGTCGACCAGCAGCAGGGTGCGGGGGCGCTGCTGGATGCGCAGCAGGTGCGGCGCGAGCAGGCTGTCGGCGCGCAGCAGGCGCGGCACGCTGGCGGCGTCGACGGCGGGGCCGAGGAAGTCGCCCTGCACCTGGTCGCACATGTTGCGGCGCAAGAAGTCGCACAGCGCTTCGCTGTCGACGCCCTTGGCCACCACCCGCAGGCCGACGTGGTGGGCGGTGTCGATGATGGTGGTGACGAGCGCGGCGTCCTGGCCCTCGGGCAGCAGGCGCGCGGTCAGCGCGCGGTCGATGCCGACGCGGTCGAGCGGAAAGCGCTTGAGGTGGCCGGGCGAGGAGGTGCCGGCGCCGATGCCGTCGAGGGCGAGGCCGATGCCGAGCGCCTTGAGCAGGTCGAGCGTGTCGGCGCTCGCTTCCGGCTCGTGCATGAGGACCGCCTCGGTCACTTCGAGCGTGAGCAGGGCGGGGGCGATGGCGGCGTCGTCGAGCGCGCTGGCGACGCGCGCGGCCAGGTCGCGGTCGCCGAACTGGCGCGCCGAGATGGCCAGCGCCACGCGCGGCGGTTCCAGGCCGCTGTCCTGCCAGTCGCGCATGTCGGTGAGGGCGCGCCGCAGCGCCCACTCGCCGATCGCGCGCGAGAGGCCGGCGTCGTCGGCCACCGGCATGAAGTCGCGCGCCTCGACCTCGCCCATGTCCGGGTGGCGCCAGCGCAGCACGGCGCCAAGCGCGCACAGGGCGCCGTCCTGCAGGTCGACCACCGGTTGATAGGACAGGCGCAGTTCGTTGTTGGCCAGCGCCATGTGCAGCGCCGCCTGCATGCGGATGAGCGCGAGCGCGCGTTCGCTCATGTCGGTGCTGTAGGCGGCGTAGCGCTCGGCGCCGCCGGCGCGCGCCTGCGCCAGCGCCATGTCGGCGCAATGCAGCAGGCCGGCGCCGTCGGCGCTGTCGCGCGGCCAGGCCGCGCTGCCGACCCGCGCGTACAGGTGCAGTTCGTAGCCGCCCACGCTGACCGGCTGCGACTGCGCGGTAAACATCTGGCCGCCGACGGTGAAGGGCGCGGCCAGCACCGCCAGCACCTGGGCGCCGATGGCGGCGACCTGGCCGGGATGGACGATGTCGCCGGCCAGCAGGACAAAGGCGTGGCTGCCGTGGCGCGCCAGGGTGTCGGCGGCGCCGAGGCAGCGCTGCAGGCGCTGGGCGACGGCCGCCAGCAGCTGGTCGGCGTCGCTGTGACTGAGCTTGTCGAGCAGGGGGCCGAGTTTGTCGAAGCCGATGCACAGCAACGCGACGCCGTGGTCGTCGCTGTCGGCGCGCGCGATGGCGGCGTCAAGGCGCTGGCGGAAGGCGGCGCGGTTGGGCAGGCCGGTCAGCTCGTCCTGGCTGGCGCGCAGCTTCAGCTCGGCCAGGGCGTCGGCGCCACGGTCCTGGTCGATGTCGATCGGCGGTTCCATGCTTGTCATGGCCTGCTGCCTCATTCGCAAAAGCGCTATAAACCGGGCGGTCCGCACGGCCTTCGGTATGACCCACTATGCCCCAACGATCTGGGCAAGGCAAGCGCTTATAGCCTCAAAGCAACAGTAATGCAACGGTATCGATCATGACGATTCGGCAATGCGGCGCCGCTAGTGCTGATGATCGTGCATCCATTCCTTGAGGCCCGTGACCCAGCGCTTGGCCGGCAGGTTCAGGCGCCGCCTTATCTCGGCCGCACGTTGATACAGTACGCTGAAATCGATTTGCGGCGCGCACTTGAAGGCGATGACGACGATGTTGGCGTCGTGGACCTCGGGCAGCCAGACGACGGCGTCGAACACCTGCTCCATGGTCTGCAGGTTCTTGTCGTAATTGCTGTAGTCGCCGAACACGTTGGCGAGCATGACGCCGTCGGCCGACAGGCAGTCGTAGCAGCCCTGGTAGAACTCGACGCTGTCGAGCACCGGGCCGCGCGCCTCTTCGTCGTAGAGGTCGACCTGGAGGACGTCGACGGCGCCGCGGTTGGCCGGGTCGAGGACGAAATCGAGCGCGTTCATTTCGCGCACCGCCAGGCGGGCGTCGTCGGGCGGCAGGGCAAACAGTTCGCGGCAGATGGCGATCACGTTCGGATTGAGTTCGACCGCCGTCACGCGGGCGTCAGGAAAGCGGCGGTAGCAGAACTTGGTGAGCGCGGCGCTGCCCAGGCCGAGCTGGACGATGTGGCGCGGGCGCTCGCAAAAGAGCAACCACATCATCATCATCTGGACGTATTCGAGTTCGATCGCGTCCGGTTTGTCGAGCCGCATCGCGCCCTGCACCCAGGAGGTGCCCAGGTGCAGAAAGCGCACGCCGCGAAATTCGGTGACGGTGGCGGGCGGATGGCCGGGGCGCTCGAAGCGGCCGTTGACCGCCGGCGCGGAAGAGGAGGAAGACATGACTGGACCAGCAAAGACGAAAGCCGATCTTACCAGAGCGCGGGTCAGGCCGGCAGCGCGGCCGGGACGACGGCGGGCAGCAGCAAGGCCACCGCGAGGCCGCTGCCGGCGCGGTTCGACAGGGTGATGCGGCCGCCGTGCGCCTCGGCGATCTCGCGCGCCAGCGCCAGACCGAGGCCGGTGCCGCTGCGCTTGGTCGAGTAAAACGGCACCAGCGCGTTGGTGAGGACGTCGTCGCTCATGCCCTGGCCTCGGTCGAGCACCTCGATGCGCAGCACGCCCTGGGCGCGGCGGATATGCAGCGCCACCTCGGCCGGCGGGGAGCCCGATTCATGCGCGTTCTTGAGCAGGTTCAGGAGCGCCTGCGCCAGCTGGGCCGGATCGCAGCACAGCGTTTCCTGCGACAGCTCGGTGACCAAGGTGAAGCCGACCTGGCTGGCGAGGCGCTCGACGAACGGGGCCAGCGCGCAGGTTTCGAGGCGCGGGGTGGGCAGCTTGGCGAAGCGCGCGTAGCCGAGGATGAAGGTTTCGAGGTGGCGGGTGCGTTCCTCGATGGTTTCGAGGATTTGCGGCAGGCGCGCGGTCTGGCCGCGCCGTACCAGTTCGGCGCCGGAGTGGGCCAGCGAGGTCAAAGGCGCGAGCGAATTGTTCAATTCGTGGCTGATCACGCGGATCACTTTTTTCCAGGTCTGGACTTCCTGGCGGCGCAGTTCGGCCGTCAGCTGGCGCAGCAGCAGCAGTTCGTGGCTGCGGCCGTTGAGGCAGAAATTGCGGCGCGCCAGGTGGTAGACCTCCTCGTCCTCGCCTTCGCCAGCGGTGAACAGGCCGTCGCCGCCTCGGCCGATCGCCTCGACCAGCGCGGGCGAGGTGTGGGCCAGCAGCTCGCCCAGGGCGTGGCCTTCGAGCTTGCGGCCGTCGCCGAGCAGCTGGCGCGCCGCCAGGTTGGCGTACACCACGCTGCGCCCGGCCGCGCTGTCGGCCGCCAGCACCATCGCCACCGGGGTGTTCTGGACCATGGTGTCGAGCAGCAGTTCGCGCT
>JBDSTZ010000113.1:0-7103 GCA_039927975.1 Massilia sp. | reverse complement strand
CTGGCGCCGAAAGCGAGACTCAATGCGTCGTAGCCGGCCGCGCCGGTTACCGCGGCGGCCAGCACCACGCCGGCCAGGCCGCAGGCTTCGCGCACGCCGGTCACGCGGGTGCGCCCGGCCGGGGTATCGGCGAGCGCCGCGCCCCAGCTCTGGTGGGCGATGCTGGCCAGGCCGAAGCCCAGGTAGAGCAGCATCAGCGCGGCGAGGAACCAGGCCAGCATGGCCGGCGCGCCCAGCGCGGGCGGATGGAACAAGGCGGCGAAGCCGGCCAGCAGCAGCGGCAGCGCAATGGCGATGGCGCGCGCGAAGGCGCCGCCGGCGCGGTCGATCCACCAGCCGAGCAGCGGGTCGAGAAAGGCGGCGGCGACGCGCGCGGCCAGCAACGCGGCGCCGATCAGCGCCAGCGGCAGGCCGCCGCGCTGCGCGTAGAACTGCGGCAGGTAGACGTAGATCGGCAACGCCACCATTGCCAGCGGCAGGCCGAACAGGCCGTAGCTGAGCAGGACCGGCAGCGTCAGCGGCTTCATCGCGGCGCCGCGTCCTTGAGCAGGGCCGCGCGCAGGACCGGCGCGGTGGTGCGGGCGTCGAGCCAGATGGCGGCAAACGCCCGCGCGAAGTCGGGGTCGTCGACGGCGGCGATGAATTTGCCGTCGAGGTAGAAGCGCACCGCGCCGGCCGGCAGGAAAATGCCGGTCAGGTGGTTGCCTTCGGCGACATCGGGAAAGATCGCGCGCATGCGCTCGAGCCAGGCCCCGCGCTGGGCCGCGCTGCCGACGGCGATTTTCTGCATCTGGTCGACGCTGGCCTCGGCGATCCTCCGGCCATCGAGGCTGCGCTCGTAACGAAGGTCGAGCGCGAATGGCGCGACCGGTCCCTGGTAGCCCTTGTCGCCGACCCACAGCTGCGCTTCGTACAGGCGAAAGGTGAACCAGCTGAAGGTGCCGCCACCGGCCAGGCGCGCCTGCGCGATGTGGGCGGCGATATGCGCCGGCGCGGTCTGCGCCAGCGCGGCGCCGATCAACATCGCCTGCAACAGCAGGCCGCCAACGAGGTGGCGCAGCGCCCTCACCGCCTCACTCCTTGACCAGGGTGAAGTGCATCACGCTGGTGTTATGACCACGGAAGGCGGCCTCGCAATAGCACAGGTAGAACTCCCAGGTGCGGATGAAGCGCTCGTCGAAACCCTGGGCCCGCACCTCGTCCAGACGGGCGTGGAAGGCGCGGCGCCAGGCGCGCAGGGTGTCGGCGTAATCGATGCCGAAGCCGAAGCGGTCGGCCACGCGCAGGCCGTGCTGTTCGGCCAGGCGGGCGAATATGGCGGGGGACGGCAGCATCCCGCCGGGGAAGATGAATTGCTGGATGAAGTCGGTGCCCTTGCGATAGCGCTCGAACAGCTCGTCGGCGATGACGATGGTCTGCACGCAGGCGCGCCCGCCCGGCTTCAGGTTGCGGGCGATGCAGGCGAAGTAGCTTGGCCAGTAGGCTTCGCCGACCGCCTCGAACATCTCGATCGAGGCGATGGCGTCGTACTGGCCGGCGCAGTCGCGGTAGTCGCACAGGCGCAGGTCGGCCTGGCCGGCCAGACCGGCGTCGGCCAGACGTTGCCCGGCGTAGGCCAGCTGCTCGGTCGACAGCGTCAGGCCGGTGACTCTGGCGCCGGCTTCGCGCGCGGCCAGTTCGGCGAATCCGCCCCAGCCGCAGCCTATTTCGAGCACGCTGGCGCCGGGCGCCAGTTGCAGCTGGCCGAGGATGCGGCGGTACTTGGCTTGCTGCGCCAGCGACAGGTCGGCGCCGGCTTCCTCGCTAAACAGCGCGCTCGAATAGGTCATCGAAGGATCGAGCCACAAGCGGTAAAACTCGTTGCCGATGTCGTAATGGGCGTGGATGTTGCGGCGGCTGCCGGCCTTGCTGTTGCGGTTGAGCAGATGCTTGACCCGGTAGACCAGGCTGCCCCACCAGCTGCCGTAGACGGCCGACTCGATCTGCGCGCGGTTGGCGACCAGGATCCCCAGCAGCGCGGTCAGGTTGTCGGTGCGCCAGTCGCCGTCGATGTAGGACTCGGCAAAGCCGATGTCGCCGGCGCGCAGGGCCGCGCCAAACATGTTCCAGTTGTCGAGTTCGAGCGTGACCGGCGGCGAGGCGTCGCCGAACAGGCGGCAGGCGCCGTCCGGGGTCTTGAGCAGCAGGGCGCCGTGGCGCAGGCGCGCCAGCAGGGCGATGCCGACCTTGGCGGCGGCGGGCACGGGAAGCGCGCCACGGGTGGCGGCGGCCAGCGGGGCCAGCGAGGACAGGGATTCGGAGCTCATCTTGTCACCTTGGTGGTGGGTGGCGGCGGTTTGGCCGTGAACGGCACGCGCTTGCGCCACAAGCGCAGCGCCTGTAAATGAATGCGGACGACCACGGCCAGCGTCATCAGGGGGATCTTGAAGAACACGGCGGCGACGGCGGCGCTGGTGAGCGGCCTGGCCGTGCCGGACAGGCTGGTACGCAGCACCGGCCCGGCCTCGTCGTCGTAGTCGACGCGGGCGAGCGTGTGTTCCGCTGCGGCCGCAGCGGCGCCCGCGCCCTTCATGCGCAGCAGGCGGGTAAAGCGAAAGCGGTAGCGTCCTTCGACGCGCAGGAAGGGCGAGACGTGGAAGACCTTGCGGGCCGAGAGTTCCTCGCCGTTGTCGATTTCCCAGCCGGTGTCGAGCAGGTACAGATGGCGTTCGCCGAAGGTGTTGCGGACATCGCACAGCACCGCACGCAAGCCGCCGCCGGCGCTGTGGCAAAACCAGAACGAGACCGGATTGAAGACGAAGCCGAGCACGCGCGGCATGGTCTGCAGCCAGACTTCGCCGTCGGCGCCGGTCACGCCTTCGGCCTTGAGAAGGGCGTCGATCCAGTCGACCAGGGTCTGGTGGCCGTCGCCATGGTCGCGGTCACGGAACGACAGCAGGTTGAAGCGGTTGCGCGAGAACAGCGCGCAGCCGAAGCCGGCCTCGCCGAGCGCGCGCAGCGGCAGGCGCAGGTAGTAGGCCGGGTAGGCAAAGGCGTGCGGCGCCGGGCGCAGGCGGGCGTGGCGCAGGTCGCCGACGCACAGCTGCGGCGCGGCGGCGGTCCCGTGTTCAAGCGGCCGCATGGCGCGCCATTTCCATCACACGCTGCAGGGCGGCGGCCACCGACAGGCCGGACTTGAGGCCGTCCTCGTGAAAGCCGTAGCCGGTCCAGACGCCGGCGAACCAGGTGTTCTGGCGGCCCTGCACGCCGGCCAGCGCCGCCTGCGCACGCACCGCGTGCTGGTCGAACACCGGATGGGCGTAGTCGAATTCGCCCAGCACGGTGGCCGGATCGGGTTGGTCGATCGGGTTGAGCGAGACGATCACAGGGGTGTCGACCGGCAGCGGCTGCAGCATGTTGAGCAGGTAGTGGACGCACACTTGCGGCGTGGCCGAGGCGGTGCTCTGGTAATTCCAGGCCGACCAGGCCTTGCGGCGGGCCGGCAGGCAGCTGGCGTCGGTGTGCAGCACCGCGCGGTTGGGCTGGTAGCGGATCGCGCCCAGCACGGCGCGCTCGTCCTCGCGGGCGTCGCCCAGCAGTGCGGCGGCCTGGTCGCTGTGGCAGGCCAGCACGACGTGGTCGAACTGTTCGACGCCGGCGGCGGTGCGCAGCAGCACCGGGCGGCCGGTGCGTGTGCGGCTGCGGCTGACCGCCTGCACCGGCGAGCAAAGCCGACGGTCGGGAATGGCGGCCAGCAGGCGCTCGACGTACTGGCGCGAACCGCCCTTGACGGTGCGCCATTGCGGCCGGTCGCTCACCTGCAGCAGGCCGTGGTTGTGGCAGAAGCGGATGAAGGTCGACAGCGGAAACGCCAGCATCTGCTCGGACGGGCAAGACCAGATGCAAGCCGCCATCGGCAGCAGGTACCAGGCGCGGAACTGCGCGCTGAAACCGCGCTCGTCGAGGAAGCGGCCGAGCGATTGCTGCGGCATCAGGCCGCTGGCGGCCAGCGCGCCGGCTTCGCGGTTGAAGCGCAGGATCTCGCGCAGCATGCGCAGGAAGCGCGGATCGAGCAGGTTGGCGCGCTGGGCGAACACGGTGTCGAGATTGCTGCCGGCCCATTCGAGGGTGGCGGCGCCGGGCGCCGAGGAGCGCGGCAGACGGACCGAAAACGACATGTCGCTGGGCGCGTCCTCGACGCCGAGTTCGGCGAACAGGGCGATCAGGTTCGGGTAGGTGCGCTCATTGAAGACCAGGAAACCGGTGTCGACACCGAAGCGGCGGCCGTCGACGGTGACGTCAACGGTGTTGCTGTGGCCACCGAAATAATCGCCGGCCTCGAACAGGCTGACGGCGGCGCCGGCCTGCACCAGACGGTAAGCGCACGACAGACCGGCAATGCCCGCTCCCACTACAGCTATCTTCATATGTTCCTCATGCGCTATATTTGTCCTGGACAAACTTTGGATATACGATACTCGGGGAAACACTTCTGATTGTCAAATGTGTAAAGCCAAGTTTCCCGGGTCAAGGCTGGGTCAACGCCGGGGCGGGCCTGGGTCAAGGCCTGTTTCCGTTGGTCAAAGCCAGCTGAACGCCCCGCCCATCGATATACGCAGGCATGAGCGGCTTGGATTCATGGAAACAGAAATTATTTTGAGAAACTTTTCGATGCGGGTCGCGGGATGTATTTACGGCAATGGTCGTACTGTTTGTTCATGCCCCGCCGTCGGCGGTACAATGCGGTACGGCAGTAACGGGCCGCTGTCCTGAACAGATTGTGAACAATCAAGGAAAGACGCATCGATGACCACCGCCAGTCCCCCAGCCGTTTTCAGCACGATCAGCGAGGTCGAGCGCGACGTCGGCGTGGCCAAGGAAACGCTGCGGGTGTGGGAGCGGCGCTACGGCTTTCCGCAGCCGGCCCGCGATGGCAACGGCGAGCGCATCTACCCGCCCGAGCAGGTGCTGCGGCTGGTGCAGATCAAGCGCCTGCTCGACCAGGGTTACCGGCCGGGCAAGGTGGTCGCGCTCGGACTCGAGGCGCTCAGCGCGCTCGGCGCCAAGGCGGGCGGCGCAACGCCGGCGCGCGGCGCCGACGATCCGCAACTGGCGGCCTGTATCGGCTTGCTCCAGCAGCACCGGATGGCCGAACTGCGCCAGCAACTGCACCAGGCCATGCTGGCGATGGGCCTGCGGCGCTGGGTGACCGAACTGGTGGCGCCGCTGACGACCGTGGTTGGCGACGCCTGGGCGGCCGGCCAGCTGGCCGTGTTCGAGGAACACCTGTATTCGGATATGCTGCAAGGGGTGATGCGCCAGGCCATCGGCGCCGCCACCCAGCAGGCCGACCATGCGCTGGCCAGTCCGCGCGTGCTGCTGACGACCGTGCCGCAGGAGCGCCACGGCCTCGGCTTGCTGATGGCCGAAGCCCTGCTCTCGCTCGAAGGTGCGCATTGCATCTCGCTGGGGGTCCAGACGCCGCTGCAGGAAATCGTCGCCGCCGCCCGCGCCCAGCGCATCGATATCGTCGCGCTGTCGTTCTCGGGGGTGTCGTCGAGCCGCGCGACGCTCGACAACCTGACCGACCTGCGCGGCCGGCTCGACGCCCAGGTCGACCTGTGGGCCGGCGGGACCGGCGCCATGCTGGTGCGGCGCCACCTGGGCAACGACGTGGTGCTCGACCTCGGCGACATCGCCGATGCGGTCGCGCGCTGGCGCGCCAGGCAGGAAAGCGTTGTTGTTTAGGCAGCATGAGTCGGGTGCGGCGGCCCTGCTCTGGTAAAATACCGGCCATCCAATTCATCGTGTCCGCGCTTGCCGGACATGTGCATGCAGCGCCCGCCACCACACATCCATGTTTAGTTTTTTCAAGAAAAAACCCCCGGCCCCGCCGCCGCCGCCTCCCGTCGAAACGATCGCTCCCGCGCCGCTAGCGCCGCCGCCGGCACCCGCGCCGTACGTGCCGCCGCCAGCGCCAGCGGCGCCGTTCGTGCCAACGCCGGCACCTGCGCCGGCAGCGCCGTTTGCGCCGCCGCCAGCATCTGCGCCAGCCGCACCGTTTGCGCCGGCGCCAGCGCCCCGCGCCGAGACGCCGGTCGCCCCGCCCGCGCCGCCGCGCCGCTATGGCAGCACCTCGACCTTCGTGGCGCCGGCGCCGGTGGCGCCCCCGGTCAGCGTGACACCCCCGGCCGCGCCAACGCCAACGCCGCCGCGTCCCGCCGCGCCGTTCGTCCCAGCCCCCGCACCCGCCCCCGTATCGGTCCCCGCGCCCGCGTTCGCGCCGGCCGAACTGATCCCCGAAACGGCCGAGCGCCCCACCACCGAGGCCGAGAAAAAATCGTCCTGGATGGCGCGCCTGAAAGCCGGCCTGTCGAAAACGTCAAGCAGTTTGAGCCTGCTGTTTGTCGGCGCCCGCATCGACGAGGACCTGTACGAGGAACTCGAATCGGCGCTGCTGATGGCCGACGCCGGGATGGACGCGACCCAGTTCCTGCTCGACGGCCTGCGCCGCAAGGTCAAGGAAGAAAAGCTGCTCGACGCCGCCGCCGTGAAGGGCGCCCTGAAGGTCCTCATGACCGACCTGCTGCGCCCTCTGCAAAAGCCGCTCGAACTGGGCCGCCACGAACCGCTGGTGATGATGATCGCCGGCGTCAATGGCGCCGGCAAGACCACCACCATCGGCAAGCTGGCCAAGCACATGCAAAAGTACCAGCAGTCGGTGCTGCTGGCCGCCGGCGACACCTTCCGCGCCGCCGCGCGCGAGCAGTTGATGGTCTGGGGCCAGCGCAACAACGTCACCGTGATCGCCCAGGAATCGGGCGACCCGGCCGCTGTCGCTTTCGACGCGGTACAGTCGGGCAAGGCACGCAAGATGGACGTGGTGATGGTCGACACGGCCGGCCGCCTGCCGACCCAGTTGCATCTGATGGAAGAACTGAAGAAGATCCAGCGCGTGATCGGCAAGGGCATGGAGGGCGCTCCGCACGAGGTGCTGCTGGTCATCGACGGCAATACCGGCCAGAACGCGCTGGCCCAGGTCAAGGCCTTCGACGACGCGCTGGGCCTTTCCGGCCTGGTCATCACCAAGCTCGATGGCACGGCCAAGGGCGGCGTGCTGGCGG
>JBDSTZ010000112.1:0-8877 GCA_039927975.1 Massilia sp. | reverse complement strand
CGCGGTGCCGCCGCCGTCGATGACGATGATGCGCGTGGCCGGCTGCTCGCCCATATAGGCTTCGGCCACGCGCTGCATGCGCGGCAGCATCGTCGTCGAGCCGGCCAGGTGCACCGCGCGCGAACTGGCTGGCGGCGCCGGGTCCGGCGGTCTGGCTGTGGTACTGATGGGCATGGGATCTTTCCTTGACGGTGGTGGAGGGCGGGCCGGGCGCGCCGCTCATGGATCGATGATCAGCACGTCGCCAAAGGAAAAGCCGCGCACCCGCTCGGTGTTGAGCGGCAGCTTGACGCCGAGATGGGTGTCGATTTTCTGCCGCAGCCGTCGCACCATCGTGTCGATGCGATTCTGGTCATAGCTCAGATAGTCTTCGCCGAAGGCTTGCACGATCTGCTTGCGCGACACCGCTTCGCCCACTTCCACCATCGTGAAGATCTTAATGAAT
Source organism: Massilia sp. (assembly GCA_039927975.1). GTDB lineage: Bacteria > Pseudomonadota > Gammaproteobacteria > Burkholderiales > Burkholderiaceae_D > JBDSTZ01. The sequence goes on along the minus strand of JBDSTZ010000112.1, from coordinate 8,432 downwards.
GAAAATTCGAGGCTGGTCAGCTCTATCACGTCCCCCGACGGCGCCTCCAGCCGGCGGTGGCGGATGCTCAATCGCCACCCCGGCGTCAGCTGGCGCGCCAGGCTGACGATGCAATCGCGCAGCTGCTCCTGCCGCTTGCTGCCGTCGAAGTTGGCGACGATCGCATCGGCATTGAAAATCGTGATGCCGCGGTGCTGTTCCGGCAGCGGGAGCTGGTCGGCCGTCGATTTCGCCGCAAACTGCGATGCGCGTTGCTCGGCTTGCAGCTGCCTGCAGCAGGAAACGATATCCCGCACTTCAATCACTTCGTAGCCGGCGCGCAGGAAAATTGACCTCAGTTCGTGCGTGCACTGGGCGTCGCGGCCTAACAAGAGAAGATCGGTCATCTTTGCCTCACCCGTGTATTGCTAACGAACAAATATTATGGCAGCGGCAATATTCGAGTCTGACATTTTCTGGCACTGGCGACACACCTGTTACGGCCGGGATACCTATCGATATTCATAGGAAAAATCCTATGCAGGACGGGTTGGCATGGGCGGCTGTCGCGCTAGTCATTTGTGATTTCGTGACACATTTAGACTTAATAATATTTGACATTCTGGATTGCCGTCGTTAGGCAAGGATGTCGAACTTGGCTGAACAGCCGAGGTCTAACAGACATGAAATCGCCGGGCGTGCAGGCTCGCGCAGCAGTGGCTCTGCCACCGCTTGTTCCCCCGGACGGCCAGCGTCGCGGCGCCATCGCCGTTTCACGTCGGCAGTGCCTTAAGTTTGTGAAATCCGCTTGCAAAATGGTTTTTTTGCCATGCTAAACTTCCTGTCCCGCCATTCGCAGCGAAAACGACACTTCATGAAGACACTCTTGCAGCACATTGGCCTGGCAGCCCTGGGATCGTTTTTATGGACGCAGACGGCGCTGGCGCAAACGCCGCCCGCCGCTGTCGCCGCCCCGCTTGCTGCTACCGCCCCAGCCGTCGCCACGCCGCCGCCGCCACCCGCCGTCACCCCGCCGCGACCGCCGCGCCTGCCCGACTACATCGAGAGCAATGGCCTCAAGGGCAGCCTCGACATCCACGACCCGGTGATGATCAAAGGCGGCGACACCTACTACCTGTTCGGCACCTACACCGGCATCAAGACCTCGAAGGACATGGTCACCTGGAAGAGCGCCGGCGCGGTCTTCGGCAAGGGCGCCAAGCTTGACTGGTGGAGCCGCGACATCCCGCAGGGCGCGCAGATCTGGGCGCCCGACATCCACTACCGCGACGGCAAATACTGGATGTACTACTCCGTCTCGGCCTGGATGAACTTCAACTCCAGCATCGGCCTGGCCACCAACACCACGCTCGATCCGGCCAACCCCGCCTACAAGTGGGAAGATCAGGGCGAGGTCATCTCGATCCGCAATGGCGGCGAGGGCGTCAACGCCATCGACCCCAACGCCTTCGTCGACAAGGACGGCAAGGTCTATCTGCTGTATGGCTCCTTCAAGGCCGGCCTGCGCATGGTCGAACTTGACCGCAAGACCGGCAAGCCGGCCAGCGCCACGCCCAAACTCACGGTGCTCACCCGCTCCCTCGGCGAGGGTGTCTTCCTCGTCAAGGACCCCGACTACTACTACATCTTCGCCTCGCGCGGCATCTGCTGCAAAGGCGCCGACAGCACCTACGAGGTCGTGATCGGCCGCTCGAAAACCATCACCGGACCCTACCTCTCCAAAGACGGCGGCAGCTGGGTCGACGACAAGTATTCGGTGCTGCTGGCCGGCGACGCTTCCGAACCTGGGCGCGGCCACAATGGCATCTTCGCCGAGAACGGCACCACCTACTTCGTCTACCACGCCTATACCAAGGCCTTCAATTTTCACTCGCTGCTCAACATCAAACCGTTGTACATGGGCGCCGACGGCTGGCCCACGCTGGAACCGACCAAGACGCTGTTCAAGATGGACGCCTTCGAGACGCGCGTCTTCGCCGGCCCGTAGTCCCGCAAGTTCATAGCCGCCACCGCCGGGCGTGCGCCGCGCCCGGCCCACCACCATCGCCATGAGGGCTGCTCGCCGCCGCTGCGCGAAGCATGGTCGCGCGGCCGAAGCGCTGGCGGCCCATCTGGGCACATGCCGGGCGCCCGAATTCGGCCGCGAGCCGTGGGTGCGGCGGGACGGCGAGTTATCGTTCGACGACCTGCTGCTGATCGCCGCCACTCAGATTCGGCGCGAGGACGCCACCCGCGGCGAAGTGCGCGGCCGGCTTTGCGCGACACCTCGCCGCTGACGACCTGTTGATACAACCTGGAGATGTTGGGCAAGGCCGATCCCGCGCTGGTCGAATTGGCCGGCCGGCCCTACAACCTAATGTGTCTGTGCGCGCCCGATTTTGAGTTCGTGCAGGACGGCACCCGGCGCGACGAGGATCACCGCGCGCGCCAGCATGCCTGGTATGCCGAGCAGCTGGCGCTGCGCGGCGTCGATTACGTGCTCCTGCGCGGCAGCGTCGCCGAACGCATCGCGCAGGCGGCGCCTTACTTCGTCGCGGCGGCCCGCACCGCGCCGAACTGATCGCCGGTCTTCCAGGCCGGCATGCGCGGCGCGTTGGCGATCCGCTGGCCCAGGTTCAGCGTGAACTGCGCCTGCTGCACCATGCCGGCCAGGTCCCAGGCAGGGTCGTATTCGTCGCTGACCTGGTGGTAGCGCTTGTCCTCGTAGGCCTGCTGCTTCGCTGTCGATTCGGCCTTGTCCTTGAGGTAGTCATGACCGCGTTCGACCGAAAACGCCGGAATGCCAGCCTTGGCGAAATTGAAATGGTCACTGCGGAAGTAGATGCCCTTCAAATCCGGCTCGGCTGGCGTGATGCTCAAGCCCATCGCCTTGGCGGTGGCCGCCGCCATGGCCGCCAGTTCGGTGCGTTCGCTGCCGGCGGTGGCGATGTCGCTTGTCAGTCCGGCGAAATTGAGGCTGTCCAGATTCAGGTTGGCGGCCGTCTTGTTGGCCGGCCAGAGTGGGCTCGATGAATACGCCGCGCTGCCGATCAGGCCTTGTTCTTCCGCCGCCGCCCACAGGAACATCTGACTGCGCCTGGCCGGCTTGCGCGCCGCTTCGGCCGCCATCGCCAAGAGGGCCGCCGTGCCTGAGGCGTTGTCGACCGCGCCGTTGTAGATGGTGTCGGCGCCAGTGCCCTGTTTGCCAAGATGGTCCCAGTGCGCGCTGTAGATCACCAATTCATCCTTGAGTTTCGGGTCGGTGCCCGGCACCACGCCTGCCACATTGAACTGGTCGACCGTGCGAATGACCGCCTTGGTCGCGCCCTTGACGCGCGCATTAAGCGCGACCGGCTTGAAGTCGCCGCGTTCGGCGCCGGCGCGCAAGGTGTCGAGGTCCTGGCCGGCCGCCTTGAACACGGCGCGCGCGCTGGCGTCGGTCATCCAGCCTTGCATACCGCTACCGAGTTTGCCGGAGGCGAGCTGGAAGCGCTCGGACAGCCAGCTGTTCTGCACCACGCTCCAGTCGTACGAGGCCGACGGCGTGGTGTGGATCAGGATGACGCCGGCCGCCCCGTGGCGCGCCGCTTCTTCGAATTTGTAGGTCCAGCGGCCGTAGTAGGTCAGGCCGTCGACGCCGAAACGCTTGGGCTGCGCGGCGGTCGGCTTGGGGTCGTTGACCATCATGACCAGCACCTTGCCCTTGCAATCGATACCCTTGTAGTCGTCCCAGCCTTCTTCGGGCGCGGTAATGCCGTAGCCGACGAAAACCAGTTCGGCGTCCATCGCATGGTCGGCCCTGGCGTCGCCGGGCGCCCACACCCAGTCCTTGCCAAAGGCGAGCGCCAGCGGCTGCCCGCCCGCCTCGATGGCCACGCTGCTCTGCTCCGGCGCCGCCTTGACGCCGGCGATCTTGACCAGTTGCAGGTAGCTGGCGCCGTTGCCGGGTTTCAGACCGATTGCCTGGGCCTGGGCTTCGAGATAGGCGACGGTCAGGTCGCCCCCGCGCTGGCCGGTGCCGCGCCCTTCAAGCAGGTCGCTGGAGAGAAAGGCGAGGTGGGCGCGCAGCGGCGCTTCGTGGACGGTCGGTCCGGCGGCGGCGGCGGTGGCGGAGGCGGAGGCGGAGGCGGTGGCAGAAGCGGCGGCGAGGACTGCGGAAGGCGCGACGGCCAGGGCCAGGCTGGTAGCCAGTGCGCCGGCAGCGACAGAGGAAAGCATCTTGTGCATGGGTTCCTTGCGATGGTTCGGTTGACGTGAATGACAATGGCGCAGGTCGTGCAGCCATCAGGCATTGTACCGAACTCGCACCGCGCGTCCGCCCGCGGCGGGCTAATCGAAACGCAGGCTGTCGGCGACGATGGTGGTCGCCGTCAGCGGAATCGTTCCCGGGGCGTCGTCCGCGCCGACGGCCGGCAAGCCCTGGATTTTTTCTTCGACCTTGAACCGAACGATCGGCCCCGTATCGATGTCAAATTTGAAGTTGAGCGACTCGTCCCGCATGCCGTACATGGTCAGGCCCCAGCTGACGGTGCGCGCGTCGCTGAGCACGCGGTCACCCAGCGTCACGCGGTTGGTGCCTGCGCCCTGCAGCCGTACTTCGATCGACGGCGCGGCGCTTTTCGATTGCAGCAGCAAGCCGATATGGCGTTCGCGATTGTCGTTGCGGTAGCTGGTCACCAGCATGCGCGGAAAGTCGACCTGGTGGCGCGGCGCCCGCGCGATCCAGGTCTCGCGGGCGTCGACGCCAAGCACCTCGCTCGGCACGCGCGGCGCCAGTGCGTCAGGGAAGAAGCGCTTGCTCCAGCCATCGAGCCGGCCCGGCGGCAGCAGCCACCAGGCGTCCGCGCTGCCGGTGTCGGTGTAGTACACCAACCGGTTCGGTTTAGGCGGCGGCGCGTCGCCATAGGGCCGCGCGGTGCCGGCCATCGCCATGCAGCCAAGCGATGCCGCCGCCAGAACGCGCACCACATAACGGCGCCGCAGAAGCGTCAGCAGCGTGGTTCCCAGCGCCAGCAGCATGGCCAGCACGGCAATCGGCAGCATCAGGTATTCCGGCGTGAAGACGGTGTAGAGGTGGCGCAGCAGTGGCACGGCGAGAATGGCGCCGGGCAGCAAGCCTGCAAGCCGGACTGCCAGCTGGTAGTGTTTGCCCAGCTGCTGCGCGCCGGGCGCGTAGCGGGTGGCAAAGGCGGCCATGGCGGCCATCAGCGGCCAAACGAGGATATAGCTGGCGGCCAGCTGCCACGCGCTGACGACGACCAGCAGCACGAGCATGCAGAACAGGGCGCCGAGCGCCGCGCCGCTGGCGCCGACGCGGGCCGCGATGGCGCGCCGCAGGAGGATGAAGACGCCGCTCGCCAGCGCCACGAAACCGAGCAGGTACCAGCCTTCGCCGACGCCGCTGCCCAGCCGGAGCGGGGCGTAGTCGGGCTGCACCGGCAGGATCAGCGGCGCGATCTGCCACAGGATCCACGCCGCCAGCGCCATCAAGGCGGCAATCGCGCCGTATGCGGCCGCGCCGGCGGCCACCGTGGCCGGCATGACCCGTTCGCGCCTCCATGTCAGGCACGCCAGCGCGGCAAACATGAGGCAGGCCAGGCGCGTGAGCGGCCACACCATGGTGACCGGGTAGTGAACCAGGCCGACACCGGGAAGATTGAAGTACACCCGCTCGGCGCCCGCCGCGATGGGGGCTTCGGCGAACCTGCGCACGGTGGCGAGCATGGTGTCGCCCATGTCTTGCACGGTGTCGATGTCGAGCCGGCCGACGGTGTCGAGCGCGCCGCTGCGGCCGGTGTTGCCCTCCACGTTGGCGAACTGCAGTCCGGCCACGCCGAGACCACCCAGCGGCCCGATCGACAGCGGCATCGGCCCCAGCCCGACCACGCTGCGCATGAAGGAGGAGCCGAGCGGGCGCGGGGCCGCTTCGGCCCAGGCGCGCAGCGCCTCGCCGCTGGCGCCGCTGGTGTCGGTCAGCAGCACCGGACCACGGCTGGCGTGGCTGTCGAACTTGAGCACCACACCCACCTGCCTGGCCCAAGGGTGCTGCTCGGCGAAGCCACGGCTGCCGAAGTCGCCAATCTGCTCGCCGTCGGCGAACAGGCAAATCAGGTCAAGGTTCAGCGGCGGACCGGCGCGCAGCACGCGCAGGCTTTCGAGCAGGGCCGCCGCCGGCGCGGCCGCCGAGGCGCCGACCGACTGCGCGCCCGAGTCGTAGCGCGTGGCCAGCAGCACCGCGCCTTGGCGCGCATAGCCGGGCGCCGTGCCGGGCAGGTGCACCAGCACGTTGTTCACCACCGCCAGCGTGACGTGGGCGTGGCCGTAACGGTCGACCACGTTGCGCTGCACGGTGGCGCGCTGCACCTGCGGATCTAGTCCGAGCGCGCGCAGGCGGGCGAGCAGATATTCGCGCGCTTCGGTGTTGGCGGCGCTGGCGATCGGGCGCGGGCTTTGCGCCAGCGCTTCCACATTCGCCATCGCCTGGCTGGCCGAGAAGCTGGACGCGGCTGGCGCGGCGCCAAAGGCCTGCGCGGACATCGGCTTGACGGGCAGGGCGCGCGCGCAGAGCGTGACGGCGATCAGACCGGCGAGGATGGCGGCGGCGGGGCCGAAACGGTTGGTCAGCATGATGGTCTCCTGGTGCTTACAGTTTGACTTCGAGCGCCAGGCGCAGGAGGATGGCGGATGGGATATCGAGCGTGCTGACCGAGCGGCCGGCCGCATCGTCATACAGCTTCACCTCGCTGATCGGCTGTTTGAGGCGGCTCGACGCCGAGGCGCGCAACTGGGTGGCGTCACTCAGTTTGACCACGCCGAACAGTTCAAGTTCGCGACTGACCGTGCCATACATGCTGCTGTTGCGGGACACACGTACCAGGCCGCCGTTGCGGAAGTTGAAGCTCGCGCCCATGTTGAAGGAGGCACTGTATTTGTAGTCGACGCCGACGTTGGCCGACACCGGCGTCTGGCGCCCGAGGCGGTTGCCGTGGCCCGGCACATTGTCGACCGAGGACCAGTTGCGCGAGACGTTGGCGCGCAGTTCGATGTCGGGCGCCTGCTTGTCGAGCGCGCGCAGCGGCAGCTTGCCATCGACCGCGATGCCGCGCGTTTGCGCCTGGCCGTCGTTGACCGGCATCGATACCCAGCGTCCGTCGACGAGGACGACGTCGTCGTGAATGAAGTCACTGATGCGCCGCACAAAGGCCGACGCGCTCACCATCGCGCCGGCGGCGAGGAAGTGTTCGTAGGCGAGGTCGATACCGGTCGCCAGCTCGGGCTTGAGGGCCGGGTTGCCCTGCGTGTCGGGGGTGATCCGGCTGTTGTTCGTCACCATCAGCCGGTTGGGAATAAGCTGGCCAAAGCCGGGCGCCTTGTAGGTGCGGGTCAGCGCGAGCCGCAGCTGGTCGTTGTTCCGGTTCGGGAATTTCCACAGCGTTTGAAACAGCGGACTGAAAACACTCGATCGGTGGTGAACCACGCCCGATGCCGCGCCCTCGCTGTCGATTGCGATGCCCTCCCAGCGCAGGCCGAGGTACATCGACCAGGTGGGCGTGAGCGACCATTCATCCTGGCCGTACACGGCGAGGCGGCGCAGGCGGGCGGACAATGCCTGGTCCGTATTGAGCGGAACGATGCCGGCGATGGCGCGGTCGTGCTGGCCACGCTCTTCGTCACGCCGGCCCTGTCCCGCATCCCAGCCTGCCGACAGCGCGTGACCTTCGACGATCGGGGTGGTGTATTTGCCGATCAGGCTGACGCCGCGCTCGCGCGTGCTGGTCGCGCTCGTCCGGTCGAGCGTTTCGAGCAGGGCGTCGTCGAAACCCTGCTCGGGAACGTCGTTCTGGCGGCGCGTGGCATTGAGCACGGCGCGTGTATCGAGCTTGGCGCCGCCGTCAAACTTGCGCACCCAGTTCAATTCGGTGCGCAGCAAGTCGTTGCGGTCGTCAAGACCGGCATGTTCGGCGCGATACGGCACCGGCGTGCTCCACTCGGTGATGCGGTTGCCGCGCGTGCGTTGGAGATTGACGAGGGTCTGGGAAATAAGGGTATCGCCGTTATCGAGCGTCCATTCCAGACGCGGCGTGAGCGACAGGTTGCGGTAGTGTCCCCTGCTGCGCGGACTGGCCTGGCGGGTGCCGAGCGGCCGGTCCTGGGCGTCGAAGTATTCTTCCTTCTGCAGCGAGGTTTCGTCGTAGTCGGCCGCGCGAAAGGCGCCGGTGAACTGGTAGCCGAACTTGTCAAGCTTGTCGGACAGCTGGAAATTCCCCTGCTCGGAACGGAACATGCCGTCGCCTTCGGCGGAGAGCTTGAGTTCACGCTTGCCGCTGGAAACCCTGGCCTTGAGGACGATGTTGATGGTGCCGGCGATCGCCTGGGTGGAAAACTCGGCCGTCGCGGCGCGCATGATCTCGATTCGCTCGATCTGGCCCGGCGAGACGGAGTCGATGCTGAAC
>JBDSTZ010000111.1:0-2431 GCA_039927975.1 Massilia sp. | reverse complement strand
GCGCAGCGCCTCGACCACCAGCGCGAAGGCCGGCGAGGGCTGGCGCCGGCTCGGGTAATACAGATGGTAGCCGTCGAACTTGGGACACCAGTCTTCCAGCACGCGCACGAGGCGGCCGGCGACGATGTGCTCCATCAACTCGTCTTCGGGCAACAGGGCAATGCCCAGGCCGGCCAGCGCCGCATCGCGCTGGGGCGGCGAGGTGTTAAAGATCAGCGTGCCGTCGACGCGCACCTTGACTTGCCGCCCGCGCCGCTCGAAGTCCCACACGTACAGCCCGCCCGAGCTGGACATGCGCTGGTTGATGCAGTTATGCGCCATCAGGTCCCGCGGCGCATGCGGCACGGGATGGGCGGCGAAGTAGGCCGGCGACGCCACCACGGCCATGCGCAAGGGCGGGCCGATCGCCACGGCGATCATGTCCTTGTCGATGGTGGTGCCGAGCCGCACGCCGGCGTCGAAACGGTCGGCGACGATGTCGCGAAAGCCATAGTCCACATCGAACTCGCAACGGATATCGGGATAGTCGCGCAGCAGCGGCGCGAGCTTGGGCAGCAATGTGGTGCGGCAAATGTGCTCGCCGCACGTGATGCGGACGGTGCCGGCCGGCTTGTCGCGCAGCGCGGTCAGGGCGTCGAGTTCGGCCTCGATGTCCTCGAAGCGGTGGCCGATCGCCTGCATCAGCCGCTCGCCGGCCGGCGTCATGGCCACGCTCCTGGTGGTGCGCGTCAACAGGCGGATCTGCAGGCGCTCTTCGAGACCGCGGATCGCCTGGCTCAAGGCCGATTGGGTCACCCCCAGGGTGGCGGCGGCACGGGTGAAAGTGCCTTCGCGGGCCACGGTGACAAAGGCCAGCAGGTCGTTCAAGTTACGTTTGAGCATGCAGTCATCCCGGTGAATTGATTAGCCAGGCTAATAGGGTAATGAAGGATTCATTATCTAGTCAAGCGCGCGCGCGAAGGCCACACTGTGCCCATTCGATAAGGCAGCAGGGTTTCCTTTATTCCTGCCTCTATTGCTGGCTTTATTCCTGCCTTTATTCCTTCACCTATTAAGAAGCAAAGTGAATCGATCATGACGATGCAATCTTCCGAGGCCGCGCTGGACCCGCGGGCGCCGGGCGGCCATCCGCCGGCGCACCTTGATGGCGGCGTGAGCCGCCCGGGCGAAGCGGGCAAATCCGCTTCCTGGAGTGGGGTTTTCGCGATGACGCTGTGCGCGTTCGCGCTGGTGGCGTCGGAATTCATGCCGGTCAGCCTGCTGACCCCGATCGCCGCCGATCTGAACATCAGCGAGGGCCTGGCGGGGCAGGCGATTTCGGTATCGGGCGCGGTCGCCGTGCTCACCGGCCTGTTCATCTCGACGCTGGCCGGCGGCGCCAACCGCAAGTCGGTGTTGCTGTGGATGACGGGCTTGATGGCGATCTCCGGCCCGGTCATCGCGCTGGCGCCGAACTACACGATCTATATGGCGGGCCGGGTGTTCATCGGGATCGCCATCGGCGGCTTCTGGTCGCTGTCGGCGGCCGCCGCGATGCGGCTGGTGCCGGTTGCCCAGGTGCCGCGCGCGCTGGCCATCTTCAATGGCGGCAATGCGCTGGCGACGGTGGTCGCCGCGCCGCTGGGCAGCTATCTGGGATCGCTGATTGGCTGGCGCGGCACCTTCTTCTGCCTGGCGCCGGTCGCGCTGCTGGCGTTGGCCTGGCAATGGGTCAGCCTGCCACCGATGAAGGCCGAACAAGGCGGCAGGGCGCCCGGCAAGGTGCTCGCGCTGCTCAAGGAGCCGGTGGCCGCGCTGGGCATGGCCGCCGCCGGCCTGTTTTTCATGGGGCAGTTCGCCTTGTTTACTTACCTGCGGCCGTTCCTCGAAACGGTGACCGGCGTCGGTGTCTCCACGCTGTCGCTCATGCTGCTGGCGACGGGCGTGGCCGGCTTCGTCGGCACGGTGCTGATCGGCGCTTTCCTGAAGAAAAGCTTTTACGGGACCCTGGTCGCCATCCCGATCCTGATGGCGCTCCTGGCGCTGGCGCTGATCGCGGCCGGCGCTTCGTTGCCCGCCGTCGCGGTTTTGCTGGGGGCATGGGGTCTGGTCGCCACTGCGGCGCCGGTCGGCTGGTGGACCTGGGTGACACGCACGATGCCGCGCCAGGCCGAAGCCGGCGGCGGCTTGATGGTGGCGGTGGTTCAACTCTCGATCGGCCTCGGTTCGACCGCCGGCGGCTTGTTGTTCGATATGCGCGGCTACCGCAGCACATTTGTGTTGAGCGCCGTTTTACTCCTGATCTCGGCATGCGCGGCCTGGCTGGCATCGCGTGCGGAACACCGGAAAACTTTTAACTCTCTGTGAAGGAAAACGCATGAAAAAGCTCGTAATGTCGATGGTGATGGCGGCGGCGTCGGCCGCCACGGTGGCGGCCGATATGTCGAATGGC
>JBDSTZ010000110.1:0-5021 GCA_039927975.1 Massilia sp. | reverse complement strand
ATCTGGTGGGACGGCGACCTGCTCAGCGAAGGCTTGAACGACTACAAGATCGAAAAATGGAATCCGCTGGTGCCGAAAGCGAGCAACTCGCTGCCGCGCCTGTTGACGATGTCGAGCAGCCCGTATTTGGCGTCGATCTGGGACCACAACCCAATGTTCATGGGCGACATTTTCGGCGACTGGCGCACCGAGGTGGTGACGCTCAACCAGGCGCACACGGAACTGGTGATCTTCACCACCAATATCCCGACCACGACGCGGCTGTACACGATGGCGCACAACCCGGCTTACCGCAACCATATGACGCTCAAGGGTTACATGCAGTCGCCCACGCTCGACTACTACCTCGGCGACGGCATGAGCCCGCCGCCCGAGCCGAACATCCGCTATGTCGGCAGCGGCGCAATCCAGGGTGAAACCGCCGAACTGGCCGGCGGCACTATCACCGCCACCGATCGCAGCGGCTATCGCGGCTCCGGCTTCCTCGACTTCCCGGCGACTGGCGGCAGCGCGCAGTTCAACAACATCAATGGCGGCGCGGGCGGCGCGAAAACCATCGCCATCCGTTTTGCGAACGGCAATCCGACGCCGCGCACCGGCGTGCTGAAAGTCAATGGCGTGGCGCAGAGTATCCGCTTCAACCCCTCCGGCGGCTGGAGCACCTGGAGCACGCTGAGCGTGCCGGTGACCCTGGCGCCCGGCCTGGCCAACACCTTGCGCTTCGAATCGACCGGCCAGGATCTCGGCAACATCGACGAAGTGACGGTACCGTAAGCCGGCCATGAAACTGTCCACCGTCCTCCACATGGCGTGGCTGTGCCTGGCATTGCTGGGGATCGCGGCGCCCGCGCGGGCCCATGATCCCTTCGATGGCGCCACCCAGATGCTGGTGTTCGACAATAAGATCGAAGTCAAGCTCACCTTCGGCTACGACGCCGCGCGCACGTTTTTGCGCGGCGTCGCGCTGGCGCCGGTCGAGGTGACCCGCTTGACGCGGCCGAGCGTCGATGGTCAGCCGGTCAACTTGCCGGCCGCGCTGGCGCCGCGCCTGATGACGCTCGCGGCGCAAGGCGCTCCAATCGACGCCAGCGCCTTTTTGGTGCTGCCAAGCGACAACGAGATCGTCATGATGCTGATCTATCCGCGTCCCCAGGCGGCGAGCATCACGGCGCAGGCAGCCTACTTCGCCCTGGTCGACGACATGCGGCCAGGTGCGTTTGTGGCCGCCAACGACCAGCGCAGGATTCTGGCCAGGGCCTTGCTGACCAGGGCCAGCCCGGGCGTCGACGTACCGATGACGGCGCCGGCGGCCACCAGCGAGACGCCTGCCGTGGAGGCGGGCTTCGCCGGCTTCTTCAAGATGGGCGTGGTGCATATCCTGACCGGCTACGACCATCTGCTGTTCTTGTTTGCGCTGCTGATCACGGTGCGCAGAATCGGTCCGATGATCGGCACGATCAGCGCCTTCACGCTGGCCCATTCCCTCACGCTGGCGCTGGCCGCGCTGGATCTGGTGGTGCTGCCGTCGCGCATCGTCGAACCCTTGATCGTGGTCTCGATCATCATTGTCTGCATTGAGAATGTCTGGCGCAGGGAAGCCACCGCCGACCGCTACTGGATGGCAGGCGGTTTTGGCCTGATTCACGGCTTCGGCTTCGCCACCATCTTGCGCGAGAGCGCGCTGGCGCACGGCGGCAAGGGCATCGTGCTGCCGCTGCTGTCGTTCAATCTCGGCGTCGAAACCGGACAGCTGATGGTGGCCGCCGTGGTCATTCCACTGTTGATGCTGATGCGCGAAAAAAACCTGTTTATCCGCTATGGCATTCCCGCGCTGTCGACTGTGGTCATGCTGGTTAGCAGCTTCTGGCTGGTCGAACGGCTGAGCGCCTGAACACCCTTTCTTTCACTTCCTTTTAAAGTTCCCTACCATGAAAAAACACTTCCTCATGCTGTTCGCGCTGTGCGGGCTCATCATGCAATCAGCCGGCGCCGCGCCGATCGGCTGGTACAACCTGGACGAAACCTGGCGCGATGGCAGTTTCGCGGGCAAGTTCTTTTACGACGGCGGCGCACCGGTCAAGATCACGCAAGTGGACGGCATTCTCACCGACATCGCGCAGACCACGGCCATCACGTCGGTCTGGAACCTGAGCCACGACGCATCCGAAGCGCCCGGCATTTTCCTCGACAACGCGACGGCGTTCGACATTGACGGCTACACGGCCGGGTTCTACATCAACCTGGTCGATCTCGGCAGTTCGCTGGCGATCATGCTGAACGCGGAAAACAGCCTTGTCGATTTCTCAAACGACAATCTGTTCAATGCCGGCCAGCTCGACTTTTCACCCTTGATTTCATGGCGCATCGCTCCGGTGGCGGCGCTGGCGGTGCCTGAGCCGGCCGACCTGGCCTTGTTCGCCTTGGGTCTGGCAGGTGTCGCGCTAGTGCGCCGGCGCCGGGCTCGCCCCGCTGCCTGAGGTCGCGAGCGCTACTGCGGCTGGCGCTGGGCTATTGACGGTGAACGGATCGGCACCCCGATGGCTTGCTGCGCAGCGACTTCGTGCTCATCCATAGCTAGCGAGTACAGCGCCAAAGGAAAACTCGTTCGACTTTGCGTACCTGCCATGAGGAGGATCGGGCCAGGTATAGCGTAACTAAACCTCGGGAACAGTCAGCAAAACGAAACCGGCGGACGCTGACCGAAACCGCGCCCGCCGTCGGTCCGCCCGGCCGATTTGAGTTTCCCCTTGGTAGTCGATATAATCCGGGGCACTGTTTCCTGGAAATATAACCAAAGCCCCGCGTTGGCGTCTGCATCCAGACCCTGCCTCCGTATCAATTCTGACTGCATGCGCCATGACGCGCGTCCTTCCCCGCACAAATTTCCACAGTTCCCAACTCATCCGCTGCCTTGCTGAACTCGACCTGTTGCAAGGTGCCGAGCCGGCGGGCGAGTTTGCGGATGAGCTGGGACAGTGGATGCACTTCACCGACGCGATCGCCATGTCGTCGGTGCACGCCAGCGGCATCGCCGCGCTACCGGCGCAGAGCCAGGCGCTGCGCGCAGCGGCCGGCGCGCGCTTACAGGCCGATTTCGAGCGGATCCGCGGGTTCATGGTCAATTCAATCACGAAAAGCTGCGCACCGGCGGGCAATACGGCGATCAAGCTACCGCTGCCGGATGCGGAGGCAAGTTACGCGCCCTACCGGCGATTTTACGAGGCGCACCAGCGCGACATGGAACTGAGCGTCGAGCCGCTGCGCGTGAATCTGCGCGCCGCGCTGGCCAAGGCCTCGCCCAGCCTGCGGAAACTGGCGGAACTCGACATTGTGATGGACAAGTTTTTGCGCCCGCGCGAGAGCCAGTTGCTGGCCAGAGTGCCGGCGCTGCTGCAGACGCGCTTTGTAGCCCAGTACGCCGCGCACCAGGAACAGCTCGCCGCCAGCGGTCAGGCCGACAACCCGGCCCACTGGATGCGCCCGGGCGGCTGGCTGGCCGGCTTCTGCCAGATCATGCAAACGCTGCTGCTGGCCGAAGCCGAACTGCGCCTGGAGCCAAGCGCGGGACTTCTTGAAGCACTCAATCAACAACAAAATCATGAATAAACAATTGTTCAACCTTGCTTTCGTCACCGGCGCGTTCGCGGTCATCTGGGTCGGCTTCGGTTTCATCGATTCGAGCGCCCTGGCGATGGCGATGACGGCGCTGATCTTCGTGGTGTATCTTGCCGGCGCCATCGAGCTGCACCGCTTCCGCCAGGCCAGCGCCAGTCTCATGGCGGCGCTGCGCGCGATCCCGGAAGACCTGCCGGACCTGAACCGCTTTTTGTCGGGCGTCGACGCTTCGCTGCAGCATTCCGTACGTCTGCGTATCGAAGGCGAGCGCGCCGGCCTGCCCGGCCCTTCCATGACGCCCTACCTGGTTGGCCTGCTGGTCATGCTGGGGATGCTCGGCACCTTCCTCGGGATGGTCGTCACGCTCAAGGGCGCGGTCTTCACCCTGGAAAAAACCACCGACCTGGCCGCCATGCGCTCGGCGCTCGCGGTGCCGGTGAAGGGCCTCGGCCTGGCTTTCGGCACTTCGGTCGCCGGTGTGGCCGCCTCGGCGGTGCTTGGCCTGATGTCGGCGCTCTGCCGTCGCGAGCGGCTGCAGGCCGGCCAACTGCTCGACGCCAAGGCCGCGTCGGTCCTGAGCGGCTTTTCGCACTCCCGTCAGCGCGAAAAGACCTTCCGCGCGCTGCAGTCGCAGTCCGAGGCCCTGCCGCAAGTGGTCGACAAGTTGCAGGCAATGATGCTGCAAATGGCGTCGATGGGTGAGCAGCTGAACCAGCGCCTGCTCGCCAATCAGGAACAGTTCCACAGCAGTGCCAGCGAGACCTACACCGAGCTGGCGCGTTCGGTCGACAAATCGCTGCGCGACAGCCTGGCCGGCAGCGCGCAGGCGGCCGGCGAAAGTATCAGGCCGGTATTTGAAGCGGCCATGCAGGGCATCGCGCAGGAAGCGAAGACCATGCATGAGCGCACCGCCGGCGCCGTGCAGCAGCAGCTCGACGGCCTGACCGACCGCTTCGGCGTCGCCACCGCCGGCGTGGCTCAGACATGGAACGCCGCGCTCGACAGCCAGATCCAAGCCAATCGCAGCCTTGCCGCCGATATCGGGCGTTCCCTGGAAGCGTTCAGCGCTTCGTTCGACCAGCGCGCCGACGCACTGGTCACAAAGGTCGGCGACGCGCACGCCGGCCTCCAACAAGCCAATCACAACCTGGCCAGCGATATGGGCCGCTCGCTGGAAGCGTTCAACGCATCCTTCGACCAGCGCGCGGGTGCGTTGGTGGACAAAGTAAGCGACGCGCACGCCGACCTGCAACAAGCAAATCGCAACCTTGCTTCGGATATGGGGCGCTCCCTGGAAGCGCTCAGCGCCTCGTTCGACCAGCGCGCAGGCGCACTGGTTGCACAAGTAGGCGATGCGCACGCTGGCCTGCAACAATCGAATCACGCCCTCGCCGCCAATATGGGCC
>JBDSTZ010000109.1:0-4063 GCA_039927975.1 Massilia sp. | reverse complement strand
GACCGCGCGCGGCGACCTGACTATTTGAGACCGGCAACGCCGCGTTCGAGCGCAGCCTTCGCGTTGGGGTCGGCGCTGGCCGGCGCGGCCGCCGCCGTTGGCGCGTCAGTCCCTTCCGCAACTGCGGGCGCGGCGAGTGGCGCGGGTGTCGCCTTGGGGTCGATCGCCATCGATTTGTTGATGTAATTGATCTTGGCGGCAGCCCGCAGGCGGCTCAATTCAGCGGCGGCGGTTTCCTTGTTCTTTTGATTGACCAGGAACTGGGCGATCTGCGGTGAGGCCACCTCCAGCGAGACCGGCGCGTCCTTGATGTCAGCGATCGCGATGAGCATGGCGCGCTCGCCCTCCTTGACGACGAACAGCTGGCCCTTGGGCATGCCGAGCAGCCTGGAGGCCAGCGTCGGCGCGAGGTCGGCGGTGCTGCGCGCGACCTGGGTGCGGCCATACTTGACCCGATGGGCGTCGAGCCAGACCGCGACTTCTTCGAGCGACTTGGCGGCGTCGGCGGCGGCCTTGAGCTCGGGCGTGAGCGCGCTGCTGGGGAAGACCAGTTCCAGCATGCTGATCTGCTTGCGGTGGCTGAAAAATTCGGGATGCTTGTTGAAGTAATCGGCGATCTCGGCGTCGGTTGACCTGGTTGGATTGCCGACCCGCTTCTGCATGTAGGCCTGGGCGATGATCAAGGCCCTGGCGCGTTCGATCGCCTGCATGACCTTGGGATCGCGGTCGAGCTTTTCCTTGGCCGCCTCGCCCTGCAGCAGCTGGCGGTCGATCAGCGCTTGCAGCAGCTGCTTGCTGGCGGCCTCCTGCTGGGCCGGGGCGACGCCGGCGCGCTGCAGCTCTTCGTTCAGTTGCAGGACGGTGATCTCCGCGCCGTTGACGCTGGCCAGCGCCTGCCCCGGCTTGGACTCCTTGGGCTGGTTGTTGCAGCCAGCCAGGGCTGGCAAGCACGATCAAGGCGCCACCGAACCGGCGCGCACGTGAAATGGCGAATGATGTTGTCATGGTGTCTGCCTGGTCGTAGGTTTGCAAAATAACTCCTTGAACACTGCTGTCGGCGCAAAGCATCTCCGCCACGCCGGCCCGATCGACAGGCGCAACCGGCGCCAACGCCGGCCCCGCGCACCGCGGAAAATTGCCCGAACGCCCCGCTGTTTACACGGCAGAGCTTGCTCTTTACACAACAACTACACGCTATCACGATTCAAAAAAGCGGCGCGCCGTGACGCAGCCGAACTGCCCGATTTACCACGCTTCGCGCCTGTTTTTCAGTTGGGCTGATACACCTCAAGAAAAGACTGGTATGCCTGTTGTAAGCTCTGCTCGAGCGGCACGCTGGCGCTCCAGCCAAGCGACTTGAGCTTGGAAACATCGAGCAGCTTGCGCGGGGTGCCATCGGGTTTGCTGGCGTCGAAGGCGACCGCGCCGCGATAGCCGACGGTGCGCCCGACCAGCGCCGCCAGCTCGCCGATGGTGGTGTCCTGGCCGGTCCCCACATTGATGTGCGAATGCATGGGCGAAGTGCTGGCGCAGTAGGTCGCGCGGGGCAGCTGCATGACATACACGCTCGCTTCGGCCATGTCGTCGACATACAGGAATTCGCGCATCGGCTTGCCGCTGCCCCAGATGACGACCTGCTCGGCGCGGGCGAGCTTGGCTTCGTGGAAGCGGCGGATCAGGGCCGGGATCACGTGGCTGTTTTCAGGGTGAAAATTGTCGCCGGGACCGTACAGGTTGGTCGGCATCACGCTGCGGTAATCGGTGCCATACTGGCGGTTGTAGCTCTCGCACAGCTTGATGCCGGCGATCTTGGCCATGGCGTAGGGTTCGTTGGTCGGTTCGAGCGCGCCGTTCATCAGATATTCTTCTCGAATCGGTTGCTCGGCCAGGCGCGGGTAGATGCAGGATGAGCCAAGAAACAGCAACTTGCCGACGCCGCTGCGCCAGGCTTCGTGGACCACGTTTGCCTGCACCATCGTGTTGTCGTAGATGAATTCGGCAGGGTAGCTGTTGTTGGCGTGGATGCCGCCGACCTTGGCGGCGGCCAGGTAGACCTGGTCGATGTGCTCGCTTTCGAAGAAGGCGCGCACCTGAGCCTGGTCGGTCAGTTCGAGCTCGGCATGATGGCGGGTGACGATGTTGTGCTGGCCGTGGCGGCGCAGCACGCGGACGATGGCCGAGCCGACCAGGCCGCGATGACCGGCAACAAAGATTCGTGGCTGCGCAGTATTCACGTTTTCACTCCAGGGAAATGGCGACGTCGTAGCCATGGGATTTGAGCAGCTTGTGGCGGCGCGCGCGGTCAAGGTCATGCGCCACCATCTCCTGCACCATCGATTCGAAACTGGTCTGCGGGGTCCAGCCCAGCTTGTCGCGCGTCTTGCCGGCGTCGCCGAGCAAAGTGTCGACTTCGGTGGGGCGGAAGTATTGCGGGTCGACAGCGACGATTTGCTGGCCAACTCTTACTCCTAGGCACGTGTCGCCAATAATAGAAGAAATTACTCCGCGTTCATTGACGCCGCTGCCTTGCCAATCGATTTCGATGCCAAGTTCGCGCGCCGCGACATCGACAAAGTGGCGCACGGTGTACTGGCGGCCGGTGGCGATGACGAAATCCTCGGGCGCGTCCTGCTGCATCATCAGCCATTGCATCTCGACGTAGTCGCGCGCATGGCCCCAGTCGCGCCGCGCGCCGAGGTTGCCGAGGAAGAGCTGCTGCTCAAGTCCAAGCGCGATATTGGCCAGCGCGCGAGTGATCTTGCGGGTGACGAAGGTTTCGCCGCGGCGCGGCGACTCGTGGTTGAACAGGATGCCATTGCAGGCGTACATGCCGTAGGCTTCGCGGTAATTGACGGTGATCCAGTAGGCATACAGCTTGGCCACCGCGTACGGGCTGCGCGGATAGAACGGCGTGCTCTCGCGCTGAGGACTCTCGCGCACCAGGCCATACAGTTCGGAGGTCGACGCCTGGTAGAAGCGGGTCTTGCGTTCGAGGCCGAGAAAACGGATCGCCTCGAGCAGGCGCAGGGTGCCGACGCCGTCGACGTCGGCGGTGTATTCGGGCGATTCGAAGGACACCGCGACGTGGCTCATGGCGCCCAGGTTGTAGACCTCGTCGGGCTGGACCTGCTGCATGATGCGGGTGAGGTTGGAACTGTCGGTCAGGTCGCCGTAATGGAGGAAGAAATTCGGATTGGGCGCGTGCGGGTCCTGGTAGATATGGTCGATGCGGTCGGTGTTGAACAGCGAGGCGCGGCGCTTGATGCCGTGCACCTCGTAGCCCTTGGCCAGCAGGAATTCGGCGAGGTAGGAACCATCCTGGCCGGTCACGCCGGTAATCAGTGCTGTCTTCATGACGTCGTCCATTTCGTTTTTCGAGGTACCAACCCTGCAAACAGAAACAACAGCTACCAGCCTTTGACGCATTGCCGTCAGCGCGGCCGTCATGCCACGCCGGCGCCCATCAGTGCGCGTTTTCGCGCGCCAGCACCACCTTGACGGTCTTTAAGATAATCCACAGGTCCAGCCAGACCGACCAGTTGCGCAAGTAATCGAGGTCGAACTGTATGCGCGCCTGCATCTTGTCGAGCGTGGCGGTTTCGCCGCGCAAGCCGTTGACCTGGGCCCAGCCGGTGATGCCGGGCTTGACCTTGTGGCGCAGCATGTAGCCCTTGATCAGCTTGCGGTACAGCTCGTTGTGGGCGACCGCGTGCGGGCGCGGGCCGACAATGCTCATGCGCCCCTGCAGCACGTTGACGAACTGCGGCAGCTCGTCGAGCGAACTGCGGCGCAGGAAGGCGCCCACCGGCGTCACGCGCTGGTCGTTCTTGCTGGCCTGGACGATGGTGGCGCCGTCGTCGCGCACCACCATGGAGCGGAATTTGTAGACGATGATTTCCTCGCCGTACAGGCCGTAGCGGCGCTGGCGGAAGATTACCGGGCCCGGCGAACTGAGTTTGACGGCCATGGCGATCACCAGCATCAGGGGGATCAGCAGCATGAGGATGGCCAGGCCGAACACGATGTCGCTGGAACGCTTGATGGCGCTGTTGAGGCCCATGAA
>JBDSTZ010000108.1:0-2493 GCA_039927975.1 Massilia sp. | reverse complement strand
CAACATCGCCGACAGCGCGGTGCGCGTGATGACCACCGAGGTGTACACGGCGGTGCCCAATTCGATCCGCCTGATCGGCAACCGCTGCGTCGAAATGGTGCCGACCACCGACGGCGGCCGCTTCCGCATGGCGCCCGACACCACCTGGGACACCATCAACCCGGCCAATCCGAGCGCATGGATGGACCTGAGCGAGCCGAAAAGCAAGTTCGACGTGTTGACCGCGTTTTCCAGCACCCCGGCGGCGGGCGACTTCGTCGTCATCGGCAACCAGAGCGCGGCCGACGTCTACGCCGGCACCAACCGCGCGGCCATCGCCGCCATCGGCGCGCCGCCTTCGAGTACGCTCGGCCAGTCGCGCATCACGCTGGCCCAGGCGACCCAGTTCCCGCTCGGTTACGAAGGCGGCAGTTTCGTGATCGTGCCCAACGCCCAGCAGGCGGTCAGCTACAGCTGCACCATCGGCACCGACGCCAACGGCACCGGCACCGGCGTGCTCACGCGTTACAGCAAGTACGGCTTCAACAGCGCGCCAATCTGCCCGAGCGCCGCCAACGCGACCGCCGCCGTGGTGGCGACCAAGCTCTCGAACTGTTCGTTTTCCTACGACCCCAACCAGGGAGCGACCCAGCAGAGCGGTTACCTGCAGGTCCAGCTCGAACTGACCGAGACCAAGGAGTCGGTCACCATGACCTTTGGCGCCCACGTGGACAACGCACCATGACGCATCGCCACCAACAGCGCGGCTTCGCCTACATCGCCGCGATCGTCCTGCTGGTCGTGATGGCCGCCCTGGCCACCGCCATGGTCCGGCTCAACACCGTCCAGCAGAACACCTCGAATCAGGATTTACTGGGCGTGCGCGCCAGTCAGGCGGCGCGCGCCGGTGTCGAATGGGGTTTGTACCAGCTGCGTTCCGGCGGCTGCCAGGACAGCCGAGATCTGAGTGACTTTTCCGCCGCAAGCGGGTTCACAGTGACGGTGGCGTGCACCTTCATCGAGTACCGCGAAGGCGAGTCGACTCCCGGGGTTCCGCTGGTCAAGCGGATCTACCGCATCGACGCGGTGGCCTGCAATCTGGGCGCGAGCTGCCCGGACAATACCAAATCAAGCCAGCCCGATTACGTCGAACGGCGCCGCGTGGCGACCGCCTGCATGACGGAGGCGAAGGGCGACTGCTACTGAGCGTGGCCCCGCCCAAGGCCGCTTGCCATCCTCAAAAACGAAAAAGCCCCGTCGAAACGGGGCTGCGAATGCACGGTGCGAAGCATGCGCTTCGCCGAACTGAAAGATCAGCAGCTGGCGTTATCGACGCTCACGCCCGGCACCCCACCGACACCGGCGGCCGTATAGAGCACGTAACATCTCAAACCGGCCGGCGTTGTCGACACGCCCACAGGTACCACGGCGATCGAACCGGCTGGCACGGCCGGGGTGTTGGCGGTGGCGGCAGTGCCCGGAAGGATCGGGTACCAGTCAACAGCGTTCAGGCCGGCCGCTGCCAGCGTTGGCGCCGTCGCAGATGGGTAGCCGTTGGTAATGGCCACGTTCACATTTTCCATCGTGGCCTGCGTTCCGCCGCTGATCAGGAAACGGCCATGCACCATCGCCGACACCGACTCCAGCGAGCCGCGGGCCGCTTGCACGGTCGACTTGCGCGCATCGCCACTCAAATCGGCGAACTTCGGCAGCGCAGTCGCCGCCAGAATGCCGAGGATGACGATCACGACGATCAGTTCGATCAGGGTAAAACCACCTTGGTTGGCACGGGATGCACGCTTCAGCGAGTTCATTTTCATAAAGAATCTCCAAAAATACTAAGAACGGTGTGGTCTGATATCCCGGCGCTTGGTGCCGGCCGTGATATCGCGCATTGGTTTACCCTTCGACTTCCATCAGGGCGACAGCCGGCGTGGTTTTGGCCGGAGATTGATCATTGCCCTCGGGCGAATGAAGCAATTTTACTGCGTATTGCAACTGGTGAATCATGCTCTGTGGAAAAAATTTTCTTTGGTGTAATAAATAGATCACAGATTTGTTGCTACGATTAAAATACCAGTTGCCGTACGGAATGCCAGGCGGGGCCGGATCGAAGTACTCGCCCGCGTAGTTTTGTGGCCGTTCCGACAGCCATTCGATCGGGTTCTGGCCGGCCAGCGCAGCCACCTCGGCGTCGCGCCCGCTGGCGTGTAAATGCGCCACCCGCAGGGCTAGCGCAGCGCGCAGCGTGCCGACCATGCGCATGGCCGCCGCTTTTTCCGCCTCTTCTTGATACATCACCAGGCGTTGCAGCAAGGTCCCGGCAAGCAGCGCGACGACGATCGCGACCACCGCAAATTCGGCCAGCGAGAACCCGCGCTCGCGCCGGCATGCCAGCTTGTCAAGCTGTCTCATTTATGCAAAGCCGCCTTGCCCAGATCCCAGATCGGCAAGAAAATCCCCATCGCCAGCACCAGCACCATTGCGCCGAGGAAGACGATCATGATCGGTTCG
>JBDSTZ010000107.1:0-16334 GCA_039927975.1 Massilia sp. | reverse complement strand
ATAACTGGGTCTGTTGCTCGCTGCGCGAACGCTGCTCGAGTTCCTTGATGCGCCTGGCGCGCTGCGCGGCGTCGGTCGGCAGATAGCCGTTAAAGGCGAAACTCTGCCCGTTCAAGCCGCTCGCCATGACGGCCAGCAGCAGCGACGATGGTCCCACCAGCGGGCGCACGGTCACGCCGTGCTGATGGGCCAGGCGCACCAGGTCGGCGCCCGGATCGGCCACGGCCGGCACTCCGGCTTCGGACACCAGGCCGGCATCGCGCCCGGCCAGCAGTGGCGCGAGCAGGCCGGCCAGCGCTTGCGTCGGCGTGTTCACATTCAGTTCGGCGATCTCGATTTCCTGCAGCGCCCTGGCCAGCGGATGGCGCACGGCGACCAGCTTGAGAAAGGCGCGCGCCGTCTTGGCGTTTTCAGCGACGAAATAATCGAGCCTGGCGGTCAGCGCCTGGACTTGCTCGGGAATGATGTGCGCCAGCGCGCCGGGAGCAGCCTCGGTCGCGCCGAGGGTGTTGGGAATCAGGAAAAGAGTGCCGGCCATGGTGTTCGTTGATAGCGTTCAGTAAGTTGTTTAAGGAGCGGAGGGCGCCTGCAGGCCGAAAAAGCCGACCCCGGCGCGCCGCAGCATGCCGCACAGGGCGATCAAGGGCAGGCCGGTGAGGGCGGTCGGATCGGTGCTGTCGATTTGTTCGAGGATGGCGATGCCCAGCCCCTCGTTCTTGGCGCTGCCGGCGCAATCGTAGGGTTGCTCGATGCGCAGGTAGGCGTCGAGTTCGGCGTCGGGCAGGTCGCGGAAGGTGACGAAGGTCTGGATATTGGCCACTTGCGCGGCCGCCTCGGGGTCCGCCACGCGCCCGTCCCACAGGCACAGCGCGGTGTGGAACACGACGCGCCGTCCGCGCATGGTCTGCAATTGCAGCAGCGCCGCCGCGTGGCTGCCCGGTTTACCGATCTGCGCGCCGTCCAGCGTGGCGACCTGGTCGGAGCCGATCACCAGGCTGCCGGGCGCCTGGCGCGCCACTTCGGCAGCCTTGGCGCGCGCCAGCCGCAAGGCGGTCTCCTGCGGCGCCTCGCCGGCCAGGGCGGTCTCGTCGATGCCCGGCACCATCACCTCGAACGGCAAGCCCAGGCGGCCAAGCAATTCGCGCCGATAGGCCGAACTGGAAGCGAGAATCAGGCGCGGGGAGGGGGAAACAGGTATCATATCGGGGCGCAGGTGAAAGTCCAGGGCAGCGTGAAGCCGATCGGCGATTCGAATCGCTTGCGGATGCCGCAAGCTTCATCGCCTGCCTCAAAAAAATGCAGCAAGTCTTTGACTGCACTGGGATAAGCCTGCTATTATCGCAGGTTTTCCGGGTAAAATTTCTCACATGAGCGCTTTTGTCATCGACGCTTTTGAATTTAGTCGAAGCAACGGCCATCGCGACGGCACCACGCCGGTCGCCTCCATGAGCCGGTTGAATCAGGATTGCGCCGACCAGTCCGGCGAGATTGCCTGGGCCATCGACGGCGGCACCGCGCAGCAGGGTTATCCCGCGCTGACGCTGTCGGTCAAGGGCACCGTGCAACTGGTGTGCCAGCGCTGCCTGACGCCGTATGCCTACGAGATGGATTCGTCGACCATGCTGGTGCTGGGCAAGGACGACGACGACGCCGACCAGATCGAGGAAGCGCTGGACGACGAATCGGTCGATGTGATCGTCGGCAGCCGCAGCTGCGATATTCGCGACCTGATCGAAGACGAAGCCTTGCTGGCGCTGCCGCAAGTGCCGAAGCACGAGGTCTGCCCCGACAGCAAGGTGCTCGATCTGCTCAGGAGCGAGAAGCCGTCGCCGTTCGCTGGTCTGAAAGACCTGAAGGGCGAGTCGGACGAGTAAGGCCGGTAAGTCCGGGACTTACAAGTATTACCAGCAACACCAGATACAGCCTGCGGCCGCCAACAGCGCGGCGGCGGGCGAGCAAGGAACGTGTCAACGCGTGCAGTCGTCGAGTATTGGAATGTGAAGCAAAAAGTAAGACAGCGTTAAACATGTCGGTAAGAATTTATTTGCCGCAGGGATACTCGATTGGCATGGTATTGCAAGTCGAATGTGTTAGAATTTTAGAACTTATGTATTAGGAGTCATCATGGCAGTTCAGCAGAATAAGAAGTCCCCATCGAAGCGCGGCATGCACCGCTCGCACGATTTCCTGGTTGCTCCGCAACTCGGTATCGAGCCAACCACCGGCGAAACGCATCTGCGTCACCACATCAGCCCTAACGGTTTCTACCGTGGCCGTAAAGTCCTCAAGACCAAGAACGACGAGTAATCGACGTCGAGATTTTGGGACCGATGAAAGCGGTGCGACGTGTTGTTCATGCGTGGCGCCGCTTTTTCTTTATCTCCCGCGTTTCACGCATAGCGTCATTTTGAATTACGCCGACTCTGCCTGGCACTCGCCCAGGTCGCAACCCGCCGCCGGCCGCCACTAGGCCGCGGTTCGAGCCCGACAAATGACAATAAAAATTTCCATCGACTGCATGGGTGGCGATCACGGCCCGTCAGTGACGATTCCGGCAGCCCTTTCCTTCCTCGCCCATGAAGCCGACGCCGAACTGATCCTGGTCGGACTCGAGACGGAACTGCGCGCCGAACTCAAGAAACACAAGGCCGAGCAGCATCCGCGCCTGTCGATCCTGCATGCCAGCGAAGTGGTGGCGATGGACGATCCGATCGAAGTGGCCCTGCGCCGCAAGAAGGATTCGTCGATGCGCGTGGCGATCGAGCTGGTCAAGGAAGGCAAGGCCCACGCCAGCGTTTCGGCCGGCAATACCGGCGCCCTGCTGGCGGTCTCGCGCTACGTGCTCAAGACCATGCCCGGGGTCGACCGCCCGGCCATCTGCTCGATCCTGCCGAACCAGAAGGACGGCCCGACCTACATGCTCGACCTCGGCGCCAATGTCGACTGCGAGCCGCACCATTTGCACCAGTTCGCCATCATGGGCTCGGTGCTGTTTTCCGCCATGGAAGGCAAGAAGCGCCCGACCATCGGCCTGCTCAACGTCGGCACCGAGGAAATCAAGGGCAACGAAGTGGTCAAGGCGACCGCCAAATTGCTGCGCGAATCGCACGAGCGCGGCTCGCTCAATTTCTACGGCAACGTTGAAGGCAACGATATCTTCAAGGGCACCGCCGACATCGTGGTGTGCGACGGTTTTGTGGGCAACGTCACGCTCAAGTCGGTCGAGGGCCTGGCGCGCTTTTTCAAGCACGTGCTGACCACCGAATTCAAGCGCAACATCATCACCATGGCCGGCGCCCTGGTCGCCCGCGGCGCGCTCAAGATGATCACCAAGCGGCTCAACCCCTCGCGTTACAACGGCGCCAGCCTGATCGGTTTGCGCGGCCTCGTGTTCAAGAGTCACGGCGGCGCCGACGCCTACTCCTACGAGTGGGCGATCAAGCGCGCCTTTGACGCGGCGAAATATAATGTCCAGGAACAGCTCTCGAGCATGATCGCCGAGCTGATGCCCAGCACGACGCCCGCCGCCGCAACGCCGGGCGCAACACTTTAAGCAGGACGGCACCCCATGACTTTGTACAGCAAGATTATCGGCACTGGCAGCTATCTGCCCCAGCGCCGCGTCACCAATGAAGAGCTGACCGTCCAACTGGCGGAGAGCGGCATTGAAACCTCCGACGAATGGATCACCTCGCGCAGCGGGATTTCGGCGCGCCACTATGCCGCCGCCGACGAATTGTCGTCGGACCTGGCCGTGCGCGCGGCCAACAAGGCGCTCGAGATGGCAGGCCTGTCCGCGTTCGACATCGATCTTGTCATCGTTGCCAGTTCGACCCCGGACTTCCCCGGCGGGTTCCCCAGCACGGCCTGCGTGGTCCAGCGCAAGCTCGGCATGGACAACGGCAGCGCCGCCTTCGACGTCCAGGCCGTCTGCAGCGGCTTCGTCTACGCGGTGTCGGTGGCCGACGCCTTCATCAAGACCGGCGCCCACAAGAAGGTGCTGGTAATCGGTTCCGAAGTGTTTTCGCGCATCCTCGATTTCAAGGACCGCACCACCTGCGTGCTGTTCGGCGACGGCGCCGGCGCGGTGGTGCTGGCCGCCTCCGAGACGCCCGGCATCCTGGCCACCAAGCTGCACGCCGACGGCCGCCACGCCGACATCCTGTGCGTGCCCGGCCAGGCGGCCGGCGCCGCGCTGGCGCCAGCCTACCTGTACATGGACGGCCCGGCAGTGTTCAAGCTGGCCGTCTCGGTGCTCGAACAGGTCGCCAACGAAGTGCTCGACATCGCCGGCATGAGCGCCGCCCAGGTCGACTGGCTGATTCCGCACCAGGCCAATATCCGCATCATGAAAAGCACCGCCAAGAAACTCGACTTGCCGCTCGAGCGCATGGTCGTCACCGTCGACCAGCACGGCAACACCTCGGCCGCCTCGATTCCGCTGGCGCTCGACCTGGCCGTGCGCGACGGCCGCGTCAAGGCGGGCGATAATGTGATGATGGAAGGCGTGGGTGGCGGTTTCACCTGGGGCGCCATCCTGGCGCGCATGTAAAGACGCGGCGGGCCGCCTTGCCGGCCCGGCGCCTTTATCGGCTAAAACCGTCCGCTACAACCGTCCGATACAACTTTTACCCGATACCTCCATGAGTTCATTCGCATTTCTGTTTCCCGGCCAGGGCGCGCAAGCCGTCGCCATGCTCGCCGGTTTCGCCGGCAATTCCGTGGTCGACCAGACCCTGGCCGAAGCGTCCGACGCGATCGGCTTCGATCTCGGCACGCTGATCGCCGACGGTCCGAAGGAAGAGCTCGACCTCACCACCAACACCCAGCCGGTGATGCTGACCGCCGCCGTGGCGGTCTACCGCGCCTGGCTGGCGGCCGGCGGTCCGGCGCCCTCGCTGGTGGCCGGCCACAGCCTTGGTGAATATTCGGCGCTGGTCGCCGCCGGCGTGCTGAGTTTTCGCGACGCCGTGCCGCTGGTGCGTTTCCGCGCCCAGGCCATGCAGGAAGCGGTGCCGGTCGGGCAGGGCGGCATGGCCGTCGTGCTCGGTCTCGACGCCGACACCGTGCGCGCCGTCTGCGCCGAAGCGGCGCAAGACGGCGGCGTGGTCGAAGCGGTCAACTTCAACGAGCCGACCCAGATCGTCATCGCCGGCCACAACGCGGCGGTCGAAAAAGCCTGCGAACTGGCCAAGGCCAAGGGCGCCAAGCGCGCCATGAAGCTGGCGGTCTCGGCGCCGTTCCACTCCTCGCTGCTCAAGCCGGCCTCCGACCGCCTGCGCGACTACATGGCCGACGTCACCTTCAATGCGCCGCAGATCGACCTGATCAACAACGTCGACGTCGCCATCGCGCGCGACCCGGCCGCCATCCGCGACGCCCTGGTGCGCCAGGCCGCCAGCCCGGTGCGCTGGGTCGAGACGATGCAGCAGATGGCCGAGCGCGGCGTCACCCAGGTGATCGAAAGCGCGCCCAGCAAGGTACTGATCGGCATGGCCAAGCGCATCGATGCGCGCCTGGTGGGTGAGGCGTTGGTCGACCAGGCCGCCATCGAGCGCGTGCTGGCCACGCTGACCCAGGACTGAGCCTGAGCCGGCGCCCCGCCGGCCGGCCGCTGCGATTGATTGCAAACTTTACAGTACACAAGGATCCGCATGAATCTCGATAAACAAGTAGCTCTCGTCACCGGCGCCTCGCGCGGCATTGGCAAGGCCATCGCGCTTGAACTGGCGCGCCAGGGCGCGACGGTGGTCGGCACCGCCACCAGCGAATCGGGCGCGGCAGCCATTTCCGAATACCTGGCCGAGTTCGGCGGCAGGGGCGTGGTGCTCAATGTCACCGACGCCGCCGCTTGCAGCGCCGTCATCGACGACGTGCAGAAAAGCCATGGCAGCCTGTCGATCCTGGTCAACAATGCCGGCATCACCCAGGACCAGCTGGCCATGCGCATGAAGGACGAGGAGTGGGACAACGTCATCGCCACCAACCTGTCGGCCGTCGGCCGCCTCGCGCGCGGCGTCCTGCGCGGCATGATGAAAGCTAAACATGGGCGTATTATTAATATCACGTCAGTGGTAGGATCGTCGGGCAACGCCGGGCAGATGAATTACGCCGCCGCCAAGGCCGGCGTGGCCGGCATAAGCCGGGCGCTGGCGCGCGAAATCGGCAGCCGCAACATCACGGTCAATTGCATCGCCCCGGGTTTCATCGACACCGACATGACCAAGGCCTTGAGCGCCGACCAGCACGCTTCGCTGCTGACCCAGATTCCGCTGGCGCGCCTGGGCGCGCCGGAAGACATCGCCCACGCGGTGGCGTTTCTGGCGGGGCCGCAGGCCGCCTACATCACCGGCACCACCTTGCACGTGAATGGCGGCATGTACATGAATTAAGATGGGCGAGCCGGCGGGCGCCTTGCAGGGGTGCTTGCGGCGGCCGGTTTCGGCCCCATTCTCAGCTTTTAGCAGGGCTTTCGGTCGAATTAGGATCACACACCGAAATTAGTTTTTCATCGCGCAAACCTGATAAAATGCGCGCACTTTCCGTAACACACACATTGGAGCTATAACATGTCGGATATCGAACAACGCGTTAAGAAAATCGTCGCTGAGCAACTGGGTGTTGCAGAAGTCGACATCAAAATCGAGTCCTCGTTCGTTGACGACCTCGGCGCAGATTCCCTCGACACCGTCGAACTGGTGATGGCGTTGGAAGACGAATTCGAAATGGAAATCCCGGACGAGCAAGCTGAAAAGATCACCACGGTCAAGCAAGCCATCGACTACGCCACCGCGCACGTCAAGGCCTAAGACTGTTCTGATTTGAATCTGGGAGAATTCGCTTGAGCCGTTCACGTAACCGTCGTGTCGTCATTACCGGCCTGGGCTGCGTCTCACCGATCGGCAACACGATTGCCGATAGTTGGAGCGCGGCGCTGGCCGGCACCTCCGGTATTGCCAACATCACCAAGTTTGACGCGGCGCCGTTCTCGACCCGCTTCGCCGGCGAAGTCAAGGGCTTCAACATCGAGGATTACATCCCCGCCAAGGAAGCGCGCCACATGGATCAGTTCATCCATTTCGGCATGGCGGCCGGCATGCAGGCGTGGCAGGATTGCGGCTTGACCGTGACCGAGGAAAATGCCGACCGCATCGGCGTGATCGTCGGCTCCGGCATCGGCGGCTTGCCGCTGATCGAGGACACCAAGGAAGACTACGACAAGCGTGG
Source organism: Massilia sp. (assembly GCA_039927975.1). Classification (GTDB taxonomy): domain Bacteria; phylum Pseudomonadota; class Gammaproteobacteria; order Burkholderiales; family Burkholderiaceae_D; genus JBDSTZ01. Next base: position 9,107 of record JBDSTZ010000107.1, on the reverse strand, counting down.
CTCGCCGCGCCGCATCTCGCCGTTCTTCGTGCCGGCCTCGATCATCAACATGATCTCCGGTAACCTGTCGATCAAGTACGGCATGCGCGGCCCCAACCTGGCGATCGTGACGGCCTGCACCACCGGCCTGCACAGCATCGGCGCGGCCGGCCGCCTGATCGAGTACGGCGACGCCGACGTGATGATCGCCGGCGGTGCCGAAGCGACCATCTCGCCGCTCGGCCTGGGCGGCTTCGCCTCGGCCCGCGCGCTGTCTTCGCGCAACGACGATCCGGCCACCGCGTCGCGTCCCTGGGACCGCGACCGCGACGGCTTCGTGCTGGGCGAAGGCGCCGGCGTGATGGTGCTCGAAGAGTACGAGCACGCCAAGGCGCGCGGCGCGAAGATCTACGCCGAGCTGCTCGGTTTCGGCATGAGCGCGGACGCCTACCACATGACCTCGCCGGTCGAGGATGGCAGCGGCGCCAGCCGTTGCATGGTGTCGGCGCTGCGCAACGCGGAGATCAATCCCGAACAGATCGACTACGTCAACGCGCACGGCACCTCGACCCCGCAGGGCGATGTGGCCGAAGTGCAGGGTCTCAAGAAGACCTTCGGCGCGCATGCCCACAAGCTGGTGGTCAATTCGACCAAGTCGATGACCGGCCACCTGCTGGGCGGCGCGGGTGGCCTCGAAGCCGTGTTCACCGTGCTGGCGATCCACAACCAGGTGTCGCCGCCGACGATCAACATGTTCAATCAGGATCCGGCCTGCGATCTCGATTTCTGCGCCAACACGGCGCGCGACATGAAGATCGATATCGCGGTGAAAAACTCGTTCGGCTTCGGCGGAACCAACGGCACCCTGGTGTTCGGCAAGGCCTGATCGCCGCTGTCCTCCGCTTCCTCGCCGCGCCAGGCTTGCGCGCCGGTTCTCCGGGGCTGTGCGCAAAAAACCTCGCGTTGGCAATGAACTAAAAACGCCTGCTCTTGTCTCAAGAGTGGGCGTTTTTTTTCGCCCGGGTTCGAGCGCGCCCGTACGTGCTTTTCCTTTTCCTTTCCTCATCCCATGTCGATCGCGGTGTCCGCCGTCATCCAGCCGTCGCGCCGCGTGGGTCGCTTCTGCCGCGCGTTCGCCTGCGCAAACCTGGTTGCCGGCCTGAGCCTCGCGGCGGGCTGGGCCGGCGCCTTCCGCCACCCGTATTGGCTGGCGGCAGCCTGCCTGCTGGGCGCCGCCGTTTTGCTCGCGCCGGGGCTGGCCGGGCCAGAGATGCGCCGGATTGATATTTCTGGACTCGGTCAAATTCGCCTGACGGTACAACAGGATATGGGCCTGTCGAGCGCTCCGGGCGTGTTGGTGGACCTGTTGCCGGGCTCTACTTTATGGCCCGGCATGCTGGTTTTGCGGCTCGGTGCGGGCAGCGCGGTGAGCGTGTTGTTGGTGCTGCCGGACAGCATTTCAGACGAACAATTTCGCGGCGTGGCGGTGGCCGTCTCGGATATTTCCGTGCGGAAAAATAAATTCTCGAAAAATAACAAAATACTTTGAACTTATTGCAGCGGGCCAACTCTTATACACAAGGGGAACCTCCGCTGCAACCAACAGGACATGGTTCAGTGACGACAGAACGCGAGTGTGATCAATTGCTGGTGGAGCGCGTCCAGTCAGGTGAGAGGCAAGCCTTTGACCTGTTGGTCGCCAAGTATCAACGCAGATTAATGCGCCTGGTGTCGCGTCTGGTGCACGATCCGGCCGAAGCCGAGGACGTCGTGCAGGAGACCTTCATCAAGGCATACCGGGCCCTGCGGCATTTTCGCGGCGACTCGGCGTTTTACACGTGGTTGTACAGGATAGGTATTAACACGGCAAAGAACTACCTGGTGACGCAGGGGCGGCGGGCGCCGACCTCGACCGAAGCGGACGCCGAGCGCGCCGAAGCATTCGACGACGCCGACAGCCTGCGTGACATCAACACGCCGGAGTCGATGTTGGCGAGCAAGCAGATCGCGTTCACGGTCAATGCGGCCATGGAAGCCTTGCCATTGGAATTGAGAACGGCCATCGTGCTGCGCGAGATCGAAGGACTGAGCTATGAAGAAATATCCGAAGTCATGGCCTGTCCCATCGGCACCGTGCGCAGCCGCATCTTCCGGGCCCGTGAAGTGATCGCCGAGAAGTTGCGGCCGCTGCTTGATTTTCCGGTTGACAAGCGACGATAAGCCTTGCGAAGATTGCAATACCGTGTTGGCACTTTTCCTGTTTTGATCACACACCACGCTAGGTGATGGAAGCACCGATGGACACCCATAAAAAAATACGCGAGCACATATCCGCCCTCAGTGACGGCGAACTGTCGGCGGCCGACATCGAACTCGCGTTTGCCGCCCTGCAGGGCGCCGACGGCGAACACGCGTGGAATACTTATCACCGTATCGGCGACGTGCTGCGGGGGCAGGCTGCCCCCGAATTGTCCGACGGTTTTAGCGCGCGCCTGGCCGCGCGACTGGCGGCCGAGCCGCCGCCCGGCAAGCGAGCGGTCGCCGGCGCCGCCACCACCGCCGGCGCGGCGGAGTCGGATCTCAAGCCGGTCGCCAAGTCGGTCGTGGTCACCAGCAGCTAAGGCAAACGAGCGACAGTGCGCGTGCGACCCATCGGCTCGCGCATTGGTGGACCGCCATTGCTGTCGTCCGCAGCCGCTATTGTTGCCGCAGTCGCTGCCACTATCGTTGCCGCAGTCTCTGCCGCTTTCGTTGCCGCAGTCGCTGCTACAATTATGGCCGCAGTCGTTGGCGTTAACGTCCCAGCCTTTGCTGCCGCCGCCGCCGCCGCCGCTGCCGCTGTCGTTGGCGCAGTCCTTGCCGCCATCGCTATCGCCGTCGCAAGCGCTTGCGTGCCCCCGCAGAACGCATGTCCGCACGGTGTCGACTTGCCGGGCGGCGCCATCGCCAGGACGCCACATCATGCCACCTAAAAACGCCATCCACAGTCCTGCGCTCGCGCGTTCGCAAGCGTCGGGGGCGGCGCGACAAGGCGCTGATTTTCGCTTACCATTGCGTCAATAGCCGACTTGACCTCACTCCCAATGACTACACATTCGACTTCCTTCGCATCCTCGTCCAAGGGCCTGCTGGCCGCCTTGCTGGTCGCCGCCAGCGCCTTGTCCGGCGCCTCGGCGTGGGCCGCGCCGGTGACCGTGACGCCCAGCGCGCCGCTGGTGACCGGGCTGCCCGATTTCACCGATCTGATCGACAAGGTCGGCCCCGCCGTCGTCAATATCCGCACCACTGAGAAAATCAAGCAGGGGCAGGGCGGCGAGGACGAGGAGATGCAGGAATTCCTGCGCCGCTTCTTCGGCCAGCAAATGCCGCGCGGGCGCCGCAGCCCGCAGGGGCAGGAAGAGCAGGTCCAGCGCGGAGTCGGTTCCGGCTTCATCATTTCCAACGACGGCTATGTGCTCACCAACGCCCACGTCGTCGCCGGCGCCGACGAAGTGACCGTCACGCTCACCGACCGCCGCGAATTCAAGGCCAAGGTGCTCGGCTCCGACGTGCGCTCCGACGTCGCCCTGCTCAAGGTCGACGCCACCAATCTGCCGCGCCTGACGATGGGCGATTCGAACAGGATCCGGGTCGGCGAATGGGTCATCGCCATCGGTTCTCCCTTCAACCTGGAGAACACCGTCACCGCCGGCATCATCTCGGCCAAGGCGCGCGACACCGGCGAATACCTGCCGCTGATCCAGAGCGACGTGGCCGTCAATCCCGGCAACTCGGGCGGGCCGCTGATTAACATGCGCGGCGAAGTCATCGGCATCAACTCGCAGATCGCGACCCTTTCGGGCGGCTACAACGGCATCTCGTTTGCCGTGCCGATCGACGAAGTGATGCGCGTGTCCGACCAGCTGCGCAAGACCGGCAAGGTCACGCGCGGACGCATCGGCGTGCAGATCGGCGAAGTGAGCAAGGAAGTGGCCGAGTCGCTTGGCCTCGGCAAGGCGCGCGGCGTCGAGGTGGTGCTGGTCGAGCCGGGCGGTCCGGCCGACAAGGGCGGCATCAAGGTCGGCGACATCATCCTCAAATTCAACGGCGTGGCCATTGAGCGTTCGGGCGACCTGCCGCGCCAGGTCGGCGCCACCGCGGTCGGCAGCCGCGCGGTCGTCACCGTGTGGCGCAAGGGCGCCCAGCAAGACCTGAGCGTCAACGTCGCCACGCTCGAAGACGACAAGGCCGCGCCGGGCGCCAAGCCGACGCCGAAGAAGCCCAGGCCCGATGCGCCACCCAACGCCTTCGGCCTGCACGTGTCCGACCTGAGCGAGGCCCAGCGGCGCGAACTGAAGGTCGAGTTGGGCGTGCTGGTCGACGCCAGCGAAGGCGCGGCGGCACGCGCCGGCGTGCGTCCCGGCGACGTGATCCTTCAAGTGAATAATGTCGATGTCAAGGATGCCAAACAGTTCAACGCGATGGCCGCCAAGCTCGATCCGAAGAAGAGCGTGGCGCTGCGGGTGCGGCGCGACAACGGCAGCGGCGCGGCCACCGCGCAGTTCCTGGTGATCAAGCCGCGTTAGTGCCAGCCTCGTTTGTGCCAGCCGCGATAATGCAAGCTGCGATAATGCAAGCTGCGATAGTGCGGCGGCCAGGCCCGCGCCCACCAGGGCCGGGCAGGGCGGGCACGCCAGCCGCGCTGTCCGCTTCACCGCGTCATCGTTGTCAGTTTTCTTGCGCGGCTTTTCAAGGCCGCGTCCCACACCGTCTGCCCGCCTGCCCCGCGCAACTTTGCTCCTGTTTCCATGACTATCCACTTCACGCTCTACTCCCGCAGCTACTGCCACCTGTGCGAAGACATGCTCGTCGCCCTCGAAGCCCTGCGCACGCCGGCCACGCCGTTCACCGTCGACGTCATCGATGTCGACGCCGACGAGGCCCTGGTGGCGCGCTTCGACGAGCTGGTGCCGGTGTTGTTCGCCGACCTGTCCCAGCCGGAACTGTGCCACTACTTCCTCGACGAGGCGGCCGTGCGCGCCGCGCTGGCCGGCAGTCCGCAAGCCCTTATCACACCCTAAACGTTGTATTTCAGGCAATCGGCAAGCCCATTTCGCCCCCATCCCCCCGCCGGCGGGACCAAAAGCGCCGCCCGCGGGCAGGCTCCCCGCATAAACCGGGCTTTCTACCCTGAAATCCGGTAAAATGCGTCGGTCGGAAAAGCTTCTGTCCTAGCTAACAGCTTCTCTCGCTTGATATGGCGCTCGCCTGGGGATTGCTACGCCCCAAACGGAGCGCTTTTTTCGTATTGCGCTGGCCCTAGTTCAGCCCGGCCAGGCACCGCGAGCTCCGACCCCAACGTCGCCTTTCATATTGGTTTGAATTTGTTAATGAACAACATACGTAACTTTTCCATCATTGCCCACATCGATCACGGCAAGTCGACCCTGGCCGACCGCATCATCCAGATCTGCGGCGGCCTGTCCGACCGCGACATGGAAGCGCAGGTGCTCGATTCGATGGACCTCGAACGCGAGCGCGGCATCACCATCAAGGCGCAGACCGCGGCCTTGCACTACAAGGCGCGCGACGGGGTCGTCTACAACCTGAACCTGATCGACACGCCGGGCCACGTCGACTTCAGCTACGAAGTGAGCCGCTCGCTGTCGGCCTGCGAAGGCGCGCTGCTGGTGGTTGACGCCTCCCAAGGAGTCGAAGCGCAAACCGTGGCGAACTGCTACACCGCGCTCGACCTCGGCGTCGAGGTGGTGCCCGTGCTCAACAAGATCGACCTGCCGCACGCCGATCCCGACAACGCCATCAAGGAAATCGAGGACGTCATCGGCATCGACGCCGCCGACGCCGTACGCTGCTCGGCCAAGAGCGGCCTGGGCGTCGAGGACGTGCTCGAATCGCTGATCGCCAAGGTGCCGCCGCCGAAGGGCGACGCCAGCGCGCCGCTGCAGGCGCTGATCGTCGACTCCTGGTTCGACAACTACGTCGGCGTCGTCATGCTGGTGCGCGTGATCAACGGCACCCTCAAGCCGAAGGAAAAAATCCTGCTGATGGCGTCCGACTCGACCCAGCTGGTCGAAAGCGTCGGCGTGTTCAACCCGAAATCGCATGCGCTGCCGGAACTGTCGGCCGGCCAGGTCGGCTTCGTCATCGCCGGCATCAAGGAATTGAAGGCGGCCAAGGTCGGCGACACCGTCACCCACGCCGCCAAGCCGGCCGCCGCGCCGCTGCCCGGCTTCAAGGAAGTCCAGCCGCAGGTGTTCGCCGGCCTGTTCCCGGTCGAGGCCAACCAGTACGACGCGCTGCGCGACTCGCTGGAAAAGCTCAAGCTCAACGACGCAGCCCTGATGTACGAGCCGGAAGTGTCGCAGGCGCTCGGCTTCGGCTTCCGCTGCGGCTTCCTCGGCCTCTTGCACATGGAGATCGTCCAGGAACGCCTCGAACGCGAGTTCGACATGGACTTGATCACCACTGCGCCGACCGTGGTCTACGAAGTCGCCATGCGCGACGGCAGCATCATCAAGGTCGACAACCCGTCCAAGATGCCCGAGACCACCAAGATCGAGGAAATCCGCGAGCCGATCGTCAACGTCAACCTCTACATGCCGCAGGAATATGTCGGCTCGGTCATCACCCTGTGCATCGCCAAGCGCGGCGTGCAGATGGACATGAGCTACCACGGCCGCCAGGTCAAGCTGATCTACGAAATGCCGATGGCCGAGATCGTGCTCGACTTCTTCGACAAGCTCAAGTCGACCTCGCGCGGCTACGCCTCGATGGATTACGAGTTCAAGGAAAACCGCGCCTCCGACGTGGTCAAGGTCGACATGCTGATCAACAGCGAGAAGGTCGACGCGCTGGCCATCATCGTGCACCGCGCCAACGCCATCTATCGCGGCCGCCAGGTCGCCGCCAAGATGCGCGAGCTGATTCCGCGCCAGATGTTCGACGTCGCCATCCAGGCGGCGATCGGGGTCAACGTGATTTCGCGCGAAAACGTCAAGGCGCTGCGCAAGAACGTGCTGGCCAAGTGTTACGGCGGCGATATCAGCCGCAAGAAAAAGCTGCTTGAGAAGCAGAAGGCGGGCAAGAAGCGGATGAAGCAAGTGGGCTCCGTGGAAATTCCGCAAGAAGCATTCCTGGCAATCTTACAAGTGGACGAGAAATGACCCTGCAAACCATCCTGACCAATTTTGCCCTGATCCTGTTCGTACTGATGGTGTTGACCGGGGTGATCTGGTTCCTCGACCTGTTCTACTTCGCCAAGCAGCGCCGCCGCGCCGCCGACGCCGCGCTGGCCGCCTTCGACGCCCGCAACGCCAAGCTGGCGAAAGAGGGCATCAAGACCGACAACGCCGACCGCCACGCGATCGTCGCCAACATCTTGCGCCAGCCGGTCTGGATCGAATATTCGGGCAGCTTCTTCCCGGTCATTGCGCTGGTGTTCGTGCTGCGCTCCTTCCTGTTCGAGCCGTTCAAGATCCCCTCGTCGTCGATGGTGCCGACCCTGCTGATCGGCGACCTGATCCTGGTGAACAAGTACACCTACGGCATCCGCCTGCCCATCCTTAACCAGAAGGTGGTCGCGATCAACGATCCGCAGCGCGGCGACGTGATGGTGTTCAAATATCCGAAGGACATGAGCCAGGATTACATCAAGCGCGTGATTGGCGTCCCAGGTGATAAAATCACCTATGAAAACAAGCGCTTGACGGTCAACGGACAGGCCGTGGCGTACACCGCCATGGACGATTACCTTGACGACCAGGGCTTGAACTACCACCAGCAGCTCACTGAAAACTTGCCGAATCAGACACACCGTATCCTGAATGACAAGGGCCAGCCGACTGTCAACTTGTTGGGAGTCGACAATTTTCCGAATCGGGCGAACTGCGATTACGCCTATGAGAAATTTACCTGTATCGTACCTCCAGGCAATTACTTTATGATGGGCGATAACCGCGATAACAGCGCGGACAGTCGCTACTGGGGTTTTGTGCCGGACAAGAACATTGTCGGCAAAGCCATTGTGGTATGGATGAATTTCAGTAACCTCAAGCGGATTGGCAGCATCCGCTAAGGTTTATTCAAGGGGCAGGCACATGCAAGGATCGATTCGGCAGCAGTTACGCGGGCAGCGCGGTATTACCCTCATCGGGCTCATTTTCGTGCTCGCCATCCTCGGTGTGGTGCTGATCGTGGCCGCGAAGATCCTGCCGACTTTCATCGAATACCGCGCCATCAAGAATTCGATCGCCTCGGCCAAGAGCCAGGGCGGCACGGTGCGCGAAATGCAGGCGGCCTTCGACCGTGGCGCCGGCATCAACGCCGTCGACGCCATTCGCGGCACCGATCTGATCATCAGCAAGGAAACCGGCGAGACCGAAATCAGTTTCGCCTACGAAAAGCGGATCCCGCTGGTGGCCAATGCCATCTTGCTGCTCGAGTACTCGGGCACCACCGCCAGGAACGGCGTGGTCGCGCAGAAACCCGACGCCGACCCGAAATAAGGCAGTCCAACCGACACGACCAATGAATCTTCAGTTATTGCAAACACGCTTAGGTTACACGTTCCAGGATGCTGGCCTGTTGCAGCAAGCCTTGACGCACCGTAGCCACAGCAGCCTGCATAACGAGCGGCTGGAGTTTCTTGGCGATTCCATCCTCAACTGCGTGGTGGCCTCGGTGCTCTACGAGCGCTTCGCCAGCATCGACGAGGGCGACCTGTCGTCTGCGCGCCAATCTGGTCAAGCAGCAATCGCTCTACGAGATCGCCCAGAAGCTCGAACTGTCGCAGTTCCTGCGGCTGGGCGAGGGCGAGCTGAAGTCAGGGGGATTCCGCCGGCCGTCGATCCTGGCCGACACGCTTGAAGCCTTGCTCGGCGCGATTTTCCTCGACAGCGGCTTCAACGCCGCGCGCGACGTCATTCGGGCCTTCTACATTCCGATTCTCGACTCGGTCGATCCGCGCACGCTCGGCAAGGACGCCAAGACCCTGCTGCAGGAATTTTTGCAGAGCAAAAAGATCTCGCTGCCGACCTACAATGTCGTCGCCACCCATGGCGCCGCCCACAGCCAGGAGTTCGAGATCGAATGCCTGGTGCCGAAGCTGGCGATCCAGGTCTACGGTCGCG
>JBDSTZ010000106.1:0-3096 GCA_039927975.1 Massilia sp. | reverse complement strand
CTGGCCGTGGAATTTCTTGCCATACCAGCTGGCCACGCCGCGCTGGACAAAGGGATCGTCGCCGACCAGCGGCACGTAATTCTTGCCCAGCACCGTGTAGGGCCGGTTGGAGTAGCGCGACAGCGGTTCGGCCTTGACCACCGCGTCGGGCACGTCGCGCAGATTGGGCGGCGGATTGTCACCCGGCCCGTCGTCCTGGTAGTAGCCGCCGCGCCCCGAACCGGCCGCCGGCATCGGCGGCACGTCGGGATCGATCTTCGGATGCTTGTTGCCGGGCCAGGGAAACGGCAGCGCCGTCATCGGCACATGCGGCACGCTGCCGCAGGCGGTGAGCAGGACGGCGGCGCCGGCCAGCGCCAGCGTGCGCAGACGCCTCACGTTTGCACCAGCTTGCGGTTGCGCTGAATACTCATCAGGATGCCAGCGCCCAGGCCGAGCGTGAACAGGGCGGTGCCGCCGTAGCTCATGAATGGCAGCGGCACCCCGACCACCGGCAGGATGCCGCTGACCATGCCCATGTTGACGAACGCGTAGGTGAAGAAGATCATGGTGATGGCGCCGGCCAGCAGGCGCGTGAAGAGGGTTGGGGCGTTGGCCGCGATCATCAGGCCGCGGCCGATCAGCAGCAGGTAGAGGAACAGCAGGAACAGGTTGCCGATCAGGCCGAATTCCTCGGAATACACCGAGAAGATGAAGTCGGTGGTGCGCTCGGGGATGAATTCGAGGTAGGCCTGGGTGCCCTTCTGCCAGCCCTTGCCGGTCACCCCGCCCGATCCGATCGCAATCGTCGACTGGATGATGTGGAAGCCCTTGCCGAGCGGGTCGGAGGTGGGGTCGATCAGGGTCCAGACGCGCTCGCGCTGGTAGTCGTGCATCATCGACCAGGCCACCGGCAGGCTGGCGGCGGCGGCCACTGCCAGGCCAGCCAGCGCCTTCCACGACAGGCCGGCCAGGAAGATCACGTAAAAGCCGGAAGCGAGCACCAGCAGCGCGGTGCCGAGGTCGGGCTGCTTGGCGATCAGGCCGACCGGAACGAACAGCAGCACCGCCGCCAGCAGGAAGGAATACCAGCGCAACTGGCCGGCGCGCTGCTGGAAATACCAGGCCAGCATCAGCGGCATGGCGATCTTCATGATCTCCGACGGCTGGATGTCGAAACCGATATGCAGCCAGCGCCGCGCGCCCTTCTTCACCACGCCGAACAGGAACACCGCCACCAGCAGCGTCACGCCGAGGGTGTAGATCGGCACGGCGAAGCGCATCAGCGTCTGCGGCGGAATCACCGCCGCCATCCACATGATCAGAAAGGCCAGGAAGATATTGCGGACCTGGCCTTCGACGCGGCCGGGAAAGTCGATACCGGCCGAGTACAGGCATACCAGTCCGGTCGACAGCAGCAGGAACAGGATCAATGCCAGCGGGCCGTCGAACACGGTGAAATAGGGCCGCGCGCGGCGCCACAGCGAGCGTCGTTCATTGATGCGCATGGGCTTATTCCTTGTTGCCGGGCGATTCGCCGCCCGGCTTGAATTCGCTGTTGACCGGCGCGTCGATCGGCAGCACGTTGGCATCCTCGGGCGGCACCGGCAGTTTGGTCTTGTCGCCCGGCCGCTTGCCGAGCAGGTAGTAGTCGAGCGCCTTGCGCACGATCGGCGCCGCGATGGTCGCGCCGAAACCGGCGTTTTCGACCACCACCGCGATCGCGATGCGCGGCTTCTCGGCCGGCGCGAAGGCGGTAAACAGCGCGTTGTCGCGCAGCCGTTCCGGAGTGGCGGCGGCGTTGTACTTGCCGCCGCGCAGACCGACCACCTGCGCGGTGCCGGTCTTGCCGCCGGCCGTGTAGCCGGCGTTCTGGAACGCGCGGAAACCGGTGCCGCTCTGGTCGGCGATCACGCCCACCATGGCGCGCTTGATGACGTCGATGTTTTCCTGTTTGAGCGGGATGCGCCCGCTTTCCTTGGCCACCGTCAGCGTGCGCGCGCGGGTGGCGCCGTCTTCCATGATCTTGACCAGGTGCGGGCGCATCACCACGCCATTGTTGGCCAGGGTCGCGATCGCGTGCGCCATCTGGATCGGGGTGTAGCTGTTGAAGCCATTGCCGATGCTGATCGAGATGGTGTCGCCACCCACCCATTTCTGCGCCGCGCGGTTCTTCTTGAAGCGCTCGCGCTTCCATTCCTGCGACGGCAGGATGCCCATCTTTTCGTGTTCGAGGTCGATCCCGGTGATCTGGCCGAAGCCGAACGGCTTCATGAAGCCGGAGATGGCGTCGATTCCGAGCTCGTTGCCAAGCTGGTAGTAGTAGGTGTCGCAGGACATCACGATCGAGCGGTACATGTCGATGTAGCCATGGCCGCCCGGCTTGTCGTCGTTGAAGCGGTGCCCGCCAAGCATGAAGAAGCCGGGGTCGCTGATGCCCTGCTCGGGGCGGCGCTTGCCCAGTTCGAGCGCGGCCAGCGCCATGTAGGGCTTAAAGGTCGAGCCGGGCGGATAGGTGCCCGACAGCGGACGGTTCATCAGCGGACGGTCGAGCGAAGTGTTGAGCTCATTCCAGTTCGCGCTGTCGATGCCGTCGACGAACAGGTTGGGATCGAAGCCGGGGCGCGAGACATAGGCCAGCACGTCGCCGGTTTCGGGCTCGATCGCCACCAGCGCGCCGCGGAAGTCGCCGAAGGCTTCCTCGATCACCTTCTGCAGCTCGATGTCGATCGACAGGATCAGATTGGTGCCGGCGGTGGCCGGGGTGCGCGAGAGGGTCCGCACGGCGCGTCCGCCGGCCGAGCGCTCCACTTCCTCGTAGCCGGTCTGGCCGTGCAGCTGGCGCTCGTAACTCTTCTCCAGCCCCTCCTTGCCGATATGGTCGGTGCCGTTGTAGTTGGCGGCGTCTTCGCCCGCTTCGAGCACCTTGGCCTCGGTCTGGTTGATGCGGCCGATGTAGCCGATCACGTGCGAGGCGGTTTCGCCCAGCGGGTACTGGCGGAACAGGCGCGCCTGCACCTCGACGCCGGGAAAGCGGAAGCGCTGCGCGGTGAAGCGCGCCACCTCGTCGTCGGTCAGGCGGGTGCGCAGCGGCACGCTGGCGAAGTTCTTCGACTC
>JBDSTZ010000105.1:0-6428 GCA_039927975.1 Massilia sp. | reverse complement strand
CTCGTCCACTATGTCTTGTCCGCAATAAATGTGATATCTGCTGCGGAGTATATCTGACGGGCATAAACACCGGGGTGCGCTTGGCGACCGGGAGCGGGAGGCGAGACTGCCGGGACAGTCCCGCGCCGCCTTCGCCTACCAGCGTGGCGCGATGCGCTCGCCCGGCATCATGCTGTAAGGCGACTCATAGCCTGGCAATGCTTTCAGTCGCGCGACCCACGCCGCCAGGTTCGGATAGTCGCGCGCCAGGTCGTAGCCGCTTTCCTCCTGCGGATACACAAGATAGCCGCACAGCGAGAAATCGGCGATCGTCGGCCCCTCGCCAACCAGCCAGTCGCGCGTGGCCAGATGGCGGTCAACGATCTGGAACGCGCCATCGACGCGCCCCTTCAGCCAAGCCATGATGACCGGGTCGGGCGCGGTCGCGCTGAACGACTTGGTGAAGCGGTAGGTAGCGAAATAGCTGGTGAACTTGTGGTTGTCGAACAGGATCCAGCGCAGGATTTCCTGCGCCTCGTCCTCGTTGGCGCCGCCGAAAGCGCCGTGCTTCTTCGCCAGGTAGGTCAGGATCGCGCCCGACTGGGTCAGGCGTTTCGCGCCGTCGTCGAGCACCGGCGCCTCGCCCATTTCATTGAGTTCGTCGCGCCATTCAGGGCCCTTGGTCACCCCATTCATATAGTCGACAAACACCGCCTCGAAAGGCTGGCCGAGCGCGCGCAGCATGAAGGCGACTTTAAAACTGTTGCCCGACTGGGCGAAGCAATGCAAGCGGTACATCGAGATCTCCTCGCAGGACAAAGGGCCATCTTACAGGAGAGATTGTTGGCCGGTACGCTGTCGCCGCGCCGCCGAAATGAGGAGGCTTAACGCGTTGCCGGACGCTGTGTGGTATCTTAAGCGCCCATAAAAATCCCCTCACTGCCCACCATGATTCCACGCCTGACGCCGACCGCAAATCCAGAACTCTCGGCCCGGCTCGCGCTGGCCATCAACAACAAGACCAAACCCCTGGGCAGTCTGGGCGCGCTCGAAACGCTCGCCACCCGCATCGGCCTGATCCAGCAAACGACCGACATCGCGATCACCAATCCGGCCATCCTGGTGTTCGCCGCCGATCACGGCGTGGTGGCCGAAGGCGTGTCGGCCTATCCGCAGGACGTGACCTGGCAAATGGTCGAAAACTTCCTCGCCGGCGGCGCGGCCATCAACGTGTTCGCGCGCCAGGCCGGCTGCGCCTTGCACGTGATCGACGCCGGCGTCAATCACGACTTCGGCCCGCGCGCCGGCCTAATCGACCGCAAGCAAGGGCCGGGCACCCGCAACTTCACCCGCGAACCGGCCATGACGGCATCCGAATGCGCCGCCGCCATCGAATCCGGCAAGGCCCTGGCCGCCGGACTCGATGGCAATGTCATCGGCTTTGGCGAAATGGGCATCGGTAACACCACCGCCGCCGCCGCCCTGATGCACAAGCTGACCGGTATCTGGGTCGCCGAATGCGTCGGCGCCGGCGCCGGCCTTTCGCCCGACGGCGTGCGCCACAAGCAGGCCGTGATCGAAGGCGCGATGGCGCGTCATGCCGGCGTCGACGACCCGCTGGACGTGCTGGCCACCTTTGGCGGCTTCGAAATCGCCATGATGGCCGGCGCCATGCTGAAAGCGGCCGAGCGCCGCATGGTGCTGCTGATCGACGGCTTCATCGTCACCAGCGCACTGCTGGTGGCGGCGCGCCTGCAGCCGGCCATTCTCGATTACTGCGTGTTCGCCCACTGCTCCAACGAGCATGGCCACGCCCGCATGCTCGCCGCGCTCGGCGCCGAACCGCTGCTCAATCTGCAGTTGCGCCTCGGCGAAGGCACCGGCTGCGCGCTGGCGCTGCCTCTGCTGCAAGCGGCCGCCAGCTTCATGCGCGAGATGGCCACCTTCGACTCCGCCCACGTCAGCGAGAAGTCAGCCTAGGTCCATGTTCAGCGCGATCGCCCACCAGCTGCGCCTCTTCTTCGTCGCGCTGCAATTCTTCACGCGGCTGCCGATCCCGCGCTGGGTCGGCTTCCAACCTGAGTGGCTGCAGCACGCCTCGCGCTATTTTCCGTTGGTCGGCGTGGTGGTCGGCGCCCTGTGCGGCGCGGTCTACCTGCTGGCCGCCTTCCTCCTGCCAGGCGCGGTGGCGGCGCTGCTGGCCACCATCGCCGGCATCTATCTCACCGGCGCCTTTCACGAGGACGGTTTCGCCGACGTCTGCGACGGCTTCGGCGGCGGCCTCACGCGCGAGCGCGTGCTCGAAATCATGCGCGACTCTCGGGTGGGCGCGTACGGCGCCATCGGCATCGCCCTCATGCTCGCCCTAAAGTGGCTGGTGCTCGCCGAACTGCCCGGACGCGCCGTGATCGCTGCCTTCCTGCTGGCCCACCCGTTGTCGCGCTTCGCCGCCAGCACCCTGATCTGGAAGCTCGACTACGTGCGCTTCGACAGCAGCAAAGCCAAGCCGCTGGCCCAGCAAATGAGCGGACTCGAATTTGGCATCGCCGGCCTGACGGCGCTCGGCATGGCCACGCTGATTGGCGCCGCTGGCTTCTTGCCATGGGCCGCCATCGTCTGCGCCGTCGCCACCTCGGCCGTCGCGGTGCTCTGGCTGAGCAAAAAGTTCGTGCGCCGGATCGGCGGCTACACCGGCGACTGCCTGGGCGCCGTGCAGCAAGTGGCCGAAGTGGCGATCTACCTGAGCGTGCTGGCCTGCGTCCAGCGCGGCAGCTGGCACTGACATGCAGCTTTACCTCGTGCGTCATCCGCCACCGATCGTCGCAGCGGGTGTCTGCTACGGCCGCAGCGACCTCGCTGTCGATCCGCGTGAACAGGCCCGCATCGTCGCCGCCCTGCTGCCGCATCTACCCGAGGGCGCGCCACTGTATTCAAGTCCGCTGCGGCGCTGCGCCGATCTCGCCGTCGCCCTCGATCGGGGTCCCGTCATCCTCGACGAGCGCCTGATGGAGATCGATTTCGGCAGCTGGGAACTGCGCGCCTGGGACGATATCGGCCGCGCCGAGATCGACGCCTGGGCCGCCGACACCTGCGGCTACCGCCCCGGCGGCGGCGAGAGCGTGCTGCACATGGCGACCCGCATCGCCGCCTTCCACGACGCCCTGCTGGCCGCCGGCAAAACCCAGGCGGTGGTGATCTGCCATGCCGGCGCCATCCGCCTGCTGCGCGAACGCGCACGCGGCCTGGCTCCGCCGGAGATGGCGCGCGCCGCCGCCGCCGCGTCCCACCGGATCGCTTACGGCGAACTGGTTTTGCTACCTTGACAGCATAAAACGCCGTATAATGACGGCGTTTTGGTGCCCGCGCACATGCTCATGTGCGCAGTTAAACGGGAAACACGAGCCGCGCAAGCGGCGCAACGTGTGCTGCCCCCGCAACGGTCAACAAGCGTCACGCCGACGTCCCCGACATCGCGTGACAGGCCACCTCCAACACCACTGTGCGACACGCATGGGAAGGTGAGGCGGTCCGACTTGTCAGCCCGGATACCGGCCAAAGCAGGTGGAAGTGCGCGCACTTCTGTTCAATCTGGCTTACGGGGAAGTTCGCCAGTTGCTGATTCTTCTGAAATGTGTCATGTCCTCTTACGCTCCAACTCCCGTGGCGATCACTTCGCTCGCGTTCGCATTTGCCATTGCCCCCGCCTTCGCCCAATCGCCCATTGACAGCGCCGCCGCCGTTTTCGTCACCGCCACCCGCGCCGCCCAGGACAGCGGCGACGTGCTGGCCGACTACACCCTCATCGACGCCGAGGAAATCGCTCGCTCCAGCCACCAGTCGGTGATCGACTTGCTGCAGCGCCAGCGCGGCATCGAGGTGGTGCGCAACGGCGGCGCCGGCTCCGCGGCCACCGTGTCGATCCGTGGCGCCAACGCCAACCAGAGCATCGTGCTGGTCGACGGCGTGCGCATCGGCTCATCAACCCAGGGCACCGCAAACTGGAGCGCGCTGCCGCTGGCCAGCATCGACCACATCGAAATCATCTACGGCCCGCTCTCGACCATGTACGGCGCCGACGCGCTCGGCGGCGTGGTGCAAATTTTTACCCGGCGCGGCGCCGGCCCGGCCCGCGTGGCCGCCTTCGTTGGCGCCGGCGCCGACGCCACCCGCACGGTTGAATCCTCGGTCAGCGGCGGCGCCGGGAGCCTGAACTACGCCATCGCGGCCGCCTACACCGAGGCCGAAGGCTTCTCCTCGACCACGCCGAAAAGCAGCTCCTACAACGCCGACGACGACGGCTATGCCAAACAGAGCGCCAGCGCCCGCCTGGCCTACACCCTGGCGCCTGGTCACGAAGTCGGTGCATCGGCGCTCCACAGCCGCCTCGACGGCCAGTACGACGCCGGCGCATCAAGCTACGACGCGCGCGTCATGCAGCGGCTCGACAACCTGGCGCTGTTCGCCAACAACCGCATCGCCCCCACCTGGAACAGCCATGTGCAGCTGACCCGCGCCGCCGACAAGTCGGGCACCGACAGCAGCGCCGCCGCCAGCGGCAAGAGCCAGATCAACACCGTGCAGCAAGGCCTGAGCTGGCAGAACGACCTGAGCTTCGGCGTCGACATGCTGCAACTGCTGCTCGAACGCCGCGTCGAAAAAGTGCTTTCCAGCTCGACCCCGGCCCTGACCGGCGAGCGCGCCACCAATTCGGTCGCTGCCTCGTACCAGCTCAAACGCGGCGCCCACCTGGCGACCATCAGCGCGCGCAACGACAAAAGCACGGTGTACGGCGAGCAAGCCACTGGCGCCCTCGCCTACGGCTACCGCATCAGCCGCTCGCTGCGCGCCAGCGCCAGCGCGGGCACCAGCTTTCGCGCGCCGACCTTCAACGAGCTGTATTTCCCCAACTTCGGAGTAGCGACCAACAAACCGGAACACGGCCGCAACGCCGAACTGGCGCTGGCCTTCGACAACGGTGTCGCCCAGCTTGGCGCCACCGTCTATCGCAACCGAGTCAGCGACCTGCTGGTGACCGCGACGCCCTGCCCATTCTCGCCGAAGACCTACACCTCCGGCTGCGCCTACAACGTCGACCGCGCCCTGCTCGAAGGCGTCTCGCTGAACGGACGCACCCAGTGGTCGGCATTCAGCTTGTCCACCTCGCTCGACTGGCAGGACCCGCGCGACGACACCACCGGCAAAGCGCTCAACCGCCGCGCCAAACGCCACGCCACGGTGAAGCTCGACTACGTGACCGGCCCACTCACGCTCGGCGCCGACATGCAGGCATCAAGCGCGCGCTTCGACGACGCCGCCAATCGCAACACCCTGGGCGGCTATACTCTGTTTAATCTGTACGGCGCCTGGCGTTTCGCGCCCGACTGGTCGGCCCAGCTACGCGTCGACAATGTCGGCGACAAACGCTACGAACTGGCGCGCAACTACGCCACCGCCGGCGCCAGGGTGTTTGCAGGCCTGCGCTACGCCATGCCATAACCCCACTGACCGAGAGCCCGTATGCCGACTTTCCTTGATGCCGTGCGCCGCCGCGCCACCGTCGTGCTGACGGTGCTGCTGGTAATGGCGATCGCCAGCCTGCTGCTGGCCGGCGTGGTCGGCTCGGTGCGCATCCCGCTGTCGGACCTGCCGGCGGCGCTGACCGACCTGGCCGCCGGCAAATCGGCCACCCTGGCCAGCACCCTGCTCGACCTGCGCCTCTCGCGCGCGCTCACCGCCTTTGTCACCGGCGCCTCGCTGGCCCTGGCCGGCGTGATGATGCAAGCCTTGCTGCGCAATCCTCTCGCCGACCCGTACGTGCTCGGCATCTCCAGCGGCGCCTCGGTCGGCGCCCTCGCCGCGCTCATGTTCATGTGCGCGTCCTGGATGGTCGACGCCGCCGCGCTGGCCGGCGCCGTGCTGGTGTCAACGCTGCTCTATCTGCTGGCCCGGCGCGACCTGCGTGGCGCCGCCACCGCCGAACACAGTGCCTCGCTGTTGCTGCTGACCGGCGTCATCCTCTCCTCGGCCTGCATGGCCCTGGTCACCCTGATGTTGTCGATCGCGCCCGAAAGCCGGCTGCGCAGCATGGTGTTCTGGATGATCGGCGACCTCGCCGGCGCCCCGCTGCGTGCCCTGCCCTGGGTGGCGCTGGCGATCGCGCTGGTGTTCGCCGTGCGCGCCGCGCGCGCTCTCAACGTCGTCGCCCTGCACGCCGAAGCCGCCGTCACCCTCGGCATCCGCGTCGGCGCCCTTCGCAAGGGCCTGTTCTTCTGCGCCGGCATGCTCACCGCCAGCGCGGTCAGCACCGCCGGCAGCATCGGCTTCGTCGGCCTGATCGTGCCGCACGCGCTGCGTTTCGTCTGCGGTCCCGACCACCGCCTGCTGCTGCCGGCCGCCGCGCTGGCCGGCGGCAGTTTCCTGGTGCTGGCCGACACCCTGGCGCGCACCCT
>JBDSTZ010000104.1:0-2062 GCA_039927975.1 Massilia sp. | reverse complement strand
GAGGCAGCGGCCGGCGCGCTCTTCGGCCGCGGCGTGCGCAGCGCCACCGGCACCGCCTTGGCCGGGGCCGGCGGCGGCGCCGGCTCGCCCAACAGCGTGTGCTTGGTGGCGCCGTCGGTCTTGGCGTCCTGCGGGTCGACCTGGTTGCGCAGCGCCAGCGACAGCGACCCGACGCTGCGCGCCAGGTCGAGGTTCTCGGCCTGCTCGGGGGTGACCTCGAGGGTGACGGCGTTGACCACGCGCGGCTTGGTGTCGTCGCGGCTGACTTCCTGCGCCACCGCCAGCACCAGGATGCGTTCGAGCACGATCTTCGAGACCGACAATTCCTTGCCGCCCTTGTCCTGCGGCCCCGGTTCCTTCTGGGTGCTGACGATGATGTCGACGTAATTGCCCGGCAGCGCGAAGCCGGCCACCCCGATGACGTCGTTGACGCGCACCGTGATGGCGCGCTTGCCCTCGGTGATCAGGGCCGACAGGCCGCCCATGGTGCCGACCGGGGCCAGCTTGGCGTCGCTGACGGGCTCACCGCGCAGCACGCTGCTCTTCAAGACCCGGCCGGTGACCTTGAGCGGGTCGTCGAAGGCGCCGGCCGGCTTGCTGGCGACCGGCCACTCGACCAGCTTGACCATGTCCGGGGTCAGGCGCTGGCCGAGGTTGACATCGGTGGCGGCGACGACGATCTGGCTGGCGCTGCCGGAGGGCTGGGTGAGCAGCCAGCGCGAGGCCAGCACCACCGCCGCCAGGCCGAACAGCACTGCGATGGCCATCATGGTGATGGCGCGCTTGTTCTTCATGGTCGTTCTCCTGACAGGACGGCGCCTTGGGCCGGTGCGGCAACGGGAATGCGCGCGGGCGCGCTACAGGCGAACATGCTGGCCCAGGCCTGTTCCAGGGTGGCCGGGGTCAGGCGCGCGGCGACGCCGGCGAAACTGGCGAAGTCGAGCACGTGGCCGAGCAGTTCGCGCGGATAACTGGCCAGCAGCGCGCGCCCGCTGCGCTGGTGCAGGCGTTCGAGCAGATAGTCGGCGGCCTGCTCGTCGTAGCCGACCCGCAGCGCCACGCACTGGCGCCGCAGCAGCAGGCGGTAGGCCGGTTCGGCCAGCGCGCCGAGGTGGATCTTGTAGCCGATGCGGCGCAGCAGCGGCTCGTCGAGCAAGGCTTGCGGCGCCAGGTTGGTGGCGAACACCAGCGTCACGTCGAACGGCACGGTTTCGGTGTGGCCGCCGTCGGTGGTGAGCAGGTCGGCGCCGGTGTCGAGCGGGGCGATGAAGCGGTTCAGCAGTTCGGCGGCGCCGATCCGCTGGCGTCCGAGGTCGTCGATCACGAACAGCCCGCCGCTGGCCTGGAAATGGGGCGGCGCCAGGTAGACGCCGTGGCGGGCGTCGTAGCGCAGGTCGAGCATCTCGCGCGACAGTTCGGCGCCGACCTGCACCACCGGACGCTGGCAGACGGTCCAGCGGGTGTCGCAATTGCGCCGCTCGTCGTACTGGCGGGCCTGCTGCGGCAGCGGCGCCAGGTGCAGCAGGGGATCGTAGAACTGGACGATCTGCTGCTCGACGAGGATCGCGTGCGGGACCCCGACCACGCCCTGCAGCAGGCGCCCGAGCTTGCGCGCCAGCGCCGACTTGCCGCTGCCGGAGGGGCCGTGCAGCAAGATCGCGCGGCCCGAGTGGAGCGCGGCGCCGAGCTGCTCGCGCAGCGCGCCGTCGATGCCGTCGTCGGCCAGCGCGGCGGCCAGTTCGGCCACGCCGATGCGGCCGGCCTGGGCGTGGCGGGCGCGGTCGCGCGCCAGCACGGCGCGGAAGGCCTCGAGCGGCACCGGGGCCGGACCGATGTAGCGCGACTGCTGCAGGCAGGCGGCGGCGTAGTCCTTGCCAAGCCCGCTCAGGCGGTACTGGACGTCGATGTCGGAATCGCCGCGGCTGGCGACCTCGGCGAGCTGCTCGGCCATCAGGGCGTCGAGCGCCTCGCGCAGCACGTTGATCGACAGGCGCAGCTTGCCGGCGAGCACAGGCAAGTGCAGGCGGCCGGCCTGGTGCAGGGCCTTGGCCACCAGCGCCAG
>JBDSTZ010000103.1:0-4877 GCA_039927975.1 Massilia sp. | reverse complement strand
ACGAGTCGATGGAGTCCACCCTGACGCCGCTGATGGAGGCGGTCGAGGCCGCCTATCCGGGCGTGAAGGTGTTCAGCCTGCCCAGCGTCGGCGACGCGCAGACGCGCCGCCATATCGAGCTGGGCGTGAAGGGCGACCCGGCGCAGGTCGGCATGGCGTTCGACCAGCTGCTGCTCGGCCTGGACGGTTTCCGGGCCGAGTACAAGCCCACCTGATCAGGCGGGCCCGGCCGCGTCCAGCAGGCCCTGCTTGCGGATGAAGGCCACCACTTCCTGCACGCCGTCGCCGCTGCGCAGGTTGGTAAACAGGAAGGGCCGCTCGCCGCGCTGGCGCTTGGCGTCCTGCGCCATGACCGCCAGGTCGGCGCCGACGTGCGGCGCGAGGTCGGTCTTGTTGATGATCAGCAGATCGGAGCGGGTGATGCCGGGACCGCCCTTGCGCGGGATCTTCTCGCCGCCGGCCACGTCGATCACGTACAGCGTCAGGTCCGACAGCTCGGGGCTGAAGGTGGCGGCCAGGTTGTCGCCGCCCGACTCGATCAGGATCAGGTCGAGGTCGGGAAAATCGGCCTGCATGCGGGCGATGGCTTCGAGATTGATCGAGGCATCCTCGCGGATCGCGGTGTGCGGGCAGCCGCCGGTCTCGACCCCCATCAGGCGCTCGGCCGGCAGCGCGTTCGCGCGCAGCAGGATTTCCATGTCCTCGCGGGTGTAAATATCGTTGGTGATGACGGCCATGTCGTAGTCGTCGCGCATGCCCTTGCAGAGCATCTCGCACAGGGCCGTCTTGCCGGAGCCGACCGGCCCGCCAATGCCGACCCGCAGTGGGTTTGAATTCATCTCAGACTCGCTTTTCAATCGTGGTTGCTAACGTAAATTTCATGAACGGTACAGCCGGCCGTGCTGCACCTCGTGGCGCATCGACAGGATCGACAAGCCGGGCGACCAGTTCGACATCGCCTCGTCGGCCACCTGCTGCGCGTGGCGGGCCGCCGCTTCGAGCTCGGGCCGCAGCGACAGCAGCATGCGCTGGCCCGCCACCTGCCCCAGCGGCACCGACTTGACGCACACCAGCACCTGGTTTTCGGCCCAGGCGAACAGCATTGCCAAGAGCGCTTCCTCGTGGCCGATGCCGAGCGCGTCGACGGCGCAAGCAAAGGCGGTCGGCAGCGCCACTTCGGCGCCGAGCGGCGCCACGTCGGCGATCTCCAGCTCGGCGATCAGGCGCGTGAGCGAGTAGCCCATCTGAACCGTCTCGGCGCGGAACTCGGCGCTGTCGCGCGAGGCCATGAAGCGCTCGCTCCACAAGTCAATCGCGGCGCGGTCGCCCGCCTCGAAGGCCTTGAGCAGGCGCCACAACACCGGCGCGTCCCACTGCGCCATGACTTCCCGCAGGTGGTGCACGATCCAGGCGCGCCCGCTCGCGGCGTCGTTTACTTCACCGCTGTCGAGCGCCGCTTCGAGCCCCTGCGAATAGCTGTAGCCGCCGATCGGCAAGGCCGGACTGGCGAACTGCAGCAAATGCAGCAAGGCGCTCGCGTTCATGCGGGGCGCGGGTCGCTCGGGCGGTGGATCTTCTGCCGCACCGGCACTGGCGCGAGCAGGTGGCCGGCGTCGCGGTGGCTGTGCGGGCCGGCCGAATAGGCGCCGGACTCCGGCTCGAACGCGGCGTCTTCCTCGCTCACGCGCGCGCCCAGGCCCAGCACCATCTCTTTCAAGACCGGGTCGACCAGGATGCGCAGGAAACCGTCGCCGATTTCGACCTGGGTGTGGCGGTTACCGAGGTGGAAGGCGCAGCGCGCCAGCGTGTGCGCGTCGTCGCAGTGCACCACCAGGGTCGGTTCGAGCGCGGCGACGATGCGCACCACGCGGCCGTCGTCGCCCTTGAGCAGGTCGCCGCCGCGCAGCACGGTGCCGCGCACGGTGAACAGGGCCACTTCCTCGCCATTGTCGAGGCGCGCGCGCAGGCGGCATTTTTCGCGCTGGTGGTAGGCCAGCACCAGTTGAGCGGCCACCTCGGTGGCGCTGTCGATTTTGGTATGCAGCGTGAGCATCGGGGCTTTCTCGGTCATCTTAAAACAGGAAATAGCGCTGCGCCATCGGCAGCACGGCGGCCGCTTCGCAGACCAGCAACTGGCCGTCGGCGCGCACCTCGTAGGTTTCGGGGTCGACTTCCATGCGCGGGGTGGCGCTGTTGTGGATCATGTCGCGCTTGCTCAAGTGGCGCATGCCGCGCACCGGAATGAGGGTCTTGGCCAGGCCCAGCTGACTGCCGATGCCGGCGTCGAAGGCGGCCTTGGACACGAAGGTGAAGGATTTTTTCAGGCCGCCGCCGAAGGCGCCGAACATCATCCGGTAGTGCACCGGCTGCGGCGTCGGGATCGAGGCGTTGGGGTCGCCCATCTGGGCCGCCGCGATCATGCCGCCCTTGACGATCATCGACGGCTTGACGCCGAAAAAGGCCGGCTTCCACAGCACCACGTCGGCGATCTTGCCCACTTCGAGCGAGCCGACCGCGTGCGAGATGCCGTGCGTGATGGCCGGGTTGATGGTGTACTTGGCGATGTAGCGCTTGACGCGGAAGTTGTCGTTGCGGCTGCCGTCGGGCGAGAGCGATCCGCGCTGCACCTTCATCTTGTGGGCGGTCTGCCAGGTGCGCATGATCACTTCGCCGACCCGGCCCATGGCCTGCGAATCGGACGACATCATCGAGATGGCGCCGATGTCGTGCAGGATGTCCTCGGCGGCGATGGTCTCGCGCCGGATGCGCGACTCGGCAAACGCGACGTCCTCGGCGATGGCCGGGTCGAGGTGGTGGCACACCATCAGCATGTCGAGGTGTTCGTCGAGCGTGTTGACGGTGAACGGCCGGGTCGGATTGGTCGACGAGGGCAGCACGTTGGCCTGGCCGACGGCGGCGATGATGTCCGGCGCGTGGCCGCCGCCCGCCCCTTCGGTGTGGAAGGTGTGGATGGTGCGGTCCTTGAAGGCGGCCAGGGTGGTTTCGAGGAAGCCGCCTTCGTTGAGTGTGTCGGTGTGGATCGCCACCTGCACGTCCATGCGGTCGGCCACCGACAGGCAGTTGTCGATCGCCGCCGGCGTGCTGCCCCAGTCCTCGTGCAGTTTGAGGCCGATGGCGCCGGCGCGGATCTGCTCTTCGAGCGGGGTCGGCAGGCTGACGTTGCCCTTGCCGAAAAAGCCCAGATTCATGGGAAAGGCGTCGGCCGCGGCCAGCATCGAATGCAGGTGCCACGGGCCCGGCGTGCAGGTGGTGGCGGCGGTGCCGACGGCCGGCCCGGTGCCGCCGCCCAGCATGGTGGTCACCCCGCTCATGAGCGCTTCCTCGATCTGCTGCGGGCAGATGAAGTGGATGTGGGTGTCGACCCCGCCGGCGGTGACGATCATGCCTTCGCCGGCGATGATTTCGGTGGCGCCGCCGATGGCCATGGTGACGTTCGGCTGGATGTCGGGATTGCCGGCGCGGCCGATCGCGGCGATCAGGCCGTTCTTGATGCCCAGGTCGGCCTTGACGATGCCCCAGTGGTCGACGATGACGGCGTTGGTGATGACGGTGTCCATCACGTCGCGGTGGTTCAACTGCGACTGGCCCATGCCGTCGCGGATGGTTTTGCCGCCGCCGAACTTGACTTCCTCGCCGTAGTTGGCGAAGTCCTTTTCGATCTCGATGAACAGTTCAGTGTCGGCCAGGCGAATGCGGTCACCGGTGGTGGGGCCGAACATTTCGGCGTAGGCGCTGCGTGAGATGGTGGGCATGTCAAGCCTTTCCCGGTGGTGGCAGGTCGCCCATGACCTTGCCGTTGAAGCCGAACACCCGGCGCGCGCCGGCCAGCGCTATCAGTTCGACAGTGCGGGTCTGGCCAGGTTCAAAGCGCACCGCGGTGCCGGAGGTGATATTGAGGCGCATGCCCATGGCGTCGGCGCGCTCGAACAGCAGCGCGCTGTTGACTTCAAAAAAGTGGAAATGCGAGCCGACCTGGATCGGCCGGTCGCCGCTGTTGGCCACCACCACGATGCGGCTGTGGCGCCCCACGTTGATGGTGATGTCGCCCGCTTCGAGCAGGTATTCGCCGGGGATCATGCGGCCTCCAGATGGTTGGTCGTGTGGTGTTTCATGCCCGAAGACTCGGTCACGGCGTTCATGGGATCGGGTTGTGCACGGTGACGAGCTTGCTGCCGTCGGGGAAGGTCGCTTCGACCTGGATGTCCGGGATCATCTCGGCGATGCCGTCCATGACGTCGGCGCGGGTGAGGATTTGCGCGCCCTCGGACATCAGTTGCGCCACGCTCTTGCCGTCGCGCGCGCCTTCCATGATGGCCGCGCTGATCAGCGCGATCGCTTCGGGGTAGTTCAACTTCAGGCCGCGCGCGCGGCGCCGTTCGGCCAGCAGGCCGGCGGTGAAGATCAGCAGCTTGTCTTTCTCGCGGGGGGTCAGATCCATGTCGTGTTCCTGTTCTTTTCAAGTGTTCCAGATGCGTGGGACCGGCACCTGCGCCGGCGTGCCGAGCAAGTGCGGGCGCAGCAGCTGCCAGGCGCCGATCATGATGCGGCGCGCCACCTCGCTGTCGTCGCCCAGGTAACGCGCCACCAGCACCGCCTTGACCTGGCTGACGGCCAGCTGCGCGTCAAGCGCGCGCAGCGCCGCCAGCAGCGGCGCCGGCAGCGGCTTGCCCACCCCGATCAGGGTGGCGCACACGCTGGCGCCGCGCAGGCCGAGCGGACTGTGCATGCCGGCGCCATCGCCGCGCAGCGCGCCCTGCTCCCACCACAGCAGTCTACCCGCAAGCCGGACGCTGGTGCGCTGAGAAATGGTCCCGCGATCAAAAATTTCACCCGAGGCGCGCCGGCCGAAGCACAGG
>JBDSTZ010000102.1:0-16756 GCA_039927975.1 Massilia sp. | reverse complement strand
AGCAGGATCGTGCGGCGCCGTGCACGAGCGCCGAGGCGGATGCGTAGCCCGTTGCGTCGATCAAGGCATCGAGGTCCGTGGTGGAGCGCAGCGGGTGCGGCGATGGCACGGGCTGCCTGCCGTTTCCTTTATCGCGCTTTGGCAGCAGCGCCTCGCGAATTCTGTCGAATAGGCTCATAAGAAAGGCTGGGGCATCGCGGCCCGTTCGATTGGTAGAAGGACTGTTTGTCGCCGGCAGAGGTTTGCGAACTCCAAAATATCGTATCGCGCCTGCCCGGTCAAGTCGGCAATTCGGCGCCTGGATTCGTCTGCGGCATGTGCACCGCGATAGCACGATCATGAGGCGACTGCCGGTGCTGCGTGCAATCGGGACGCGGGTTGGACAACAGTACGCCGGACCAGCCGCGCGACGATCAGCCCGGCCGCTGCCGCCGCCAGCAGATGCTTGAGCGTGTGCCCGCTGACCACGCCGAGCTGCGCCAGCAGCGCATGGTCGTTGACCTCGGCCGCCTTGGCCAGCACGTACAGCAGCAGCGCGGCGCCGAATGCGATGCGGTCGGCTTTCGGCGCCTTGTACACACCCTGCCACAACGGTATCAGGATCAGCGGCAGGCCTTGCAGCAGCAGGTAGGGACGCAGGTCGCCCGCGCCGGCGCGGTCGGTCCACGCCCACCACGCCACGCTGGCGACGCCGATCAGGGCCAGAGCGATGGCGTCGCGCCGGCTGCTGTCATATGCCAGGCTTTCAGCCCGCACCGCCGCGATCAGGCCGGCGCAGGCCAGCGCGATCGGCAGGCGGTCGAACACCAGCCGCGCGTTGTCCGGCGCCAGATGATAGAAGCTCGAGCCGAGCGCGGTGAGCGCCAGGCCCACCAGGAACAGCAGGTAACCGTGCCAGCCGGCGGCGAGCGCCGCGTGGCGCCGCGCCGGCCACAAGCGCAGCAAGCCCCAGCCGGCGACCAGCGCAAAGGCGATATTCGACAGCACGTCGGCCGCGTGCGGAATCGTCAGCAACACCGATTGGTCGGCGAAATCGTGATAGTGGTCGAGCTGCGCGATCGGGCCGTGCGCGAGCAGCGCCGCGCACAGGGCGACCGTGATCAGCGGCGCCAGAAAGTGGAGGGCGGGTTTCATGTGGGCTCCTTAAAAGGTGAGCACAGCTTGCCGCATTGATCGCTTGAGTGATACGCTTGTCGGGATAGTCGCCGGAAACGCCAGGTTTAGTAGCACCCCACACTACTTTGATGTCATGACAGAAATTGAGCAATTGGTAACGACCCTCAAGCGCCAGCTGAGGCAGCAGGGCAAGACCTACCGCGATGTGGCGGCCACGCTCGCGCTGTCCGAGGCCAGCGTCAAGCGGCTGTTCACCTCGGGCGGTTTCACGCTCGACCGCCTGGTGGAGGTGTGCAATATGCTCGGCTTCACGCTGGCCGAACTGACGCAGGAGGCGGCCGCCAGCGAAAGCCGCCTCAAGCACCTCACCAGCGCGCAGGAGCGCGAACTGGTGTCGGACCCGATGCTGCTGCTGGTCGCCGTGTGCGCGCTCAATCACTGGACCATCGACGACATGCTGGCGGCCTATCGGCTGACCGAGCCCGCATGCCTGCAACGCCTGCTGCGGCTCGACCGCTTGGCCTTGATCACGCTATTGCCGGGCAACCGCATCCGCCTGAATGTGTCGCGCGATTTCGACTGGATCGTGGGCGGGCCGATCAGGCAGTATTTCCGCGAGCAGGGTTTGCCCGATTTTCTCAACAGCCCGTTCGCCCAGTCTGAGGAATCGCTGACTTTTTCGCACGGCATGCTGACCGAGGCGGCCACCGCCAAGGTGCAGGCCGAACTGCGCCAGCTGCGCCTCAAATTCGCCGAGCTGCATGCCGACAGCCTGTCCTCGCCGCTCTCCAAACGGCGCGGTTCAGGGTTGCTGCTGGCGATGCGCGAATGGGAGCCGGCGGGGTTCACCGCGCTGCGGCGCTAGCTGTCGCTGACGCTGGCATCGAGGAAAATGCGCCAGGTTTGATGTGATTTGGGGGGGGACAATGAAACCAGGCACGATTTCGCAAGTCGGACTGGACTGGGATTGGTTCATGTCCGTTGATTGCAATGGACATTGGCTTGTTACACGCGGACGAGCAAGCATGGATGTGGGCGAGCGCGATATCTCGGGCACCATGTGCATCGGCGGCGCTGATAATGAGGAGCCAGAAATATATGCGCACTTTTCCTCGCCGCTCGATGACGAAGGCGCACTCGCGGTGACGTTCGTGTCTCCGCGCGAGGATGTCCCCGAGTTTGTTTTGCACGGGTCGGCGTTCGAACTTCAAGCGGGTACCAACTTTGCCCGAACTCTCATTCTTACCGATGGCACGACGGTCGTGGGATTCGCGAAGCATCAACCAGTTTAAAGCGAGTCACGCCGGGCAGGAGTCGATATCGGCAAGTGCCGACAGGCGGATCAAGCGTAGGTGCGCAGTACCCGGTATCCGTCGGCGGCCGATTCCATTAACGCGTACGACGCTACGCTCCAGCGAATCGGCGGGCCGTCGGGCGGCATCAACGCGCCGGCTGCGCGGCGCGCCATGGTCACGTGCGCCCGGTAATCGCGCGCATCGAGTGTCAGGCCGGCCGCTTGTAGCCGTTCACCCAATTCGCGCTGCAAGCGTAACAGCGGCGCCGGAACCGCGACTGGCGCCAGCACGGCAATTCCGTGCGGCCACAGCTCGGGCTGTCCGAAATCCATTGTGAATGGCTCGAACGGCAGCGCAATCCGATCTGCCAGCAGATCTATTTGATCGCGCGGCACGCCGCCCAGAAAGTGCAGCGTCATGTGCAGCCGCTCGCTGCGCACCGGCGTGGCCTGCTTCGGCCAGCGCCACCCATCGCGCCAGGCGCGCAGCCCGGCGCGCACCTCGTCGTCGGGCCACAGCGCGATGAACAGGCGGGCGGTGTCGGTGCTCATGGTGTCAGAAGCAGTGCTCCGCGCCGGGGAAGCTGCCGTCCTTGACCGCGTTCACGTAGGCGCTGATGGCGGCGTCGATGCTGGTCTGGCCGTCCATGAAGTTTTTCACGAAGCGCGCCTTGCGGCCCGGGAATACGCCCAGCGCGTCGTGCATCACCAGCACCTGGCCCGAGCAATCGGGCCCCGCGCCGATGCCGATGGTCGGAATCGCCAGCAATTCGGTCACTTCCTTGCCCAGTTCGGCCGGAATCGCTTCGAGCACCAGCAGGGCCGCGCCGGCCGCCTGCAAGGCCTTGGCGTCGGCCTTGAGCAGATCGGCGCTCTCGATCGTCTTGCCCTGCACCTTGTAGCCGCCCAGCTGGTGCACCGACTGCGGCGTCAGACCGAGGTGGATGCAGACCGGCACCGCGCGATCGGTGAGGAAGCGCACCGTCTCCGTCAGCCAGGCGCCGCCTTCGATCTTGACCATGTGGGCGCCGGCCTGCATCAGCACAACGGCGTTGTTGAAGGCCGCTTCCGGCGTCGCATAGCTGCCGAAGGGCATGTCGGCGATCACCATTGCGCTCTTGTTGCCGCGCGCCACAGCGGCGGTGTGGTAGGCCACCTCGGCCACCGTCACCGGCAGCGTCGACTGGTGGCCATTGCAGACCATGCCCAGCGAATCGCCGATCAGCAGCACCTCAACGCCGCAGCGGTCCATCAGCGAGGCAAAGCTGGCGTCGTAGCAGGTCAGCATGGCGATGCGCGTGCCGGCCGCCTTCATCGCGTTCAGCGAGGGAATCGTGACGGCTTTGGTGGCGACAGGTCGCTGCGGCGCCGGCGCATCGGTGCCCGCCATTTCCTTGCCCTGCAGGTAACTGCTCATGGTATTCCTTCCAAAGTCGACGTCGAATGGCGCTAGTGTAATGCGCCCGGGCGTTTCATGCCGGAGGCGCTTTGAAGGGGCAGTTCGCGGCGAACTGATTTCAGATCGACAGCTACGCCTGCCAAGCCAGCCATCGCCGGCCCTGGCGCGGCTATGCAGCGTGAGAAGGCGCGCCGGACTGTTGCGCGGTCCGCGTTTTTGCTCAGCCAACCGCGCTCGTTGCTTCCTTTTGGCAACAGTGGCTGCTAGTATTGACAAGCCTTCATATTTTATCAATGTTTCATGTTTAATTTCCCACGAGTACTCGCGCTGGCCGTCGCGCTATGCAGCCTCCCCGCCTTCGGCGCCGACGTCGACGCGCTGTTTCGCGCCAAATGGACGCAGGCTGTCACGCCCAATTTCCGCGTCGTGACCGACCAGAAGAGTGAGACCGCGCGCCAGTTGGCCAACGACCTGGAGCGCATGCGCCACTTCAGTTTGCGCGCGCGCAGCATGGACGCGCTCGAGGGCACCGCGCCGCTGACCGTGCTGGCGATCGGCGACGCGGAACTGTTCAAGAAGCTGGGCCTGCCGGAAAGTTATGGCGGCGTGTTCGCCAATTCCTTGCGCGGCTTCGCGGCGATCGCCAACGTCAAGGATTACATCCCCGACGGCAACGTCCAGACCTTCGCCCGCGCGGTGCTTCTGCACGAATATCATCACTTTCTGGTGCGCATGACCCAGCAATCAGTGGCTTATCCAATGTGGTGCAACGAAGGCATGGCCGAGTATTTTTCCACCTTCCGCTATGACAATACCTCGGTCCGGGTCGGCGACATCGACGAATTCGACAACCGCATCAGCGGCCTGTACACCTCCACCGGCAACATTGAATTCGACACCGCCACATTGTTCAACACCGTCAAACTCGATTACCTCTCGACCACGAACGACAACAAATACGCGCTCAACGCGTTCTATGCGCGCGCTGGCTTCGTCGTCCACTATTTCAATTCGTCGGCGGCCTTGCGCGCGCAGCTGGCGCATTATTTGCGTCTGTATAACCTCGGGATCGGCCAGGATCGCGCCGCCCGGCTCGCGTTCAAGCGCAGCTACGCCGAACTCGACAAGGACATCGCCCAGTATGTGATGCGGCGCCTGAGCGCGCGGGTGTTCACGGCCACCGACGGCCCGTTCAAATTTCCAGCGGTGGACATCAAGGTCGAGGTCCTCGATCAGCCGAAAGTCGCGGCCACCCTCGCCGCCGTCCTGCCGCATATGCATGTGCCGCGCGAAGCCATCGACGCGGTGCTGAGCAAAAATCTTGAACTCAATCCCGACAGCGCCCAGGCGAATGTCGACATGCTGCGCTTTTCGACCAAGGGTTACGGCACGGCGGCCGTCGACGCGCTCGCCGAGCGTTTCCCCGGCAACGCCCAGGTGCTGACCATGCAGGGCGACTTACTGCGCATGCATGCCGAGGCGCTGCGCGCCAGCGGTCTGCCGGGCTGGCAGGACCTGCTGCGCAAGGCGCGCGATCAATTCCGCCGCGCCGCCAAGGCCGATCCCAGTTATCCCGCCCCGTATCAAGGTCTGGGCGAGCTGTACCTCGCCATGCCCGACAGCGAGCCGCTCGACGAAGGCATCGCCGGATTCGACTCCGCCTCGATTTATAATCCGACGCCCGAAACGTTCCGCGGCCTGGCCACGCTGGCGCTGCGCGGAAAATATCCGGAGCCGGCCCTCGACGCGCTGCGCCACGCGCTGGCGTACGCAGAACCGCGCGGCTACAGCGAAGACGCGCTCCTGCTCGACAATCTGGAACTGCTCAATGATCTGAACAACTCCACCCCCACCGCCAGCGCGGACGGGCTGGCGTACAAAAGCGGCGCGCGCTATACAGGCCAGGTGGCCGGCACCAAGCCGGACGGCGCCGGCAAGCTGGTACGCATCAACGGCAGCTATTTCGAAGGCACTTTCCGGGACGGCTTGCCGTTGACGGGCAAGCTGGTGAGCGAGCGCGGTGGCCAATACGAGGGCCAGTTCAACGCCGGCGTGGCCGCCGGCCAGGGCGCGCTGCGCTACCCGGACGGCGCCCCGGCGGCGAGCTACGTCGGCGGCATCGCGCTGGCCAAGCCAGCCGGACATGGCGTGTTGACGGGGCCCAGCGGCCGCTATGAAGGGGAGTTTCTGAACGGCGAAGCGCATGGCGAAGGCGGCTTCACGCCGACCGCGAAAGCGCTGACCATGCGCGGCAAGTGGCTGTATGGCCGCTACCTGTGGCCGGCCAGCGCCGGCGAGGTGTTTGTCGGCGCCATCGATGCCAAGGGCGAAGCGAGCGGCGCCGGCTTCTGCTACGGCACCGCCGCCAACGGCGGGCTGCGCCCTTGCGAGCGCGGCGAGCAGCAGGGCAAGCCGGCGGCGCCGGGCAAATAGAAGCTAGCTGCGGAAGATGAAATACACCGCGCCGATCAGGCACAGGCCGGCCCAGACGTAATCGAGCTTGAACGGCTGGTTCATGTAGAACATCGCGAACGGCACGAACACGGTGAGGGTGATCGCTTCCTGCATGATCTTCAGCTGCGCCAGGCTGTACTGGGTGTTGCCGATGCGGTTGGCCGGCACCTGCAGCAGGTATTCGAAGAGCGCGATGCCCCAGCTGATCAGGGCCGCCACATACCACGCCTTGTTCGACAGGTTCTTCAGGTGGCCGTACCAGGCGATCGTCATGAAGATATTCGACAGGAACAGCAGACCGGTGGTCTGGACGATGATCGGAATTTGCATGGTCAATTGAGTAGGGTGATGGCCTGGCCGGTCACCGCCGGCAGCAGCGCGCGCGCCGGTCCCAGGCCGGGAATCGCGATGTCGGGGGCGATTTCCAGCAGCGGCAGCAGCACGAAGGCGCGCTCGCCCATGCGCGGGTGCGGCACATGCAGCTCGGGCAGGTCGATGGTGTGGTCAGCGTAGAGCAGGATGTCGAGGTCGAGCGTGCGCGGCGCGTTGCGGTAAGGCCGCTCGCGGCCGTGCGCCAGTTCGATCGCGTGCAGGGCGTCCAGCAGGGCCGGAGCCGTCAACGTGGTGTCGATGCAGGCGACCGCGTTGATGTAGTCGTCGCCCGACGAGTCGATCGGCGCGCTGCGGTAGTGCGCCGAGTGGCGCAGCAGGCGCGCCTGCGACAGGGCGCCAAGGCGCGCGATGGCGTCGTCGACGTTGGCGCGCGCGTCACCGAGGTTGGCGCCGATGCCGATGTAGGCGATCATTCGGCGTCTGCACCGCCCGCGCCGCCGCCTTCGGCCGGCCGGCTGCGCGGTCCGCGCCGTGGCGGGCGTTTGCGCTTCGGTCCGGACGGCGCGGCCACCGCGTTCGTCATCAGGGTTTCGCGTTCGCTGATGTCGCCTTCATAGAACGCGGTCCACCATTCGCCGATCTCCATCTCGATCTCGCCCGATTCGCAGCGCAGCAGCAGGAAGTCGTAGCCGGCGCGGAAGCGCGGATGTTCGAGCAGCTTGTACGGCGCCTTGCCGTTGCGCCGCTCGAAGCGCGGCTGCATCGACCAAATGTCGCGCATGTCCGATCCGATCTTGCGCTGCAAGGCCAGTTTTTCGGTCTGCGACTCGAGCACGTCGTCGGCCGCAAGGTGCAGCGCCGGAATCGGCGGCTCGCCGGCGGCGCGGTAGGCGGTCCACTTCTCGACCACCTGGTGCCATAGCAGGGAGGCGAACAGGAAGCCGGGCGAGACGCCCTTGCCGGCCTTGATGCGGTTGTCGGTCGATTCGAGCGCCAGGGTCACGAACTTCATGCCGATCGGCTGTTCGAGCACGACGTCGAGCAGCGGCAGCAGGCCGTGGTGCAGGCCTTCCTTGCGCAGCTGCTGCAGGCAGGCCAGCGCGTGGCCGCTCATGAGCAGCTTGAGCATTTCGTCGAACACGCGCGCGGCCGGCACATTGTTGATCAGGGGCGCCATCACCGGGATCGGCTCGCGCGTGGCCGGCTCGATCGTGAACTGCAATCGCGCGGCGAAGCGCACCACGCGCAGCAGGCGCACCGGGTCTTCGCGGTAGCGCGCCTCGGGCTGGCCGATGATGCGCAGGATCTTGTCGCGGATGTCGCCGATGCCGCCGTGGTAGTCGAGCACCTGCTGGGTGGCCGGATCGTAGTACATCGCGTTGATGGTGAAGTCGCGCCGCATCGCGTCCTCGTGCTGCGGGCCGAAGTTATTGTCGCGCAGTACGCGCCCGTGTTCATCCTTGATCGCGCTCTCGCTGCCGGCGCCGCGGAAGGTGGTCACCTCCAGCATGTCCTGGCCGAACATCACGTGGACGATCTGGAAGCGCCGCCCGATGATGCGGGTGCGGCGGAACAGGCGCGTGACCTGCTCGGGCGTGGCGTCGGTGGCGATGTCGAAGTCTTTCGGTTTCACCCCCAGCAGCAGGTCGCGCACCGCGCCGCCCACCACGAACGCCTTGTAGCCGGCCTCCTGCAGCGAGGAGGTGACGCGGATCGCGTTCGACGACACCAGCTTCGGATCGATCCCGTGTTCGTCCGGCCCGAGCACCACCGGCTCGCTGGGGTCGCGCACCGGCTTGTCTTTGACGCCGAGGATCTTGCGGATGAATTTTTTTATCATTGCTTTGTAAAGAGGTTCAGTGAAGGCCAGCCTTGCGTGGCGGCGTGGCTTGCCAGCGTGGCGTTGGGATTGGTCGCCACCGGATGGGTGACGGCGGACAGCAGGGGAATGTCGTTGTGCGAGTCGCTGTAGAAGTGGCTGCGCTCGAACGAGGCGAGCGGCTTGCCGATCCGCTCGAGCCAGGCGTGGGTGTGGGTCACCTTGCCGGCGCCCGAGGTGGGAATGCCGCGCAGCTTGCCGGTGATGTTGCCGTCGGCGTCCAGTTCGGGCTCGGCGGCGATCAGGTGCTCGACCCCCAGCGCGGCGGCGATCGGCCCGGTGAC
Source organism: Massilia sp. (assembly GCA_039927975.1). Taxonomy (GTDB): domain Bacteria; phylum Pseudomonadota; class Gammaproteobacteria; order Burkholderiales; family Burkholderiaceae_D; genus JBDSTZ01. The sequence continues at coordinate 7,997 of JBDSTZ010000102.1, read as the reverse complement.
GAAGCGGTTGGTGGCGGTGATGATGGCCACCAGGTCTCCGGCGTCCTGATGCTGGCGCAGCAGCGCGCGCGCCTGCGGCAGGATCGCCGGGGCGATCACCTCGTCCATGAAGCGGCGCTGCATCGCGTCGAGGTCGGCGCGCGGAAAGCGCGCCAGGGTGCCGAGCGCGAATTCGAGATACTCGACCGGGTCGAGCGTGCCGGCCTGGTACTGGGCGAAGAAATTGTCGTTGGCCTGCTTGAAGGCGACCGGGTCGACCGCCCCGATGCGGACCAGGAACTGGCCCCATTCGTAGTCCGAGTCGATCGGCAGCAGGGTGTGGTCGAGGTCGAAAAGTGCGAGATTGCTCATGCCTGGGATTCTCATGCGGGTGGTTCGTCGGCGCCGGCGGGGCCTTCGGCGCCCGGCCCGCCCGCCTGCAGCAGCAATTCGCGCAGCAGCGGCAAGGTCACCGGGCGCTGGGTTTCGAGGGAATATTGATCGAGCGCGTCTAGCATCGTCGACAGGGAGCGCATGTCGCGCCGAAAATGGGACAGCAGATAGGGTAACACGCCGGCCGACAGGTTCAGGCCGCGCGCCTCGGCGGTATGGGTCAGCGCGGCGATCTTGTCGTCGTCGGACAGGCCGTGGATCTGGTAGATCAGGCCCCAGCCCATGCGGGTGCGCAGATCCTCGCGCACCGGCAGCACGGCGGGCGGCACCGGCCCGGTGCTGACCATGTAGGCGCCGTGTTCGCGGATCTGGTTGAACAGCGCGAAGGCGTCGATCTGGCGCTCGGCGCCGAGCGCGTGGCAGTCGTCGAGCAGGTACAGGCTGACCTCGGGCGCGTAGACAAAGGCCTCGTCGGGCGCGTCCGGCGCGATGTAGCGCGAGGCCGCGGTGGCGGCCAGGGCGTGCAGCAGGTGGGTCTTGCCGGCCGCCGGCTCGCCCCACAGGTAGGCGAAATGCTCGCGCGAGCTGCGCTCGGCGAACTGCTGCATCAGGTAGGCCAGTTCGGCGTTTTGGCCGACTTCGAAAGTGTCCAGGCTTTGGGCCTGGTCCGCGCCCAGGTCGAGCAGCAGCTGTTTCATGCTGGTGCTTTCATCGGCAGGCAGTGGTGGCGGGGGCGGGGGCGGCGGCGCGCAAGGTGGCAAACATCAGGCATTATAGAAGCTGCTGCGCAGGTAGTGGTGGCGCAGGTGGCGAAACGCCACCATCAGCACCGCCGAGGTCGGTAACGCCAGCAGCACGCCGACAAAGCCGAACAGCTGGCCAAAGGCGAGCAGGGCGAAGATCACCGCCAGCGGATTGAGGCCGATCCGCTCGCCCACCAGGCGCGGGGTGAGGAAAAAGCCTTCGATGACCTGGCCGGCGCCGTACAGCGCGGCCACCCAGATCAGGCCGGACCAGTCGGAAAACTGCAGCACCGCCGCGATCAGCGCCAGCACCAGGCCGAGGCCAAAGCCGATGTAGGGGATGAACACCAGCAGGCCGGTGAGGATGCCGACCGGCAGGGCGACGTCGAAGCCGGCGATCGACAGGCCGATCGAGTAGTAGGCCGCCAGCACCAGCATCACCAGCAGCTGGCCGCGCAGGTACTGGGCCAGCAGCAGGTTCACTTCGTGCGCCATGCCGACCGTCTGGGCGAACCAGCGGCGCGGCACCGCGCCGCCCACCTTGTCGAGCATGCGGTGCCAGTCGAGCAGCAGGTAGAACAGCACCACCGGGATCAGGATCAGGGTCACCACCCAGCCCATCAGGCGGGCGCCGCCGACCCGCGCCGACGACCACACCGTGGTCCAGATCTCGTCGCCGCCGGTGCTGAACTGCTCGGTCAGGATGGTGCGGATGCCGGTGCCGTCGAGCTTGATCTTGATGCCCATGTCGTGCAGGCGCGGCGCCAGCACGGTGTCGAGCCGGGTCAGGAAGGCGGGGATCTGCGCCAGCAGCAGGGGAATTTCGGTCTGCAGCACCGGGATGACGATCAGCACCAGCGCGCCGACGGCCGACAGGAACAGCAGCATCACCAGCACCACCGCCAGCGCGCGCGGGATGACGAAGCGGCCCACGCGGCGCTGCGCCAGGTAGTCGACGCCGCCGTTGAGGGCGTAGGCCAGGATGGCGGCGGCGATGAACGGGGTCAGCACCGGCCCCAGGGCGTACAGGAGGAACACGAACGCGAGCCACAATGCCAGCCAAAACGCGGTTTGCTTTTGATCCGGACTGAGGGGAAATGGCATCAGTGTGTTGTCAAGTTAGGTTAATTTGCGGCGGGCGCGAGCCATTTTGATAAAATACCGGATTCGCCAGTTGCCGATGCCGCCCGCCGGCGGGGCCGGGGATCGTGTTCCGACCGTCCGATCTCGTCCTCCCGGCAGCGAAAATCCGTCAATTTTGCTGGTCCACCTTCTATTTTACCGCCTCCGCCGCGAATTACACCATGAGCCAACCTTCAAATGTTTCACTTTCCTACCGCGACGCTGGCGTCGACATCGATGCCGGCGACGCCCTGGTCGAGGCGATCAAGCCGTTCGCCAAGCGCACGATGCGTGAAGGCGTCATGGGCGGCATCGGCGGATTCGGCGCCCTGTTCGAGATCAGCAAGAAGTTCAAGGAGCCGGTGCTGGTGTCGGGCACCGACGGCGTCGGCACCAAGCTCAAGCTCGCTTTCGAGCTGAACCGCCACGACACGGTCGGCATCGACCTGGTCGCCATGAGCGTCAACGACATCCTGGTGCAGGGCGCCGAGCCGCTGTTCTTCCTCGACTATTTCGCCTGCGGCAAGCTCGACGTGCCGACCGCGACCGCCGTCGTCAAGGGCATCGCCCAGGGCTGCGAGCAAGCCGGCTGCGCCCTGATCGGCGGCGAGACCGCTGAAATGCCGAGCATGTACCCGGCCGGCGAGTACGACCTGGCCGGCTTCGCGGTCGGCGCGGTGGAAAAATCGCAAATCATCGACGGCACCAAAATCGTGCCGGGCGACGTGGTGCTGGGCCTGGCCTCGTCGGGCGCGCACTCGAACGGTTACTCGCTGGTGCGCAAGATCATCGAAGTCGCCAAGCCGGACCTGAACGCCGATTTCCACGGCCGTCCGCTGGCCGACGTGCTGATGGAGCCGACCCGCATCTACGTCAAGCCGCTGCTGGCGCTGATGGCCTCGATGGAAGTGAAGGGCATGGTCCACATCACCGGCGGCGGCCTGGTCGAAAACGTGCCGCGCGTGCTGCAGCCCGGGCTGACGGCCGAACTGGACGCCTCGGCCTGGACCATGCCGCCGCTGTTCCAGTGGCTGCAGCAGCACGGCGGCGTGGCCGACGCCGAGATGCACCGCGTGTTCAACTGCGGCATCGGCATGATCGTCATCGTGTCGCAGGAAAACGCCGACGCCGCCTTCGCCCAGTTGCAGGCGGCTGGCGAGACGGTCTCGCGCATCGGCGCCATCCGCGCCCGCGTCGGCGACGAGCACCAGACGATCGTGAAGTGATGATCGTGCGGTGATGCTGACGCCTGCGGGCGCGCAGCGCAAACAATGGCGGCGTCGCGAGATGGCCGCCATTTTTTTGTCGATGAAAACGTGAACGCGGTTTTGCCGTCGAGGCGGTTCTCGATTGCGCTCGGCTGGTCTGCATCAAGCCCCGTGGACCGGATCGCATACTATCGTAGGCGGATGCCAAAATTCCCAGACATGCCCGAATCTGAAGCCCGAGGCTTACTTGCCCGCCCCCTCAAGGCGAGGATTGCGGCACATGGCGGCAGGAAAGCTCGCACCCATCGAAATTGAAGGTGCGTGCCGGCCTGGTCGATTCCAGCGGAGTGCGCACGGACCTATTTGTGGAACTGGCCATCAGCCAGATAGCGCTAGGCCCGTCGGGCGGCAAGCCAATAATTCGCCACTGCATCTTCTCTGTCTACTGGCGGAACCTCGGGAAGTTAAATCGGGTCTATCAGTTGGATGTGCAGCAGTCATCCAAGCGCGCAGCCGTCGCGCATGGCTTGCCGCATGATCACCTCGGGGACCGCAGATGTTACGGCGGCCCAGCATGGATAAACTGGCGCTATGAAAAAATACTGAGGTATTTTTGTTGGCGAACCAACGTAACATTCGACCCGTGGCCCGACGAGCCCGCAAGCACCGATTTCAAGGGGAAACGACGATGAAGACGCAGGAGCTGGAAGAATTGCTTGGTGTTGAATGCGTGTGCATGGACGACGAGGGCCGCGTGTTTTCCATCGAAACAGATGTATTCTTCACCGATCAAGATCCCGTGCCAGGATATGTCGAGGTGGTCGATTCGCAACTGCGATTTTCTGACGCTACCGAGGTGCTTTTGCATTTCGAGATGCGCGGCCTGGAAATTGACGAAGGCTGGTTCCCCGCGTTCATCCCCGCTATCGTCGGGCAGTACGGGGTGAAAGTCGAGGAGTTCGCGTTCATCGAATTATGGTCCACGCTGGACGACGCGGTGGAAGCGTTCGCGCGATTTCGTGCGGCGTTGAAAGTGCTGGTGCAATGGGAGCACGATCAGTTCGCGGCCACCGGTCCCCGCGCGGTGCTGAGCCCGGCCGATGTCGCGGCGCTGCCTTCCATGGCTTGAGCGCTTTGCCGCGAAGCTTGGATACCGATTCGGCGTGTTGACTGAGCCGAGCCAGACAGATCCTCGGGCAGGAACGAAGAACTGTCCATTGCTGCCCCTTCTCGCGCGTCCGCGCGCACAGCTGGTCTGGATCAAGCAGGGCATCCCCCATCGCTTGCTATCGTGAGGGGATGCCCAAGCTACTTGAGATCCCCGAAGTCGACGCCCGCGCGCTGTTGCTCCGACCATTAAAAAGCGAAGGATGCGGGGCATGGCGCCCTGAACGTTCGCGCGGGCGGACACTGGTTGCAGGCGCTGGGCTGGTCGATGAACGAGGGAAAAACACCAGGCTGTTTGTCGAACTGCGATGCGGTCAGCCAAGCGGCCGGCGCAGGGGTGTCGAGGCGGGGCGCGGCATTTTGTGTTTTCTCTGCTTTGGCGGAACCTTGAGCAAACTTACCGTGTCTATCAACTTGATATCTCAGCGTCGACGAAATGCTCCAGGTGCGAGCATCAGCGTTCGCATGAGCACTTCGGCGACCGTCGCAGCATGGGCACACCGGAGTGGGACGCGTGGTCCTTCGAAGAAATGATGTTTCACTTTTGCGTGCGCAGCAACGTGACTTTCCAGTCGAGATTGCGCGCGCCGTTAGAACGGCCATCAAGTGGGAGGCGATCATGACTGAAGCAGAACTGGCAGAGGTGCTCGGGGTGGCATGCGAGTGCATTGACGACGAGCATGGTGTGTTCGAGCTGGACACGGGTCTGTCATTCAGCGACGACGACCCGATCCCCGCGTTTGTGCAGCGCGCGGGCGATCGCCTGTGCTTCTTCGACGACCAGGAGGTCATGACGCATTTCATGAGCCGCTTCATTGAGATCGAGGAGGCGGCGTATCCGGCGCTGATCGCGGCCATTGTGGGCAGCCATGGCGTCACCGTCGGTGAACCCGACGAGCTTGAAATGTGGACCACCCTCGACGATGCCGCTGAAGGGTTCAAGCGTTATCGGATGGCGATGCAAGAGCTTGCACAATGGGAAGACGCGCAATTGCCTGCATGGTCGCGCGACCTGGTCTTCACAGGTGAGGCGCCACCTGACGCGAACGCCTTGACGCCACCGCGATCGCCTTACTGAACCGCTAAAAGACGCGGCGGCTAGGTGGCCCGCCGGCCAGGCAAGCAGGCGGCAGATCGCCGCCGCCCCTGCAACGTGGTTCAGCCGATCTTCGCCACCGGCGCGCCGCGCAACCTGAACGCGTCCGGCATCCCCGACCCCAGCAGCGGCCGCAGGTACAGCCGGAAGGCGTCGGTGACGTCGGTGCCGTTGGCGCTGATGAACTCGTCCTCCATCACGCGCGTCTTGCCGGCCACGGCGTCGAGCGGCAGCAATTCATAATCGACCGAATAGTAGCCGGTGCGCTTGATCGCCACCGAGCCGTCGCGATCGCCCCACATGGCGTACTGCACCGCCTTCTCGCCGACCTCGCGCGCCTCGCGCTGGTCGACGTCCGAGACGCAGCCAATGAACGAGCGCTGCAGATAGCCGAAGGTGTCGCCGCGCACCCGTTTGATGCCCAGCTTGGCCTTGATCTCGTCGCACAGCAGGTCGGCCAGCGCCCCGGTGCCCGACAGTTGCACGTTGCCGTGGGCGTCGCGCTCGACTTCCTTGGACAGCAGGCTGGCGATCGCTTCGCCCGAAGCGTCGTGAATGCCCTCGGACACCGCGATCACGCAGCGGCCGTAGCGCGCATAGGTTGCCTTCACATCGGCGAGGAAGCGGTCGAGTGAAAACACCCGCTCGGGCAGGTAGATCAGGTGCGGCCCGTCGTCGGGGAACTTCTTGCCGAGCGCCGCGGCGGCCGTCAGGAAGCCGGCGTGGCGCCCCATCACCACGCCGACGTACACGCCGGGCAGGGCTGCATTGTCCAGATTGGCGCCGGCGAAGGCCTGGGCGACGAAGCGCGCGGCCGAGGGAAAGCCCGGGGTGTGGTCGTTGCCGACCAGGTCGTTGTCGATGGTCTTGGGAATATGAATGCAGCGCAGCGGGTAGCCGGCCTTTTGCGCTTCGAGGCTGACGATGCGCACCGTGTCGGACGAATCGTTGCCGCCGATGTAGAAGAAATGCTCGATCTCGTGCGCGCGCAGGGTCTTGAAGATGTCCTGGCAGTAGGCCGCGTCCGGCTTGTCGCGGGTCGAGCCGAGCGCCGAGGACGGCGTGGCGGCCACCAGTTCGAGGTTGTGGCTGGTTTCCTGGGTCAGGTCGATGAAATCCTGGTTGACGATGCCGCGCACCCCGTGCAGCGCGCCGTACACCCGCGTCACCTGGGTGAAGCGGCGCGCTTCGAGCGCCACCCCGACCATCGACTGGTTGATCACGGCGGTTGGACCGCCCCCTTGCGCCACCAGAATTTTGCCCGACCCCATTTCAGCTCCTCTGCATGCGTGGATGATCTTGCAAGGGTACTACCAAACGCCGGCCGGGCTAGGGTTTTCCGATCTGCTTGTCGAGAAATTTCTCGACCCGGCTCCAGAAATCGAGGCGGGTCGAGAGCAGGCGCCAGCCATGGCCCTCCCCGGGGTACTCGACCCACTCGACGTTCGGATTGCCCGGCTTGACCGCATCGTAGAATTTCTTGCCGTGGAAAATGGGCACGCGCTGGTCGGCGCCGCCGTGGGCCAGCAGCAGCGGCTGCTTGATGCGGGCGGCCTGGCGCAGCGGCGAGGTCGCGTCGAGCTGGGCCGCGTCCTTGACCAGGTCGCCCACCAGGGTCGGCATGCCGTAGTCCTTGTAGACGCTGGACAGGTCGGACTTGCTGTTCCAGGTGCCGGTGTGCATGAGCTTGATGTCGGTGACCGCCGCCCAGGCGATGCCGCATTTGTACAGATCGGGGTCGTTGACCAGTCCCATCAAAGTGGCGTAGCCGCCATAGCTGGCGCCGGCGATGCAGATGCGGCGAGGGTCGACGATACCCTCGGCGATGGCCCATTTGGCGCCGTCGGCGATATCGTTTTGCATGGCCAGGCCCCATTGCTTCCAGCCGGCGCGGAAGTGGGCGTTGCCATGCCCGGTGCTGCCGCGATATTCCGGCTCGAGCACCGCGTAGCCGCGCGAGGCGAGAAATTGGCTCTCCGCGTGCCAGCCCCACGGATGGCCGTTCACAAAAGGCCCGCCATGCACCAGCACCACCAGCGGCAGGCCGCGCTCGGCGGCGCCGGCCGGCACGGTCAGCAGGGCGGGTATGGCGAGCCCGTCGCGCGCCGTGTAGCGCACCACCCGCTGGCTCGCCATGCGCGCCGGGTCGATGCCCGGCAGCGTGGCGCCGATGTGCTTCAATGCGCCGCTGTTCTTGTTGAACACTCGGTAGAGCGTCGCTTGCCGGTCCGAGTACGAGCTCACCAGCACCCAGGGGGTACCTGGCCGCGCCGGCGGCGTGATCAGGTT
>JBDSTZ010000101.1:0-3412 GCA_039927975.1 Massilia sp. | reverse complement strand
AAAATATGGCCATGTGCGCCAATTACATTCCCAGCAAACTCGACGCGATCAGCCAGCACCACGGGCTCGAACGCGCGCTGTTCAATTTCCCCGACGAGGCCTTTCCCGGCTATCTGGCGCCGATCATCCGCGAGTCGCACGTGGTCAACGGCGAGATCGAATGCGTGCCGGCGATGTTCGGCATGGTGCCGCACTGGGGCGACGCCAAGCTGGCGCGCCAGACCTACAACGCGCGCACGGAATCGGTGGCAACCAAGCCCTCGTTTCGCAATGCGTGGAAGCGCAACCAGTTCTGCATCGTGCCGGCCGAGAGCGTGTTCGAGCCGAATTACGAGAGCGGCAAGCCGGTGCGCTGGCGTATTGAACATGCCGACGGCAAGCCGCTCGGCATCGCCGGTATCTGGGAATGGAAATCAAGCGGGCCGGACGGCCTGCCGCTGCTGTCGTTTTCAATGCTCACCATTAATGCGGACGAGCATGCGCTGATGCGGCGCTTTCACAAGCCGGGCGAGGAGAAGCGCATGCTGGTGATGCTCGAGCCGCATCAGTATCTGGACTGGATGCAGGGCTCGCTGGTCAATGACGAGGCGGTGTACCAGCCCTACCCGGCCGAACGGCTGGTGGCGCAGACCGATCCCATGCCGCCGAGGGGCAAGGCGAAGACGGCGGATTTGTTTGCCTGATTGCCTGATCTGGTCAAGGTCCCGGTTTCCCGTCGCACCTAACAACAGCGGAAGCTGCTCCGCGCATTTCAAATCCCAATCGACATTCATTGACACCGGGCAATTTCGTCGGCACTCCTTCGGGGATGAATTGCGATTGCGCCTGTCGATCAGGCGCGTTCCTTCGCAATTAAATAGAGAGGAAAGCCGCCATGCCATACATTTACGCCGACGCCGCGAAGCTCGACGGACAGCCGAAAGTTGAAGACTACGAATGCGTCGCCCTGATTCGTTACTATACCAACGCAAATTCCGCCGCTGCTTGGCGTGAAGGAGCAAAGGTATTGGGGAACAGAACTATCCTGCCCGGTACGGCAATCGCAACGTTTGTAAATGGACGCTGGCCGGGGCTACCAAAGGGTAATCATTCGGCCTTCTATTTGGGGCAGATATCAAATGGGATTTATGTTGTCGACCAATGGCCCGCGAAGGAGAAGAAACTCATTTCGAAGCGATTCATTTATGCGAAAAAAGTGTACGCTGACGGCACGTATGAAACCCCGTCCGACAACGCCTTGGCATTCTCCGTGATCAGGTAGGTGAGATGATGAAAAGAATTTACAGCGCGCTGTTCGCAACAGCTCTGCTGGCCCTAGCAATGCCGGCAACTGCCGCAGTGTCCCAGATCGAATGTCCCGCCGAGATTTCATCGCCAAGCATTCAAATCCGTCATCTGCCGGGATGGAGCGCGTTCGTTCAATACCCGCTCAAGCTCGCATCGGCAGGGATGTCGGCCGGTCCGCCGGGATCACTGGCGGTACTGAGGGGCTCGCAGCTCAATAGTAAGAACGAAGCCCAATCGACGCGCTATGAATTTAGCGAAGTGGGATTTGAAAAGGGGAAGTGGCTCGACTGTGGTTATGGGGAGGGCTCGGAAATCACGCTTTCAAAACGGCTTGACGATAATCTCAAGGAATGCACGATCACCTATCCGCCTAATCGCAGCCGAAATTGGCAGAAAATAACGATCGCCTGTCAATAAACAACTGCATTCAAGCCGCCTTGACCAGCAACGGTCGCTGACGCGAGTAGGCTTGGGCAAACGCTCGTAGCTGCGCCGTGACTTCGCGATCAGCGCTGTGGCGCCGCTCCAGCGCGACGGTTATGGCAGCGTCAATCAGCGCCAACTGGCTGTCAATGTAATCAACGCAGCGTGCACGCATGGCTTCGCTCTGCGCGGCCAGCACCGCCAGCACCGGCGCCAGCGGCAGCACCAGGTAGCCGTCGTCGGACTGGCGCGATTGTCGCAGTTCGTTCTTCAACATCGAAAACACCGCCCCGCCCCAATCACGCTTTTCATCGACAAGGCTGGACCGGCGTTGCTGGAGGTCGTCTCGATAGCCCGCATCGCGCAGGCTGCGATACTGAACCAGTGGCTGGTAAGTCGCGTCGATCCCGGACGAGATGCATTCCGCCCCCATGAAGGCGGCCGACGCGCGCCGATTAACCAACACGCTGTGCTGCAAACTGTCGGGCAAATAGGGATCAAGCGGCACCACGCGGCACATCAGCGGCTTGCCCTCGCCGTGGATGGCGCAGCCGCCATCGTCCGCCAACGCCGGACAGCGCGCAAGCGAGGAATAATCAAACGCCTGGGTCAGCAAGGTGACATCGAACCCGGACCGGTCGTCCGGATCGTGGAACAAGCGCCCGCGCAAGGCCGACAAATCAGCCGCCTCCCCCGCATCGAGCTGGTGAAACGAACCTCCCTCGGCGATCCGCGATCCCGCCACCAGCCGCTTGACCCTGCCGACCGTCAGGCTGCCAATGAAGCGATCCCCATGCCGCATCAGCTCCGGCACCGACATCGCCGGTGGCGAATTGCAGCACTTGCCGCAGGCGTTGCAGTGAAAGCCGATATCGCCGTCAGCCATTGCGCAGCACCGTCCTGAAGCCGATGTGCACCGCGCCCAGATCGGCCTCCTGCGATTCGCGCGCCGAGGCGCGATAACGCACGCAGTAGTCGGGCGAGCAGAGGAAGGAGCCGCCCTTGATCACTGTCGGCGTATTGGTCGCGGCCGAGCGGCGCCGCTCCTCCGGCAAGGCCAGGCCCGAATCGCCGTTATTGTGCGGCTGGCGCGGCCCGGTGTACGGGTCGCGCGTCCATTCCCACGCGTTGCCGATCATGTCGTACAGGTGGAAAGCGTTGGCCGCGTAGCAGCCCGCCGGCGCGGCGCCGGCATGGCCGTCGGCTGCCGCGTCAAAGCTCGGGAACGGACCTTGCCAGTAGTTGGCCACCGGCTTGCCCTGCGCATTGCGCGGCGCGGTATCGAGTTCGGCGCCCTCCTTGCCCGCCTTGCCTGCGTACTCCCATTCGGCTTCGGTCGGCAGGTCGCGCCCCAGCCATTTGGCGTAGGCCAGCGCGTCGGCCTGCGTGACCTGGGTGACCGGCAGGTTGACGCCGCCGGCCAGCTTGCCTTGCACGCCGGAGGGGTTGCGCCAGCTGGCGCCCTTCTCGAAGCGCCACCAGGCCAGCGGCCCCTTGGCCAGTTCATCCTCGCGCGGCTGGTGAAACACCACACCGCCGCCTTGCCGTTCAGCGTCGCTCACATAGCCGGTCGCCTTGACGAAGGCGGCGAACTGCGCGACCGTGACCTCGGTCTGGTCCATCCAGAATCCGCCGACTTTCGTCTTGCCGGCCGACGCCGGCCGCTCGTCGGCGTAACCGCGCTCGCTGCCGAAGGTGAAGC
>JBDSTZ010000100.1:0-9481 GCA_039927975.1 Massilia sp. | reverse complement strand
GAAATTGTTCGAGCGGGGTCATGGCTCAGGAGCGATAGTCGGCGTTGATCGAGACGTAGTCGTGCGACAGGTCGCAGGTCCAGACGGTGGCGCTGGCGTCGCCGCGCGCGAGCTGCACGCGCACGGTGATTTCGCTTTGCTTCATCACGCGCTGGCCGTCGGCTTCCTGGTAGTCGGGATTGCGGCCGCCTTGTTTTGCCACCAGCACGTCGTCGAGATACATGTCGAGTTTGCTAACGTCGAGGTCGTCGACGCCGGCGTAGCCGATCGCCGCGAGGATGCGTCCGAGGTTCGGATCGGAGGCGAAGAAGGCGGTCTTGACCAGCGGCGAGTGGGCGATCGAGTAGGCGATCTTGCGACATTCCTCGACGCTGGCGCCCTGCTCGACGGTGATGGTGATGAACTTGGTGGCGCCCTCGCCGTCGCGGATGATCATCTGCGCCAGGCTGCGCGAGAGGTCGGTGACGGCGTCGCGCAGCGCGGCGTATTCGGGCGCGCTGGTGCTGTTCACTTCAAGGCTGCCGGCGCCGGTGGCGATCAGCATGAAGGAATCGTTGGTCGAGGTGTCGCCGTCGATGGTGATGCAGTTGAAGGACTGGTCGGCGGCGTGCCTGACCAATTCGTCGAGCACCGGCTGGGCGACCTTGGCGTCGAAGGCCAGGTAGCCGAGCATGGTGGCCATGTTCGGCTTGATCATGCCGGCGCCCTTGCTGATGCCGGTCATGGTGACGCTGTGGCCGCCAATGACCACGGTGCGCGAGGCCGCCTTGGGCTGGGTGTCGGTGGTCATGATCGCTTCGGCCGCGTTGAACCAGTTGTCCGGCTGCAGATTGGCGATCGCGGCGGGCAGGCCGGCGACGACTTTGGCGACCGGCAGCGGCTCGAGAATGACGCCGGTGGAGAACGGCAGGATCTGCTGCGGCGCGCAGCCGAGCAGGCCGGCCAGCGCTTCGCAGGTGGCGTTGGCGTTGGCCAGACCCGCCTCGCCGGTGCCGGCGTTGGCGTTGCCGGTGTTGACCACCAGCGCGCGGATCGGCGCGCCGCCGGCGCCGACGGCGGCCAGGTTGGCTTTGCTGATCTGGACCGGGGCGGCGCAGAAGCGGTTCTTGGTGAACACGCCGGCCACCGTGGCGCCGGGCGCCAGGCGCATCACCAGCAAGTCCTTGCGGTTGGGCTTCTTGATGCCGGCTTGGGCAAAGCCGATATCGATGCCGGCAACCGGCGTGAGGTCGGCGGCGACGGGTAATGGGGAATTGACGGCCATGGCGGGTTCTCTGCAGAGTGGAATTCGGAGCCGCTATTGTAACGCCTGCGAAAAAGCGTGGCGTGCGGGTGGCGGCTCTTCGATTGGCATCGCGCTAGCCGGCTTCGCCGGCGCGCCGGAAGGTGTCGCGCATCTCGCGCAGGATGGCGCGGCCGTTCTCGTCGAGCTTGTCGGAATCGGCCTGCGGGTGGCGCCGCAGGTAGCGCGCGCCGGTGGCGTAATCGTCCTGCGCCTGCTGGCGGCGGCCGAGCGCCTCGTACGCCATGCCGCGCCGCCAATAGGCTTCCTCGTAGTCAGGCTGCGCTTCGAGCCCGCGCGTGAAGGCCTCGACGGCCTGCTGGTGGCGGCCCATTTTCGCCAGCGTCCAGCCGAGATGGTACTGGGCCATCATGCTGGCGCGGCGGCCGAGCTTGCGATCGGTGTCTTCGGCGCCGCGCAGCGCTTCGAGGCTGCGCTCGAACTGGCCGAGTTTGCGCATGGCGACACCGGCGTTGATGAACTCGTAAAACAGGCGCCCCAGGCGCTGCTGGCGCACTGCGGCCTGGCCGGCTTCGTAACGGCTGCGGGCGGCGGCGTCCGTGTCTGCGGGCCGGTTGGCGGCGCAGGCGGCGTAGTTGACGGCGCCGTTGTCGCCCCACACGGCGAACACCAGTTGGTCGCCGATGCGGCCCAGCAGCTCGTCCATGGTCCAGTAGTCCTTGGCCTGGCAGGCGAAATACGCGGCGGCGTTGAGGTTCCACGGGTCGGGATATTGCGCCACCAGCGCGGCCAGGCTGGTGCGCATGGTGGGCCAGTCGGCAAGACCGGTGTCGAACAGGCGGCCGCGGTACTCGAACTGGTCGAGGTACCAGTAGACGCGCGCGTACAGCGAGGCCTGTTCGCCGCGCGCCGATTCGCCGGCGCGGCGCGCGATGCGGTCGGCGGCGTCGGGCGAGGCATACCAGCGCGGGTGGGCGTAGAAGGCCGCCGTGAAAACCATGTCGTGGTAGTCGGGATAGCGGGCCATGCCCTCGTCCAGCACCCGGTTCATCGCCTCGACCGCATAGCCGTTCGAATAGGGCAGCACGCTGAGCATCGCGCGGTACCACTCGGGGTCGCCGGCCTTGAGCGCCATCGGCCTGGCGGCGCCGAGGATGTCAAGCGCGGCGCTCGACAACGCAGCCATCTCGGCGCGCTGGGCGGCGTTCACGGTGGTGGAGTCGCCGTCGCCGCGAACGCTGAGCGCGTGCTGGAGATGCAGGTAGACCGCGAACAGGCGCGCCGGCAGCGAGGCCGGACTGTGGCGCTTCCAGGCGGCGGCCTGGGCCTGCAGATCGGCCCAGTAGGCCGGCTCGCCGCTGGCGTGGGCGAACGATTTGAGCTGGTGGTAGAACAGCGCCTGGTCCCACTTGCCGCTCGGGGTGCGGTGCTGCGGGCCTTTCAGGCGCAGGTAGAGCGCGTCGAGGCCGGCGTAGTCGCGCCGCTCCAGCAGGTCCCGGGTGGCGCTGGTGATGGCTTCGCGCGCACGCATCTCGGCGCCGTCGGTGGAACCTTGCTCGCCCTGGCGCATCGTGCGTTCGCAACGCTCGTGGCGGCGCGGATCGGCGCCCAGGCTTTGCAGCAGCGCCTGCATTGCCTCGCTGTGGCGTTCGGACGCTTCCAGGTAAGCCGTGCCGCAGGCGGCGGTGATGGCGTTGACGTCGGCGCCACTGGCCACCAGGCGGCGCGCCACGGCGGCCAGGCCCGCTTCGGTGCGCGCGATCGCCTGCCGCTCGGCGGGGTCCTGCGGCAAGCCGCCAAGCTTGCCGCTGTAACTCATCAAGAACATCAGCGGGGTGCGCGGGTCGCCGGGTGTGCTCTGGTCCGGCTTTGCGCCGGCCTTGAGCAGCAGGTCGACCATCGCCAGGTCGGCGCCAATGGCGGCGCTTGTCAGCGGGGTGCGCGACTGCGGCAGGTTGACCTGCGCGCCGCGCGCGAGCAGCAGGCGCGCCATGCTCTCGCTGCGCAGCTGCACCGCCAGGCCAAGCGCCGACTGGTAGATCGTGCGCCCCGCTTCGGCGGCTGGATCGACGCGAGCGCCGCGTTCGAGCAGGTGGCGCACCATTTCGTCGTCGCCGGCGCGTACGGCGGCCTTGAGCGCCGCGCTTTCGCCGGCGTCGATGCGGGCGCCGCGCGCGAGCAGGAAGTCGAGCGCGCGGTGGCGACCATTGGCGGCGGCCACGGTCAGCGCTTCGGCGAGGTCGGAGTCGGAGACTGTGGCGCCTTCGCCCAACAACTGGCGCAAGCGTTCGGGGTCGCCGGCTTTGGCCGCGTCGTTCAGGCGCTGCTGGCGCGCGCGTTTGTCCATCCCGGCCTGGCGCTGCGCGAACGCGGCGTCGCTCAGGGTCAGGGCGGCAACCGCACGTTCCAGGCGGCCCGCCTGCGGGTCCGCGCCGCTGGCTGCGGGCGTGAGTTCACGGATGGCGATCGGGCGCTGCAGCGCGACGCCGTCGACGTACATGCTGAGGAAACCCATGTAGTTGAGCAGGATCGGCTTGCCGTCAGGGCCCTTCTCTGCAGTCTGCGCGCCGGCGCCGGGCGCCAGCGGGGTGAAGTGCAAGACGCTGCGGATGAACTGCTCGGCGCGCGCCGGGTCCAGCGGCTTGCAAGGCGCGTGCATCAGTTTCGGATGAAAGGTACAGACGCTGGCGCTGCTGCGGGTCTTGATGAACCAGCTGGCCGAGGGATCGCCGGTGTGGCCGTCGGGCTGTTCGATCAGCAGCGTCGCCTCGATCGGCTCGCCGGCGTACTCGGCCAGCCGGGTATGGATCGGCCGCTGCGGATGGCCGGCGATCCACTGCCACATGAATTCAGCAGGGGCGATCGGATGTTCTTGCAGCGCGCGGCGATACGACAGGTCCCACTTCAGATCGGCCTCGGTGACGGCGTGGGCGGCGCCGCAAGCGAGCAGCGAGACGGCGGCGACGAGCAGGCGGCGCGCGGCGCGGGGTAAGGTCAACGGGGCAAGCAATCGCACAACATCCTTTCAGGTGGCCCTCCGCATTGTCGGGAGAGTCTGGCGGGATTGATTATATTGCTTTTTTAGCACGTGGCGCGCGTATCCGCTCGGGCGAGGCGAGCCGGCACGGGCGCGCCTGCCCGGATCAAAACTCTTCCCACTCGTTGGCGGCAGCCTCGCTGGTGGCGGGCTTGGCGGGGGCGGCGCGAGCGCCGTCGCGCACCAGCGCGAGGGAAGCGGCCGGCGCGATGCGCGACGAGCCTGCCCGTGAGGACTTGGCCGGCGCCCGCGCTGGCATGGTGGCGCGCGCGGACGCCGGGGTCGACGTCGCCGCATTCACCGGCATCGACGCGTGCGCAAACCTCGGCGACGAGGCGCGCGCGGAGACCGGCGACGACGCCTGCGCGTCGAGCGTGAAGGCGCTCATCAACTCGGCCAGGCTGCTGGCCTGATCCTGCAGCGAGGCGGCGGCGGCGGCGGCCTCCTCCACCAGCGCGGCGTTTTGCTGGGTGACTTCGTCCATCTGGGTGATCGCCAGGTTGATCTGCTCGATGCCGGCGGTCTGCTCGTGGCTGGCGGTGCTGATCTCGCCCATGATGTCGGTCACGCTGCGCACGCTGGTGACGATCAGCTGCATGGTGGCGCCGGCCTCGTCGACCAGGCGGGCGCCGACGTCGACCTTGTCGACCGAGTCGCCGATCAGCGACTTGATTTCCTTGGCGGCGGCGGCCGAGCGCTGCGCCAGGGTGCGCACCTCGGCGGCGACGACGGCGAAGCCGCGCCCCTGCTCGCCGGCGCGGGCCGCTTCGACCGCCGCGTTCAGGGCCAGGATATTGGTCTGGAAGGCGATGCCGTCGATGACGCCGATGATGTCGACGATCTTCTTGGACGAGTGGTTGATCGAGCCCATGGTCTCGACCACGCGGGCGACGATCGCGCCACCCTTGGAGGCGATCTCGGAAGCCGATATCGCCAGCTGGTTGGCCTGGCGCGAATTGTCGGCGTTCTGCTTGACGGTGGTGGTCAGTTCTTCCATCGAGGAGGCGGTTTCCTCCAGCGAGCTGGCTTGCTCCTCGGTGCGCGAGGACAGGTCGAGATTGCCGCTGGCGATCTGGGTCGAGGCGGTGGCGATGGTGTCGGTGGCGGTGCGGATCGAGCCCACCGTGCTGGCCAGATGCTGCTGCATTTTCTGCATGGCGAACAGCAGGCTGGCGGTGTCGCCGGCGCGCGTGTCGACGGTGACGGTGAGGTCGCCGCCGGCGATGCTGCGCACGATCTCGGAGGCGTATTCGGGTTCGCCGCCAAGCTGGCGGTAGATGTTGCGCACGATGATGGCGCCGGTCAGGATGGCTACCGCGGTGCCGATCAGCAGCGCGGCGATCATCAGGCTGCGCATGAAGCTGTAGCGCGCGCTCGACGCCTCGTACTCGGCCTTGGCCTCGTCGACCTGCAGATCGCGCAAGGCGTCGATCCCTTCGGTCACGGCCGGAATCATCGCTTGCAGCTGCTTGGACAGAGCGGCCGCCACTTCGGGCTTGCCTTCCCTGAGCGCGGCGATGGCCGGCAGCATCCGTTCGGCCGTCATGCGGCTGCGGTCGGCGGCGAACTTGTCGGCGATGATTTTTTCGCGCGGCGTCATGGCGGTGGCGACGTAGGCGTCCCAGGTCTTGACGATTTCGGCGATATTTTTATCGACCTGGTCGGCCCTGGCCTTGATGTCGGCCGGGTCGCTGGAACGCAAGGCTTCGTCCAGCTGAATGCGATTGCGCAGCAGCAGGCGGTCGATCGTCGACACTTGTTCGAGGGCGATCGTGCGGTCTTCGTACACTGTTTTCAGGCCGGCGTTGCTGCGGTTCATGCCGTAGATGCCCATCAGCCCGATCGCCAGCGCGATCAGGCTGAAAAAGGCGATCAGGGCGGCGAGGCGGGCTTTGAGCGTCATGTTCATGAAAATTCTCCTTGTGTTTTCCGGTGGGCGGAACCACGGAAACCAGTTCTTTTTCTGAACGGCGGCCGGCGTCGAGCGCGGGGGGCCATCGGGTGCGAGCGGCGAGCGGGGCGCTCTTGCATCATCGGCGCAGGCGGCGGAGCGATTGGCCGTCGACTGGCGATCGCAACGGGGGCAAGGTTGCGAAAAATATATTCTTCGGCAGCAATTACTGTTAGGAAAATCTTACTCCAAGAATTGTCGTGTAGCGTAATTACTTTTTGGCTGTGGCGGTTTTGGCCCGCGCAATAGCGGCTTGCAAGAAGCACAGCGGGGACGGCCGGGAATCCGGAGAATCCGGGGAATCCGGGGAATCCGGGGAATCCGGGAAATCCGGGGAACAAGCGGGAACAACGAAGGAACAGCGCCATGTAAAAAGGGCTGCGTTCGCACGCAGCCCTTTTTTGCCAGACGGATCAGACAGCGCTTACGCCAGGCGGCCGTGGCATGCCTTGAACTTCTTGCCGCTGCCGCAAGGACAAGGGTCGTTGCGGCCCGGCTTGGCGACCATGAAGCCCTCGTCGGGGCCTGGCGCCGCGCCGAGGTTGCCCACCGGCGCGAACAATTCCTCGGGCGCGGCATCGGGATTGTAGTCGGCGTGCTGGTAGCTGACGTTCTCGACGTGGGCCTGGGCCGCCTGCATGGCCCGCTCGGCCGCCTCGATCTCTTCGCGCGACTGGATCCGCACCGTCATCACCATGCGCACGACTTCGTTCTTGATCATGTCGAGCATGCTGCCGAACAGTTCAAACGCTTCGCGCTTGTATTCCTGCTTCGGATTCTTCTGGGCGTAGCCGCGCAGGTGGATACCCTGGCGCAAGTGGTCGAGCGCGGCCAGGTGTTCGCGCCAGTGGCTGTCGACGCTTTGCAGCATGACGTTGCGCTCGAAGCCGCCAAAGGCTTCCTTGCCGACGATGCCGATCTTCTCGTCGTAGGACGCTTCGGCCGCGGCCAGCACCTTTTCGAGAATGTCGTCGTCGTTCAGGCTCGGGTCGGCCGCCAGCGACTGCGCCAGCGGCACCTGCAGGTTCCACTCGGCGGCCAGGGTGTTTTCCAGCGCCGGGATGTCCCACTGCTCTTCGACCGATTCGTGCGGCACGAAGCCGCGCACGACGTCGGTGAACACGCCGGCCCGCAGCGAGGCGATGAGGTCGGAAATGTCGGTCGTCTCGAGCAGTTCGTTACGCTGGGTGTAGATCACCTTGCGCTGGTCGTTGGCGACGTCGTCGTATTCGAGCAGCTGCTTGCGGATGTCGAAGTTGCGCGCCTCGACCTTGCGCTGGGCCGACTCGATCGAACGCGAGACGATGCCCGCTTCGATCGGTTCGCCTTCCGGCATCTTGAGGCGGTCCATGATGGCGCGCACGCGGTCGCCGGCGAAGATGCGCAGCAGCGCGTCGTCGAGCGAGAGGTAGAAGCGCGAGGAGCCCGGATCGCCCTGGCGTCCCGAACGGCCGCGCAGCTGGTTGTCGACCCGGCGCGATTCGTGGCGCTCGGTGCCGATGATGTGCAGGCCGCCGGCGTTCACCACGTGCTCGTGCAGCGATTCCCACTCTTCGTGCAGCTTGGCCGCGCGCGCCGCTTTTTCGGACTCGGGCAGCTCGACGTTCGCTTCGATGATCTGGATCTGCTTTTCGACGTTACCACCCAAGACAATATCGGTGCCGCGGCCGGCCATGTTGGTGGCGATGGTGATCATCTTGGGGCGGCCGGCCTGGGCGATGATCTCCGCCTCGCGCGCGTGCTGCTTGGCGTTCAAGACGTTGTGTTCGAGCTTGGCCTGGGTCAGGATGCCCGACAGCAGTTCGGAGTTCTCGATCGAGGTGGTACCGACGAGCACCGGCTGGCCGCGTTCGTAGCAGTCGCGGATGTCGATCAGCATGGCCTGGTATTTTTCCTGGGCCGACTTGTAGACCTGGTCCTGGCGGTCCTTGCGCTGCGACGGACGATTCGGCGGAATGACCACCGTCTCGAGGCCGTAGATTTCCTGGAATTCGTAGGCTTCGGTGTCGGCGGTGCCGGTCATGCCGGACAGCTTGGCGTACATGCGGAAGTAGTTCTGGAAGGTGATCGAGGCCAGGGTCTGGTTCTCGTTCTGGATCTTGACGCCTTCCTTCGCTTCGACCGCCTGGTGCAGGCCGTCCGACCAGCGGCGGCCGGTCATGAGGCGGCCGGTGAATTCGTCGACGATGACGACTTCGTCGTTCTGCACCACGTAGTGCTGGTCCTTGTGGTACAGCGCGTGGGCGCGCAGGGCCGCATACAGGTGGTGGATCAGGGTGATGTTGGCGGCGTCGTAGAGCGAGGCGCCTTCAGGCAGCAGGCCCATTTTGGTGAGGATGGCCTCGGCGTGCTCGTGGCCGGCCTCGGTCAGCAGCACGGTGTGGGCTTTCTCGTCCTTGGTGTAGTCGCCGGGGACTTCGACTTCGCCCTTGCCGTCGGGCGTCTCTTCGCCGATCTGCATGGTCAGCATGCCGGGCACCGCGTTGATCTGGTGGTACAGCTCGGTGTGGTTCTCGGCCTGGCCGGAGATGATCAGCGGGGTGCGCGCCTCGTCGAGGAGGATCGAATCGACTTCGTCGACGACGGCGAAATTGAGGCTGCGCTGGACCCGTTCGCGCGCTTCGTAGACCATGTTGTCGCGCAGGTAGTCGAAGCCGAATTCGTTGTTGGTACCGTAGGTGATGTCGGAAGCGTAGGCGGCCTGCTTGGTGTCGTGGTCCATCTGCGACAGGTTCACGCCGGTCGACAGGCCGAGCCAGCCGTACAGGCGCCCCATCCAGTCGGCGTCGCGCTGGGCCAGGTAATCGTTGACGGTGATGACGTGCACGCCCTTGCCCGACAGGGCGTTGAGGTAGGTCGGCAGGGTCGCCATCAGCGTCTTGCCCTCGCCGGTGCCCATCTCGGCGATTTTGCCGTAGTGCAGGACCATGCCGCCGATCATCTGGACGTCGAAGTGGCGCATCTTGAGCACCCGCCGGGCCGCCTCGCGGCACACCGCGAAGGCTTCGGGCAGCAGCGCGTCGAGCGTTTCGCCCTTGGCCACACGCTCCTTGAATTCGGGCGTTTTTGCCTGGAGTTCAGCGTCCGACAGCTTCTCGATCTGCGGCTCGAGCGCGTTGATCTCGCGCACAGTCTTTTGGTATTGCTTGATAAGCCGCTGGTTGCGGCTACCGAAAATCTGGGTCAGTAATGACATGCTTGAATTCTTGAAAAAAACGCCGCAAAAAAGAGCCTGGTTGATATCAAATTA
>JBDSTZ010000099.1:0-9503 GCA_039927975.1 Massilia sp. | reverse complement strand
CGGCGATCGAATAGCGGATCACCTGGCCGATGTGGGCGTCGAGCGCGCCATATTGTTTGAGCGCCAGGGTGGCGAGCACGGCGGCCGGCAAGGCGCCCGCGCACAGGCGCCCGACGATATCCCAGTGCACGGTGCCGCGCAGGCGGTGGGTGAAGGTGCCGGCGGTTTTGGTGATCGAGGCGAAGGCCAGGTCGGTGCCGACCGCCACCGAGGGCGGCACGCCGAAAATGAGCGTGAGCAGCGGCGTCATCAGCGAACCGCCGCCAACGCCCGTCATACCGACCAGCAAACCTACCGCGAAACCCGAAATTACATAAGTCAACATGACGCCACCTTTAAAGTAGCGCCAAGGGTAACGGGGCTCAGCGGTATTCCAAACAACAGAAAGCTTATTTGCTTATGCGCGCAGCGTCATTGGCGGAGAAACCACCAATGACGCGGTACCGGCGCGCCGGTGCGCCAACCGCAATACTTACTTGTTCGGTTGCGGCGTCACGCGCAGATATGGCCGTGGCGCGGTGAAGCCTTTCGGATACTTTTGCTTGAGCACTTCCGGGTCTTGCACGGTCAGTGGAATGATGACGTCGTCGCCATCCTGCCAGTTGCCGGGGGTGGCCACGGTGTAGCCGTCGGTCAGTTGCAGCGCATCGATCACGCGCAACACTTCGTTGAAGTTGCGGCCGGTGCTCATCGGATAGGTGATCGACAGGCGCACTTTTTTGTTCGGGTCGATCACGAACAGCGAGCGCACGGTGGCGGTGGCCGATTGCTCGGGATGGATCATGTCGTACAGCGTGGACACCTTCTTGTCGGCGTCGGCGATGATGGGGAAGCCCACCACGGTCTGCTGGGTTTCTTCGATGTCGCGAATCCAGTCGCGGTGCTTCTCGGCGGGGTCGACCGACAGCGCGATCGCCTTGACATTGCGCTTGTCGAATTCCGGCTTGAGCTTGGCGGTCAGGCCCAGTTCGGTCGTGCACACCGGGGTGAAATCGGCCGGGTGGGAAAACAGCACCACCCAGGAATTGCCTGCCCATTCGTGAAACTTGATCGTGCCAAGCGAGGAATCCTGCTCGAAGTCGGGGGCGGTGTCGCCCAGACGTAAGGTCATCGTGTGCTCCGTAAAAATAGGTGGTTGAAAACGTGAAGAATCCGACTATGGCGGCACGATTCGATCATGCCGAAATTGCAACGTTACCATCATGCGCCCGTTGCAGCAAGCCTTTCAGCTGCTGCTGCCCCCAGGCCCAGTCGCCGAGGCCCGATTCGGCGTTGATGTGGCCGAGCGGACCGGCGTTGACGAATTGACTGTGCCAGCGCGCCGCCCACCACGCGGCGTGCTCGGCGCTCATCCACGGGTCGTTGGTGCTGCCAATCATCACGCTCGGGCAGGGCAAGGCGATGGCCGGCAGCATATTGCTGACGCCAAACTTGTTGGGATCGGCGGGCGCGACCAGCAAGGCGCCGGCCACGTCGAGGCCGTTGCGGGCGATGCTGGCCACACTCGCCAGGCAGCCGAAGCTGTGAGCGATGAACAGGGCGGGACGCGGATCCTGGGCGCGCACCTGGTCGACCCTGGCGCTCCAGCCTGGCAAGTCCGGCTGGTCCCAGTGGTCTTGCCCGACCCGGTAAAACTCAGGATAGGCACGCTGCCAGCGGGTTTGCCAATGGTCCGGGCCGCTGTTATGCAGTCCCGGCACCAGGATCACTTGAAATTCGGGGAAAAGTTCTACTGCCATACGGCCTCCTGATACAGAGAATACGGCGGCGGGCGGTGAATTGACAGGAATGCTTTCAGCGTTCGATATGCAGCCAGCGCATAAGGACCGTGCTTTTTCCGCGCCCCGACAAACTAGGCTAATAAAAACGGTTGAACAGCACCACCACCCAGGTGGCCAGGGCGATGCACACCGTCAGCGCCACCGCCGCGCTGCCGAAATCCTTGGCGTTCTTCGACAGCGGATGGCGTTCGAGCGAAATCCGGTCGACCACCGCCTCCAGCGCCGAGTTGATCAGCTCAATAATCAGCACCAGGATCAGCACGCCGATCAGCAGCAGTTTCTCCATCGCCGAAATCTTCAGGCTCAGCGCCGCGACCACGCCGATCACCACCACCAGCATCTCTTGCCGGAACGCCGCCTCGTGGCGCCATGCAGCTTTGAGGCCGTCGATGGAATAAAAGAAGGCCGACAGGATGCGCCCGAGGCCATTCTTGCTCTTGAATTCGCTGACTGGTTTTTCCATGGATTGTTTTCAACTTTTCAGGACGTCCACCATTATGCATCGCTTGGCCGAATTGTTCGAGCTTCGCGCTGCCGCGCACCTTCTCAGATCGGCGATTGCCAGAGGTTTTCACATTATGGTATAAAGAGAGACATATACTGCACTGCACCAACCACATCATGAAAACTGATACGCTCGAACCGGCTAAAACGTCGATCCAAGTCATCGAAAGAATGGTTGCCTTGCTCGACGCACTGGCCACCTACACCGACCCTGTGAGCTTGAAGGAATTGTCGAAGGTATCCGGCCTGCACCCTTCCACCGCGCACCGGATTCTCAACGACATGGTCATCACGCGCTTTGTCGACCGGGTCGAGCCGGGCACCTACCGCCTCGGCATGCGTCTGCTGGAACTGGGCAATGTGGTCAAGAGCCGGCTGTCGGTGCGCGAAGCGGCGCTCGACTTCATGCGCACCCTGCACAAGCGCACCCAGCAAACCATCAACCTGTCGGTGCGCCAGGGCGACGAAATCGTCTACATCGACCGCGCGTTTTCCGAGCGTTCGGGCATGCAGGTGGTGCGCGCGATCGGCGGGCGCGGTCCGCTGCACCTGACGTCGACCGGCAAGCTGTTCCTGTCGGTGGACGAGCCGAAAGCCATCCGCGCCTACGCCACGCGTACTGGGCTGGCCGGACATAACAAGAATTCGATCACCGATCTGGCCAAGCTCGAGCGCGAGCTGAGCCTGGTGCGTTCGCGCGGTTATGCGCGCGACAACGAGGAGCTGGAACTGGGGGTGCGCTGCATGGCCGCCGGTATCCACGACGATTCGGGCAAGCTGATCGCGGGCCTGTCGATTTCGGCGCCGGCCGACCGCCTGCAGGAAGAATGGCTGGAAGACCTGGTGCAGACCGCCGGGCAAATTTCGGCCACCCTCGGCTACGCGCCGGGCGCCTGATTCCCCTTCCCGCCGCGCCTGTCAAGCCACGACCAAGGCCCGAGGCCTGGAACACCGGCCACCCGCATTGCGCCGCACGCGATGGATTACTGGGTCGGAGCGGCCACCGGCATGACTGACTGAGTCAGCGACACATCGGCCGGTTTCAAGGCTTCGAGCCAGCGCCGCATGCGTCCCGCGTCGGCGGTGCGCGATTGCTTGCCCTTGGAATCGAGGAACACCATGATGACGGCGCGCCCCTGGATCATGGCTTGCATCACCAGACAGCGCCCGGCCTCATTGATGAAGCCGGTCTTTTGCAAGCCGATATTCCAGTCGGGCATGGCGACCAGGTAGTTGGTGTTGGCATATTGCAGAGGGCGGCCACCCGCCTCGACCACGTATTTGGCATCGGTGGTGTACTCGCGCAGCAGCGGTTCCTGGTGCGCGACGACGGCCAGTTTGGCGAGGTCGCGCGCGCTCGCTACGTTGCGGCTCGACAGTCCGCTCGAATCGACATAATGGGTGTCGTTCATGCCCAGCTCACGCGCCTTGGCGTTCATCGCGGCGACGAAGGCGTTGATGCCGCCCGGATAATTGCGGCCCAGTGCGGCGGCGGCGCGGTTCTCCGAACTCATCAGCGCGATGTGCAGCAGGTTACCGCGCGTCATGCGGGCGCCGACTTTCAGGCGCGAACCGGTGTGTTTTTCGTGGTCGACATCGTCGTCGGTGATGGTCAGCTTTTCATACATGTCCTGCTGCGCCTGCACCACGATCAGCCCGGTCATCAGCTTGGTGATGGAGGCGATCGGCAGCGCGACGTTGGCGTTTTTCTCGAACAGGACTTCGGAATTTTTCTGGTCGAGCACGAACGCGACGCTGGATTTCAGATCGAGGGGATCGCGCGTGAGGTTCAGGCCGGCATGGTCGCCGGCAGTCATCGGCGCGACCACGGGCAAGCTGTTGGCGCTGTGCACGCGCTGGTAGACGACGACCCGGCGTCCCTTGACCCGGGTAACGCGCTTGACCAGGCGGCCGCCCGCGTCCGCCGCATCGCTGTTGCGACGCAAAGTGATCGTGGCCTTGGGCTTGCCTTTCGACGCCAGGTGTTTTTTGGCGGCGCTGCTGCTCGCGCGCGACTTGGCTTCGGCCATGGGCGCGGTGATGAAAGACAGCGACACGAGGACGGCGAGGGCAACCTTGAACATGGATGAATCCTTTGCAGCGGACGACAGATACCAAGTTTCAGTGTAGCAAAACACTCAGCAATCGCAAGCAGATTTAACATTGTGAGAAAAGCACTTGCAACACATTACGCGTACTTCCCCGGTCCTCAACAGTATACGTCTTTTATTCAAGAAAGCGCGCAAAGCACGACAGCGGTTCGCGC
Organism: Massilia sp.; assembly: GCA_039927975.1. Lineage (GTDB taxonomy): Bacteria > Pseudomonadota > Gammaproteobacteria > Burkholderiales > Burkholderiaceae_D > JBDSTZ01. The sequence goes on along the minus strand of JBDSTZ010000099.1, from coordinate 4,952 downwards.
TCACTGACGAGTAAATTTTCGGGCTTTGTCAAATCGGCAAAGCCGAGCGCCATGCCGCACACGACCATCTCGGTTACAGGCAGGTCGAGCTGCTGTTCAATAACGCTGTGAAATTGGGTGAAGGCCGCCTGCGGACAGGTGTCGAGCCCGCGCGCGCGCGCCGCCACCATGATGTTCTGCAAAAACATGCCGTAGTCGAGCCAGGAGCCCTGCTCCAGCGCGCGGTCGATGGTGAAGATGAGGCCGACCGGGGCGTCGAAAAAACGGTAATTGCGCGCGAACTGGGCCGCCATGCCGGCCTTGTCCTCGCGCGCCAGGCCCAGCAAGGCATACAGGTCCAGACCCAGCTTGCGGCGCCGCTCTATATAAGGCGAGGTCCACTGGCGCGGATAGTAGGCATATTCTTCGCGCTGCCGGGCGGCGGCGGCGGGGTCCTGGCAGACGGCGAGGATGGCGTCCGACAGGCGTTCCTTTGCCGCGCCGGTCAGCACGGTCACTTTCCACGGCTGGATGTTGGTGCCCGATGGCGCGCGCGCGGCCACGCCGAGGATCTCCTCAATGCTCGCCCGCGCGACCGGGGTCGACAGGAAGGCGCGCACCGAGCGGCGCGAACGGATGGCCTCGTCAACGGCGCGCTGCTGCTCGGACGACGGCATCGACATGCGACCTCCTATTTTCTGACAACGAAAGCGACGCCCAGCACCGCCACCACCATGCCGGCAATCCCCATCAGATTGAAGGCTTCGCCAAACATGAACCAGGCCATGATGGCGGTGGTGGGCGGGGTCAGATACAGCAGGCTCGTCACCTGGGTCGCCGCGCTGCCGCGCAACAATTTAAACAGCAGGAAGATGGCGCCGATCGACAGGCCGAATACCGACCACAGCAAGGCGCCGACAAAGCGCGGCGTCCAGTTCACCGTGGCCAGGGCGGGACTGAAACCTTCCAGCGCGACGGCAAACGGTAACAGCAAGACGATGGTCGCGGCGTACTGGATCACGGTACCGGTGCGCAAATCAAAGCTCGGGCAGAAATGCTTTTGATACAAGGTACCGGTGGTGATGGAGACCAGCGCCATCACGCACACGGCGATCGACTGCGGGGTCAGACCGACCAGGGTCATCTTGGCGGCCACCACCAGGGCGACGCCGGCCAGGCCGAGCACGAAGCCCAGCCATTGACGCGGCAGAACGCGCTCGCCGATCAGCGGCGCCGCAGCCGCCGTCAGGATCGGCTGCATGCCGACGATCAGCGCCGACAGGCCGGCCGGCATGCCCAGCTTGATCGCGCACCAGACCCCGGCCAGGTAGCCGCCGTGCATCAGCATGCCGGCCACCGCGATATGGCCGACCAGTCCGTGCGGCCACGGCGCGCGCCAGGCCAGCACGCAGGGCAGGAGCACCAGCAAAACGACGACGCAACGCAGGATCAGGAAGGTCAGCGGCGGCGCGTAGGGCAAGCCGAACTTGGCGACGATGAATCCCGTGCTCCAGAGAAAAACAAAGAACAGAGGGATCGGCGAGCGCCAGGCGGGCGCGTGGCGCGCCGCAACACGGTCTAGTTGCATATTGTTTGATTTAGATCAATCGAATCGGTACGAAAAATCCGCGATGGCGGCCGATTTCGACACTCCCTGCGCAGAGCGCCAAAGTCTAGCACGGCCCTGCCGGCCAGGTGGTCGGCCGGTAGTTTCCTCTATGAAGCGTGCGCTGCCCGCCGAGAAATTGCTTTAGAATCCATTTCCCCTCGCACAACAAATTCCCCCTACCTACTAATTTTGTGCAGTGCACAAATATCGCTTGACCTTGTCGTACAAATCAGTAGAATAGGACTTGTTGCGATGCACAATGTTTCCGCAAATCAGAATTCACAGTCTTACCGGTTCATGGCTTTATCTGTCATCACCCCTTAACTTTATTTTGGAGAAATTATATGTTTGCTATCCCTGAACAATTCTCGAACGCCACCAAAGCTAACCTGGAATCGCAATTCGCCGTGTTTTCGGCCCTGACCTCGAAAGCCTTCGAAGGCATCGAGAAGCTGGTCGAACTGAACATCACCGCCGCCAAGGCTTCGCTGGAAGAGTCGGCAGCCACCACGCGCCAACTGCTGGCCGCCAAGGACCCACAAGAATTCTTCTCGCTGACCGCCGCCCAGGCCCAGCCGACTGCTGAAAAAGCGCTGTCGTATGGCCGTCAGGTTGCCGCCATCGCTGCCAGCACCCAGGCTGAATTCACCAAGGCCGCTGAAACCCAGATCGCCGAAACCAACGCCAAGGTCATCTCGCTGGTCGACGAAGTGAGCAAGAACGCACCAGCCGGTTCGGAAAACGTCGTTGCCGCCATCAAGGCATCGATCGGTAACGCCAACGCCGGCTACGAGCAGTTCAGCAAGACTGCCAAGCAAGCTGCACAGACCGTTGAAACCAACGTCACCGCCGCTGTGAACCAGTTCGCGCAAGCTGCTCAGCAAGCCGCTCCTAAAGCTGCTGCACGCAAGTAATTCCCGGGCCGGCTTCGGCCGGTTCGCAAAAAAAATACCCCGGCTGGTCCGGGGTATTTTTTTGCCTGCCGTTCGTATAGCGCTCTTCTTACGGCGCGATGACCGCCATCGTCTCCAGTGGCGGCCGCCCGATCAAACTGCGCGGCAAATAGCCGAAATCCGCCGCGCCGGGCTTTTTCCATGCCAGCATCAGCGCAAGATCGGGGCCCGGCCCCTGGAAGTAACGCACGCGGAAATTATGCACACCCTTCTCCAGCTTGACGACGGCGGTTTCCTGTGAAGGGCCATGGATGCCATCGTTATAGATGACGTTCACATCGTCGATGGTGAGGATGCCACCGTCGTCGCACAAGAGCATCATTTCCCGGGTGGCTGCCACTGGCATGGTGACGGTAAAGCGAATATCGAGCCCAAACCACTCGGTCGTCGAGCCCATGCCAGGAAAACCATCGCGGTAGGAACGCGGCGTGATATCGAGTTGGCTCAGGCAGACCCGCTTGATTGCCTTGCGCCTGCTCATCTCCATCACCGACGTGGCATTGGCGCGCATCGTATAGACATCGGCGACCATGTTGCGGTCCGTCGCGTCGCCGCAATCTGCGAATATCTTGGCAGGCGCGGCGGTTTGGGCTACCGGCGGCGGCGTTACCGGAATTGGTGGTGGCGGTGGCGGTGGCGGTGGCGCGGCAGGCGGTGGCGGCGCGGCGTCCGGTGCCCGGATCGCGTCGGGCACGGGGGCGAGCTTAGGCAGGGGAACCGGCTCGGGCGCCTGGGGCGGCGTCACGACGGGCGGCGCGACTTTCGGCTCGACAGGCTTGGGTGGCGGGATCTTCTTCTCCGGCGGCTTGGGCATGTAGAGCACCACTTCGGTCTCGCGCGGATCGATCTTCGGCGGCAGCACGCGCGAGCGCGACAACAGCACGATCGCCAGCACGGCGACGTGCAGGAGCAGCACCACGATCAGCGCGAGGCGGTTGTTCGAGCGCCGCAACTGCGGCGCTGGTTCGGTGTCGGGGGTGGGCTGTTCGGTGTCGGGCGGGGTCGGGCACATACGCGTTCCATTGACTGAATAAATCGGTGCTAAAGTTCTCGAACTCTAACACCAATTCGCGTCGACGGTTTATTATAAATATCACACAATTCACCAAACAGTTATCGTTTTCAACAGCCGGCGCATTTCAGCGTGGGTTTTCCACAACGCAATCTATTTGTTATCGTTAACGGATATTAAGGGCGATAAGAACGCCGTTCGAGGACGATAGGAACGCCGTTCCTGCCAGGAAAATTGGCCGCCAGCCTATTCGCCCAGGTAAGCGGCGCGCACGCGCGGATCGTGCAGCATGTCGGCCGCGTTGCCGCTCATGATCACCGCGCCCGATTCCATCACGTAACCGCGATGCGCCGCCTGCAGCGCCAGTTTGGCGTTCTGCTCGACCAGCAGGATCGTGATGCCCTGCTTCGACACGTCGCGTATCACTTCGAAGATCTTCTCGACCATGATGGGCGCCAGGCCCATCGATGGCTCGTCGAGCAGCAACAGGGTCGGATGGCACATCAGCGCGCGCGCCATGGCCAGCATCTGCTGCTCGCCGCCGGAAAGGGTGCCGGCCATCTGGGCAGCGCGCTCCTTCAGGCGCGGAAACACGCTGAACCATTTCTCGATATCGGCGTCGATGCCGGCCTTGTCGTTGCGCGTGTAGGCGCCCATCATCAGGTTTTCATGGATCGACATGCGGGTGAACACGCCCCGCCCTTCCGGCACCATGGCCAGCTTTTTCTCGACCAGCTGGTGCGAACTCAGGCCCTTGAGCGGCGCGCCCAGGTAGCTGATCTGGCCGTCGACGCGGCAAGCCGGCAAGGTGCCGGTGATGGCTTTCAGCGTGGTGGTCTTGCCGGCGCCGTTGGCGCCGATCAGGGTGACAAGCTCGCCCTTGTTCACTTCCAGGTCGATGCCCTTGACGGCCTTGATGCCGCCGTACGCGACCTGCAAGCCGGCCACTTTCAGAATGATGTCGCTCATTAGTGCGCGCCTCCCAGGTAGGCTTTGATCACGGCCGGGTCCTTTTGTATTTCCGCCGGCAAGCCTTCGGCGATGATCTTGCCGTATTCAAGCACCGTGATGCGGTCGCACAGGCCCATCATCAGCTTGACGTCGTGTTCGATCAGCAGCACGGTCTTGCCTTCGTTCTTGATTTTCACCAGCAGCTCGCGCAAGGCCAGCTTTTCGGTGGCATTCATGCCGGCGGCCGGTTCGTCCAGCGCCAGCAGCTTCGGTTCCGTGGCCAAGGCGCGGGCAATTTCCAGTCGGCGCTGGTCGCCGTACGACAGGAATTTCGAGGTGCGCTCGGCAAACTGGCCGATGCCCACAAAATCCAGCAGCTCCTGCGAGCGGCGCCGGATGCCGGCCTCCTCCAGCCGCGCCGCCTTGTGGCGGAACACCGCGCCGAACA
>JBDSTZ010000098.1:0-6472 GCA_039927975.1 Massilia sp. | reverse complement strand
GGAAGCCGTAGTCGACCAGGTTGGTCTTGCGCGAGCGGTCGCCGTTGTACATCGCATTCAACTGCCCGACCAGCACGTGCGACTCATCGAGGAACATCAGCGCGTCCTTCGGCAAGTAGTCGACCAGCGTCGGCGGCGGCTCGCCCGGCATGGCACCCGACAGGTGGCGCGAGTAGTTCTCGATGCCCTTGGTGAAGCCGATTTCGGCCATCATTTCGAGGTCGAAGCGGGTCCGTTGTTCAAGGCGCTGCTCTTCGATGAGCTTGTTCTCCTTGCGGAAAAACTCGAGGCGGTCGGCCAGTTCGAGCTTGATCGATTCGATCGCGCGCAGCACCGTGGAGCGCGGCGTCACGTAGTGCGAGCCGGGATAGACGGTAAAGCGCGGGATCTTCTGGCGCACGCGGCCGGTGAGGGGATCGAACAGCTGCAGCGACTCGATCTGGTCGTCGAACATCTCAAGCCGGATCGCCAGTTCGGCATGCTCGGCCGGGAAGATGTCGATGGTGTCGCCGCGCACGCGGAAGGTGCCGCGCCCGAAGTCGACTTCGTTGCGCGTGTACTGCATCTGGATCAGGCGCGCGATCACGTCGCGCTGCGCGACCTTGTCCTTGGCCCGCAGGGTCAGGATCATCTGATGGTATTCGCTCGGGTTGCCGATACCGTAAATGGCCGACACCGTGGCCACGATCACCACGTCGCGCCGCTCCATCAGCGACTTGGTGCACGACAGGCGCATCTGCTCGATATGCTCGTTGATCGACGAGTCCTTTTCGATGAACAGGTCGCGCTGCGGCACGTAGGCTTCCGGCTGATAGTAATCGTAGTAGCTGACGAAGTACTCGACCGCGTTCTGCGGGAAGAACTCGCGGAATTCGGCGTACAGCTGGGCCGCCAGGGTCTTGTTGGGAGCGAACACGATGGCCGGACGGCCGGCCTGGGCGATCACGTTGGCCATGGTGTAGGTCTTGCCCGAGCCGGTCACGCCGAGCAGGGTCTGGAACGACAGACCGTCGTTGATGCCCTCGACCAGGCCGGCGATGGCGGTCGGCTGGTCGCCGGCGGGCGGGAAGGGCTGGTGCAGCTTGAACGGCGAATCGGGGAAGGTGACCACGGTTGCCTGCGGCTCGCCCTGGGGGCTACTTGCGACGGATAAATCAGCCATACGATCAGACCTTTGTTAAAATGGTGGTCCGCCTGCGCCCCGGCCGTAACTAGCCTTTCCGGGACCGTCTACAACCCAGCTGCGAACCAGCCGATAATTTTAGCTTACTACGATGACTTCCACTGCCTCAGCCAGCATTTTCAGCGCCATCGAGATGGCCCCACGCGATCCGATCCTCGGGATTACGGAAGCCTTCAATGCCGACACCAACCCAGCGAAAATCAACCTCGGCGTCGGTGTCTATTATGACGACAATGGCAAAGTGCCGCTGCTCGCCTGCGTGCGCAAGGCCGAGGCGCTGCTGATCGAACAGCAGACCCCGCGCACCTACCTGCCGATCGAGGGCCTGGCCGCCTACGACAAGGCGGTGCAAGAGCTGGTATTTGGCGCCGACAGCCCGATTATTCAAGAAAAACGCGCGATCACCGTGCAGGCCGTGGGCGGCACCGGCGCGCTCAAGCTGGGCGCCGACTTCCTCAAGCGTTTCTCGCCTGATTCGCAGGTCTACATCAGCGACCCGAGCTGGGAAAACCACCGCGCGCTGTTCGAAAGCGCCGGCTTCACGGTCAACAATTACACCTACTACGACGCGGCCACCCACGGCGTGGATTTCGCCGGCATGCTCGCCTCGCTCAAAGCGATGCCGAAGGGCGCGATCGTGCTGCTGCACGCCTGCTGCCACAACCCGACCGGCGCCGACCTGACGGTAGAGCAGTGGGGCGAAGTCATCGCCGCCGTCACCGCTGGCGGCCTGATTCCTTTCCTCGACATGGCTTACCAGGGCTTCGGCTCGGGCATCGCCGAAGATGGCGCTGTGGTGCGCCGCTTCGCCGACGCCGGCGGCCCGCTGCTGATCTCGAACTCGTTCTCGAAATCGTTCTCGCTGTACGGCGAACGCGTCGGTGCGCTCAGCGTGGTGGCGGCCAGCGCCGAAGAAGCAGGGCGCCTGCTGTCGCAAGTCAAGCGCGTGGTGCGCACCAACTACTCGAATCCACCGCTGCACGGCGGCAAGGTCGTCGCCACCGTGCTGACCACGCCGGAACTGCGCCAGCTGTGGGAAGACGAACTGGCCGGCATGCGCGTGCGCATCAAGCAGACCCGCGACGAGTTCGTGCGCAAGCTGAAAGAAAAAGCGCCCGCCCACGATTTCGAATTCGTGCGCGAGCAGGTCGGCATGTTCTCGTACTCCGGTTTGACCAAAGAGCAAGTCGCCAGCCTGCGCGCGGAATCGATTTACGCGGTCGACACCGGCCGCATCTGCGTGGCTGCGTTGAACTCGAAAAACATCGATCTCGTCATTGACGCGATCGCGAAAGTACTTTAAGATCTTGCTTCTTCGGATTGATCGAAAGATGAATTCGGAAGGGTAGCAAAGGAAGTTGAAGCGCTGTTCGGTAGTAAGTCAGAACCTTGACAAAGCAGCGCGGAAAACATACAATGTTGCCTCTTTTCCCTGATAGCTCAGTTGGTAGAGCGACGGACTGTTAATCCGCAGGTCCCTGGTTCGAGTCCAGGTCGGGGAGCCAGAACATAGCAGTAACGCGAAAGCCCAGCCTTCACCGGTTGGGCTTTTTGCTTTTCAGGTGTCTTTTTTTGTGCGACGGGTTCAAGTGCACAGATAGCAAAAGATTTTGCAGGCGTAGTTGATTCACAGTTGAGAAATAGATGTCGGGTGCACGGTACTTTGTCGTTGTCGTTGTCGCGTTTTTCACTTCATTTTCCGCCCGTGCCGGGTTCGAGGGCTGCCCCCGGTTTTTTGTGAACGGTGTGGTACCGAAGGTATCGCACGCGTCGCCGGAGCGGCAGCGGGAATTGTGTTTCGATGCCTTTGCGGTGCTGTATTCCGGTCAATCGAAAACGCCTGTGTATGTCGCGGAACGGCTCAGTAAAACCCAGCTTGCCGACGCCGAAGGCGAAGAGCGCACCGACAAATTCTACGAAGAGAAACGTCTGCCAAGCGCTGACCGTTCTCGTCTGGAGGATTTCAAGTCGCGACTCCAGCAGGACGGGTTTGAAGTGCGGTTCGACCGCGGGCATATGGCGCCCGCCGCCGACATGCCGAATGCCCAGGCCATGGCCCAATCTTTCAGCCTGAGTAATATGGTGCCGCAGGCGCCCGCCAACAATCGCGGGGCGTGGGCAAAAAACATTGAGAAGGCGACGCGCAAGTATGTGCAGCGCGCCGCCGGCGATGTGTTCGTGTTCACTGGGCCTGTTTATTCCGCGCCTGTGCACACGCTGGGGCCAAACCGGGTGTGGATACCCAAGTACCTGTACAAGCTGGTCTATGACCCTTCGGCCAACCGCGCCTGGGCGCATTGGCTGGAAAACACCGACGAGGCGCGCGCAGGCAAGCCTATTTCATACGAAGAGCTGGTGCGCCGGACGGGTATCGAGTTTATCGCTGGCGCCAGGCCAAGGGGGATTTGAATCGGCGCCGAGCGCCGAATCACGTGTCACTTCGCTTTTTTCTTCCATTCGGTTCCTCGACAAGGGGGGACTGCCTTACAACCGTGTTCTGAGCCAGACGAGTGATGATCGTCGGCTGCCAGGCTATTGAAAATGCCTACCCCGTTCGCCTGATTTTCCTTGCCACGGAGCGCGTTCCATTGAAAATGGGAACGAAAACGATTTAGTTGTAGAATGATTTCAATGCGATATGGGTGAGACGATCCGGGCGAAACGAGATCGACATGCCGTATCGTGCACGGCCGATCAACCGTACATCCTGACTGACAGCCTCGCATTTATGACAGAGAACGCGTTTGCTTCCAGCAAGCCCCGGCAGGTCTGCTCCTCGATCATGGAGGCTATCGGGCACACCCCCGTGGTTGCCCTCAATCGCCTGTTTTCGTCTCATCCCGACGTCGAAGTGGTGGCCAAGCTCGAATACATGAACCCTGGCGGCAGTATCAAAGACCGGATGGTCAAATACATGTTGGCGCATCAGCACAAAAAGCGTTTTACCGAGCAGGTCGTCGAATCGTCGTCCGGTAACACCGGCGCCTCGCTGGCGATGGCCAGCGCCGTCTACGGCATCGATTGCGAAATCACCGTCCCTGACACCACCAGTCACGAAAAGATCAAGCGTATCGCCGCCTACGGCGCCAAAGTCCATCTTTGCGAGGCCGATCTGGCGGTAGCGGACGCCGGCAGCTACCATTCAAAGGCGCAATCGATCGCGCGCGAAACCGGCGCTTTTCACCTCGACCAATACCGCTCGAAACTCAATAGCGAGGCGCATTACACCGGCATCGCGCCCGAACTCTGGGAGCAAACCGCCGGTCAGATCGATTATTTCGTGTGCGGGATCGGCACCGGAGGAACCATTTCCGGCGTTGGCCGGTTTCTAAAAGAGCGCAATCCCCGCATCGTGGTGATCGGCGTCGAGCCCTTGGGTTCTGCGTATCGCTCCGCCTTGCAAGGCAGGCAAGGCGGCCACGCCTTTCGCAGCCGGATAGAAGGAGTGGGAAAACGCGAGCCGGCCGCCAGCTTCGACGCGTCGTCAGTCGACGAAGTCATTCAGGTCTCGGACGAGGATGCGCTGGAATATTGCCAACGCCTGGCGCAGACGGAAGGCATGCTGGTAGGCGGTTCGAGCGGTTGTGTCACGGCAGGCATTGCCAGCATCCTCGGCGAGATCAAGTCCGGCCGCGTCGCCACGATTTTTCCCGATTCCGGCGTCTTCTATTTGTCGAAATATTTCTAGGTTACCCAACCCGACACGTATTGATCTTTGCCGCGCTCCTGCGCCATCCTCGTGTCGTCGACAAATGTAAATTCCGGCAAGCGCGAGCTATCCGGTAGTTCTCATTGTCCGGCTGCGGCGGGCGCACTTGTCCCTCCCTTCTATTTGGTCCGCCCCGTCGTTCATGGTATAAAGCAGCGCTTACCATAACAACAAGGGCATGACGGATGATACGTGGCTTCTACTGCATCATGGCAGCGCAGTTTTTTTCTTCGCTCGCCGACAATGCACTGTTGTTCGTCGCAATCGATCTTCTCACGCGCAACAACAGCCCGGCCTTCCTGTCGCCGATGCTCAAGCAGTCGTTCGTCCTGTTCTATATTCTGCTCGCCGCGTTCGTCGGCGCGTTCGCCGATTCGATGCCCAAGGGGCGGGTGATGTTCATCGCGAATGCGATCAAGATATCCGGCTGCGCGCTGCTGTTCTTCGACGTCTATCCGCTGCTTGCCTACGGCGTGGTCGGCTTTGGCGCGGCGGTCTACTCGCCGGCCAAGTACGGCATTCTCACCGAGCTGCTGCCGCCGGAAAAATTGATCCCGGCGAACGGTTGGATCGAAGGGCTGACCGTCGGGTCTATTATTCTTGGAACGGTGCTCGGCGGAGCACTCGTCAGCGGGCATACCTCGGCGTTGCTGCATAGTTTAGGCGTCCCCGCCTTCAGTTCAGGTGTCAACGCGACGACCCAAATCGCGCTCACCGTCCTAATTCTGATCTACATGCTGGCCGCTTTGTTCAATCTGTTTATTCCGAACAGCGGCGCCAAATATCCTCCGCAAGTCCACGGCCCGATCAAGTTGCTCATTGATTTTTCGTCGTGCGCGCGGATCCTCTGGCGCGACAGGCTGGGGCAGATTTCCTTGGGCGTCACCACGCTGTTCTGGGGCGCCGGCGCGACCTTGCAATATATCGTGCTGGGCTGGGCGCAACGGTCGCTGCACATTCCCTTTGAAAAAGCGACCAGCATGGTGGGGATCGTCGCGGTCGGCATGGCAATCGGCGCCATCGCGGCAACCCGCTTTGTCACCTTGAATAACACTTTGAAAGTGTTGCCCTTGGGCGTAGTGATGGGCCTGACGATCACCGCCATGCCGTGGGTGCATACCCCTGTGCTGGCCTACCCGATGCTGGTGCTGATCGGCGCGGTCTCGGGCTTTTTCGTGGTGCCGATGAACGCCTTGCTGCAGCATCGCGGCAAGATCCTGATGAGCGCGGGCCATTCCATCGCCGTGCAAAATTTCAACGAAAACCTGTCGATCCTGTATTGCCTGGCGGTGTATGCCTTGCTGTTGAAATTGAATATCGATCTCAACGTCATCATCGTGCTGTTCGGCCTCTTCGTTTCCGGGATCATGTATTGGATCATGCGGCACCATCGCTTCGTCTCGCTGACGAATCCCGGCAGCTTGCGCGTGACTTCCTGACAAACGGGGCCGGCGCAGTGCAGTGGTCAAGTTATTTCGGACACTTCCATAGGGGCGGTTTTTGCCATTTTCCGTTCGTAGGCGGCGGGCGGCAGATTGCCCAGTACTGAATTCAATCGCTTGCAGTTGTAGAAACCAACG
>JBDSTZ010000097.1:0-13688 GCA_039927975.1 Massilia sp. | reverse complement strand
TCGGGAACGACGACGGGCTTGCCCAGTCGAGATCGCCGCCGGTGGCAGCGGTGCCGGTGTCGAGCGAGGTCTTGGCCAGGTCTTCAAACTTCGAGCCGGCCTTCAGCTTGTCGATGATGGCTTTGGCTTCGGCTTCGGTGGCCACCAGGATGTGGCGCACATGGTATTCCTTGTCGCCGGCGCTGGCCTTGTAGCGGTCGTACTCGGCCTTGACGTCGGCATCCTTGACCGGGTTCTTGGCGACGTAGTCGCGCAGCATGGCCGAGATGATGATGCTCTGGCGTGCGCTGTCGAGCTGCTGCTTGACGGTCGCGTCTTTCTCGTAGCCTTGTTTGACGGCTTCCTGCATCAGCACTTCGCGGCCGATCAGGTCTTTCTTGACGGCGTCGCGCAGCTGTGGGGTGTCTGGTTGTTGGCCTTGGGCAACTACTTGCTTGACGACCGCATCCACGCGCGAGCTAGGGATTGGTTTGCCGTTCACAACAGCGACGTTCTGCGCGAAGGCAGGCATGGCGACGACGGCAAGAAGTGCTAACAGCAAGCGGGCTGGCTTAAAAGTCATTATTAATTCCTGTGAGGGGGAAAGTTGCTTGGACAAAGAAAGGTTATTGTTATGCTTGGTCTACGATTGTCGGACAGGTTTCTTAAGAATCCCTGAAAATCCGACCCGGCTCAACCCGCCTCGGACGGTGCCAAAGCGGTGATGGCAAGGGCGTGAATTTCAGTGCGCATCATATCGTGCACGGAATCATACACGAGTCGATGGCGCATGACGAGCCTGACACCTTCGAATCGGGACGAGACAATCCGCATGCGGTAGTGGCCGCCGCCGGAGGCCGCGCCGGCATGACCGGCATGCAGCGCCGATTCGTCGATGAGCTCGAGTTCGGTGGGCGCGAGCGCGGCGCCGACCAGGCGGCGAATGCGTTCGATGCGGCTTTCCTGCTCGCTCATGCTTCTTCCTTCATGTACTTCGACAGCATCAGGGTCTGGCCGACGATGAAGACGAAAAAGATGCCGGTCGCGCCGAACAGCTTGAAGTTAACCCAGGCGCTGTCGTTGCCCTTGAAGAGCACGAAGGCGACGAACAGGTTGAGCAGGCCCATCGCGATGAAGAAGCTGATCCAGGCGAGCGAAACGCGGGTCCAGACGGCGTCCGGCAGCTTGACCGTTTCCTCCATCACCTTGCGCATCAGGTTCTTCTTGTAGACGAGCTGGCTGATCAGCAGCACCGCCGCGAACACCCAGTACAGGATGGTCGGTTTCCATTTCATGAAGTCCGGGTTGTGGAAATAGATCGTCAGGCCGCCCATGATGCTGATGATGCCCAGCGAAATCCACAGCATGCCGTCGACCTTGCGTCCGCGCACCAGCAGGTAGCCGATCTGCAAGACCGTGGCGACGATGCCGACCACCGTGGCCAGCACGATGGGCGCCTGGCTGAGTGTGACCGCGCCGCCGGCGATGATGCCGCCCAGGTATTGGGCCAGCAGAGCGGCCGACGCTTCCTTGTGGCCCTCGCCCCAGCGGAACACGGCGAAGAAGAGAACGACGGGAAACAGATCGAACAAGAATTTCATGGGTGGTGCCGATTAGGTAGGGTAGGAATCAGGTCGGAATCAGGTCAGGATCAGGTCAGGATCAGGTCGGGGTGAAGCGCAGCGACGCCGAGTTGATGCAGTAACGCAGGCCGGTCGGCGGCGGGCCGTCGGGAAATACATGGCCCAGGTGGGCGTCGCACACCGCGCAGATGATCTCCGTGCGCAGCATACCATGGGTGCGATCGGTCTTTTCGATCACGTTGGCGGGGTCGAGCGCAGTGAAGTAGCTCGGCCAGCCGCAGTCGGAATCGAACTTGGCGTCGGAAGCGAACAGCGGCGTGTTGCAGCACACGCAGGTGTAGATGCCGTGCTCGTGGTGGTCCCAGAACTTGCCGGTGAAGGCGCGTTCGGTGGCGGCGTGTCGCGCGACCTGGTATTCCATCGTGTCGAGCATGGCGCGCCATTCGGCATCGGTCTTGCGCACTTTGGGGCCGGAGGCCTCCGCTGGTTTATTGCCTGTGTCGTCAGTCATGGCATTACTTTCTGCATCACTTCAATTAATCATGAGGAACAGCTCACCTCGAGGTGGCTGGCCCAGTCCGGAGGCAGGGCGGCGTACTGTTCGTGCTCGGGCTGCTCGTCGTAAGGACGTTCAAGCACGGCAAGCAGGCGCGCGACTTCGCTGAAATCCTTTTGCTGGGCTTTCTCGATGGCGACCTGGGCCAGGTAGTTGCGCAGCACGTACTTGGGATTGCAGGCGTTCATCGCCAGCTTGCGCGCGGCATCGTCGCTGCCCTCGGCGCGCAGGCGCTGACGGTATTGTATCGCCCATGCGTCGAACGCCTCGCGCTCGATGAACATGTCGCGCAGCAGGGCGTCGCCCTCGGACGTGTCGAGCCGCAGCGCGCCCAGGCGGCGGAAGAACTGGGTGAAGTCGACATGGTTCGCCTGCATCAGCGCGAACATGGCGTCGAACAGCGCGCTGTCGGTCTCGGCGGTGGTGCGCAGGCCCAGCTTGGCGTGCAGCAGGGCGTCCATGGCGCTGGCGAATTCGGGCTGGTAGACGGCCAGCGCTTGCTCGGTGTCTTCGACCGAGCCGATCAGCGGCAGCAGGGCCTGGCCCAGCGCGTAGCAATTCCAGTGGCCGATCTGCGGCTGGTTGGCGTAGGAATAGCGGCCCCGCTGGTCGGTGTGGTTGCAGATGTGGCCGGAATCGAAGGCTTCCATGAAGCCGAACGGGCCATAGTCGAGCGTCAAGCCGAGGATCGACATATTGTCGCTGTTCATCACACCATGCATGAAGCCGACCACCTGCCATTGGGCGATCATGCGCGCAGTGCGGCGCGTGACTTCGGTCAGCAGGGCCTTGACGGGATTCGGGTCGTCGCGCAATTCGGGATAGAAATTGTCGAGCACGTACTCGGCGAGGGTGCGCAGCTCCTCCGGCTTGTCGCGGTAGAACCAGTGCTCGAACGAGCCGAAACGCACGAAGCTGGGCGCCATGCGGGTGACCACGGCGGCCGTCTCCAGCGTTTCGCGCGCGACCCGCTGGTCCGAGCCGGTGACGATCAGGGCGCGGGTGGTGGGAATGCCGAGCGCGGCCATCGCTTCCGAGCAGAGGAATTCGCGGATCGACGAGCGCAGCACGGCGCGGCCGTCGCCCATGCGCGAATATGGCGTCAAGCCGGCGCCCTTGAGTTGCAATTCCATCGGCCCGGCGGCGGTGGCGATGTCGCCGAGCAGGATGGCGCGGCCGTCGCCCAGCTGGCCGGCCCACACGCCGAACTGGTGGCCGGAATACACGGCCGCCAATGGCTGGGAGCGGGCCGGCACGCGGTTGCCGGTCAAAGTGTCGACGAAGTCCTGGCTGGCGAGCGCGGCGGCGTCAAGGCCGATCAGACCGGCCGCGGCGGCGCTGGCCGCAACAAAGTAGGGCGCCGGTAAGGGCGTCGGCATCAGGCGGGTGTAGAACGCGGGCGGGAGCTGGGCAAATGAATTGCTCAGCGGCAGATCGTCGGAAGTAATGGCAAATCCTCGGTCGGTTCAGGAGGTGTCCATTGTAGCGCGTCGCCGATTTGCATGAGGCGAGCTAGCCGTTTCTGCGGCAGAACATGGCCGCGATAGCTGGCCCCCTGGAAGTCAGGGGCGCCGCAGGCATGGGCCGAAGCAGCCCATGCCGGTATCGGCTTACTTGGCGCCAGCGCTGGTATTTTTCAGCGACACGAGTTCCTTCTTGGCTTGTTCTTCGCCGATCAGGGAGGGCACCACATGGCCTACCAGCAAGCCCATGTTGACATCGGTGCGCACGTATTTGGTTTCGCCTTTGTCGAGCACAAAGGTCAGGCGGCTGGCCACTTCGGTGCTGGTGGATGCTTCGTGGCTGCCAGGCTTGCTGTCAACGACGAAATAGCCGCCCGGGGTCGATTGGCCCACCACGGCGCCATCGAGCTTGATCTCGGGACGCACGCCGCCGCCGACAAAATTGTCGTTGCGGTAGAAGTAGACCCGCCCTTGATCCGGGCTCAGTTTGACGGCGGCTTTTTCGGCGTCGGCGAAGCTCGGGCCGGTCGCGGCGCAACCGGTCAGGGCGAACGCGGCGCCCAGCAATGCAATGTGAAGCAGTTTCATCGTGGTCCTTATTGTTTTAATGAGATGCTGGGACGAGGCCCAAACGGGGAAAACCCGGCTTCCGCCGGCAGATAGAAGCCGACCAGGACATCGTTGGCGACGACCAGGTAGGCTTCATGCGTATTCGCTCCTTCGAGCGTGAACACATCGTGATAAGGCCGGTATACCGTGCCTTGTGACAGCTGACCGACAACGGTCCAGCGGCTGCCCTGTTTGAGGATGCGCGAATAGCCGGTCTGCAAGGTGAGCGGCAAGGTTTGAGTCAGCGTCCAGCGGCCCGGGGTCTCGGAAACGACCGTCATCGGGGCGTCGACGTGCGTGTGCTGGACCGCGCAGCCGGCCTGGCCCAGCATCAGCAGGCAGGCGAAGATCATCGCTGGCTTGTTCATTGTTCGCTTATGCATGTTGAATGGCATCGGAAATTGCTAATTGAAAACATAAAGAATAGCCGAAACAAATGGCGTAAATGTTCACACATTGTCACATTGTAAAAATATTTTCTTGCGATTCAATGTATGCGAATGGAAGCTGCCAGATTGTGCCGCGTCAATACTTGTGCGTCGCAGCATCGATAGCCATTGACTGTTTTGCCATGCTTGGTCAAAACTCAAGCTCCGCTGCCAGCGATCACAGGAGAATCCATGCCGCCCTTACCGATGAGTCCCCTGATGGGCCAGATGATGGATCAGCCCTTGCTGATTTCAACCATCATCGACTACGCGGCCAAGCACTTCGCCAATGCCGAGATCGTCTCGCGCCGGGTCGAAGGGGACCTGCACCGCTATACCTACCGCGACTGCGCCGATCGGGCACGCCGGATGGCCAAGGCGCTCAGCGGGCTTGGGGTGCAGATGGGCGAGCGGGTCGCCACGGTGGCCTGGAACGGCTACCGCCACATGGAGCTTTACTACGCCGTGTCCGGTTCGGGCGCGGTGCTGCACACCATCAACCCGCGCCTGCACCCGGAGCAACTGGCCTACATCATCAACCATGCCGAGGACAAGGTCGTGTTCTTCGACCTGACTTTCCTGCCGATGATGGAAATCGTCTCGCAGCACTGCAAGATGATCAAAGCGTACGTGCTGATGGCCGGCCCCGAACACATGCCGAAAGAGACCGGCATCCCCACGCTGATGTGCTACGAGGATTTGATCAGCAGCAGCGACGACAGCTACGCCTGGCCGCAATTCGACGAGCGCTCGGCCGCCTCGCTGTGCTACACCTCCGGCACCACCGGCAACCCGAAAGGCGCGCTGTATTCCCACCGTTCGACCGTGCTGCACGCGTATGGTTCAGCCATGCCGAACGCCCTGAACGTGTCGGCCATCGACACCGTGCTGCCGGTGGTGCCGATGTTCCACGTGAACGCCTGGGGCTTGCCCTACTCGGTGCTGCTGTCGGGCGCCAAGATGGTTTTTCCCGGTCCCGCGCTGGACGGAAAATCGCTGTACGAGCTGTTCGAATCGGAGCGCGTGACGTTCTCGGCCGGCGTGCCGACGGTCTGGCTCGGCCTGATCAATTACGCCTTGCAGAACGACCTGAAATTCTCGACATTCCGCCGCACCGTGATCGGCGGGGCGGCCTGTCCGCCGGCCATGATGGACACCCTGATCGACCACTTCGGCGTCGAGGTGACGCACGCCTGGGGCATGACGGAGATGTCGCCGCTGGGCACCACCTGCACGCTGCAGAACCGCCACCTGAGCCTGCCGCGCGAAGCGCAGCGCAAGGTGCTGCACAAGCAAGGGCACGCGGTGTTCGGGGTCGACATGAAGATCGTCGACGATGCCGGCGCGGAACTGCCGTGGGACGGCGCCACTTTCGGCCATCTGCTGGTCAAGGGCCCCTGGGTCATCGACAGTTATTTCAAGAACGAGGGCGGCGACGTGCTCAAGGATGGCTGGTTCCCGACCGGCGACGTGGCCACCATCGACGCCGACGGCTACATGCAGATCACCGACCGCAGCAAGGACGTGATCAAGTCAGGTGGCGAATGGATCGGCACCATCGACCTCGAGAATATCGCGATGGCGCATCCGGCCGTCTTGCAGGCCGCCTGCATCGGCATCGCCCACCCGAAATGGGATGAGCGGCCGCTGCTGCTGGTGATCAAGCGGCCGGGCCAGGAACTCACGCGCGAGCAATTGCTGGCCTTTTTCGACGGCAAGGTGGCGCGCTTCTGGATGCCGGACGACGTGCTGTTCGTCGAAGCGCTGCCGACCGGCGCCACCGGCAAGATCCAGAAGAACAAATTGCGCGAGCAGTTCCGCGACCATAAGCTGCCGACCGCCTGAACCGATCGCCCGAACTCGTCGGCATAAAAAAGACGACCGTACTTTTTCGTTGTATAGTTCACCCTTGCTGAATCATCACTACAGGGAGACTCATGAGCGCCGATTACCAGGTCAGCGGCAGCGTTGCCGTCATCACACTGAATAACCCGCCGGTCAACGGACTGGGACTGGCCACGCGCAGCGCGGCGGTCGCGGCAATCCGCCGGGCGCTGGCCGACGACGCCGTCAAGGCCATGGTGATCACCGGTGCCGGCAAGGCCTTTTCGGGCGGCGCCGATATCAAGGAATTCAATTCGCCCAAGGCGCTGGCCGAGCCGACCCTGCATACCCTCATCAGCGTGGCCGAGAGCGCCACCAAGCCGGTCGTCGCCGCGATCCACAGCGTCTGCATGGGTGGCGGACTCGAACTGGCGCTCGGCTGCCACTACCGGGTCGCCTTGCCCGGCGCCCAGATCGCGCTGCCGGAAGTGAAGTTGGGCCTGTTGCCGGGCGCCGGCGGCACCCAGCGCCTGCCGCGCGCGATTGGGCTGGAAGCGGCGCTCAACATGATCGTCTCGGGCAATCCGGTGATGTCCGACAAGCTGGCCGACAGCGGCCTGTTCGACCAGGTGTTTGCGGCCGGCGCCGACCTGATCGCCTCGGCGGTCGCGTTCGCCGACAGCGTAGCGGACGCGCGGCCCTTGCCGAAGGTACGCGATCGGAAGGTCGACTACCCGAACCACGAAGCCTTCCTGCAATTTAGCCGCAATACCGTCAAGGCAATGGCCGGGCCGTTTCCGGCGCCGCTCGAATGCGTCGACACCGTCGCCGCCTCGGTCACCAAGCCCTTCGAGGCCGGCATGGCGTTCGAGCGCGAGCGCTTCTTCCACCTGATCCAGACCACCGAATCGAAGGCCCTGCGCCACGCCTTCTTTGCCGAGCGGCTCGCCAGCAAGGTGGCGGACGTGCCGGCCGACACGCCGGTGCGCGACATCGCGCTGGCGGCGGTGGTCGGCGCCGGCACCATGGGCGGCGGCATCGCCATGAACTTCGCCAACGCCGGCATCCCGGTGCTGCTGCTCGAAACGAACCAGGAAGCGCTCGACAAGGGCCTGGCGACCATCCGCAAGAATTACGAGGGTTCGGCCAAGAAGGGCAAGCTGACGCCGGAAAAGTGCGCCCAGCGCATCGGCTTGATCAGCGGCACCCTGGCGTACGAGGATATTGCCCAGGCCGACATCGTGATCGAAGCCGTGTTTGAGGACATGGCGGTCAAGGAGCAGGTGTTCCGCCGGCTCGACGCCGTGATGAAGCCGGGCGCCATTCTCGCCTCGAACACGTCGACACTCGACCTGAACCGGATCGCCACCTTCACCGACCGCCCGCAGGACGTGATCGGCACCCATTTCTTCAGCCCAGCCAACGTCATGAAGCTGCTCGAAATCGTGCGCGGCGAACACACTGGAAAGGACGTGCTGGCCACCGCGCTGGCGCTGTCGAAGAAGTTGCGCAAGACCGGCGTGGTGTCGGGCGTGTGCGACGGCTTCATCGGCAACCGCATGATCGAGCAGTACATCCGCCAGGCCGGCTTCCTGCTCGACGAGGGCTGCCTGCCGGAACAGGTCGACAAGGCGGCGGAGAAATTCGGCTTCGCGATGGGACCGTTCCGCATGGGCGACTTGGCCGGCAACGATATCGGCTGGTACATCCGCAAGCGGCGCGCGGTCGAATCGCCCGAGATCGTCTATTCGAAAAGCGCCGACCTGCTGTGCGAGATGGGCCGCTTCGGCCAGAAAACCGGCGCCGGCTGGTACGACTACAAGGCGGGCGACCGCAAGGCTTACCCGAACCCCGAGGTCGACGCCATGATCGTGCGCCACTCGGCCGAGCTGGGCCTGGAGCGGCGCAAGATCGGCGAACAGGAGATCATTGAACGGCTGGTGTACTCTTTGGTCAACGAGGGCGCGCGCATCCTGGAAGAGGGCATTGCCCAACGCGCCTCCGACATCGACATGGTGTATCTGACCGGCTATGGCTTTCCGCTGCATCGGGGCGGGCCGATGTTCTACGCCGACACGGTGGGCTTGCTCAATGTGTTGATGGCGATGGAAAAATACGCCGCCGGACGCCATGGCGACGCCTGGACGCCGGCCCCGCTGATGGTTCAACTGGCCCAGCAAGGCAAGGGCTTTAACGACTGATTCCGTCCCGGTCAGCGGTCTCGCGCCGCGCGCCGGGCGCGGGAGTGACCTGGGAAACGATGGAACACAATATACCGCTGATCACTACCCTGGCCGCCGGCTTCGGCGTCGCACTGCTGTTCGGCTTCGTGGCCGAACGCTTCAAGGTGCCGGCGCTGGTCGGCTACCTGGTCGCCGGCATCCTCATCGGGCCGGGCACGCCGGGCTTTGTCGCCGACGTCAAGCTGGCTTCCGAGCTGTCGGAAATCGGCGTCATGCTGCTGATGTTCGGCGTTGGCCTGCATTTCTCGCTCAAGGACCTGATGGCGGTCAAGCGGATCGCCCTGCCGGGGGCGGTGGTGCAAATGGGCCTGGCGACCGTGCTTGGCATGCTGGTCGCCACCTGGTGGGGCTGGAGCTGGGGCAGCGGCCTGGTGTTTGGGCTATCGTTGTCGTGCGCCAGCACGGTGGTGCTGCTCAAGGCGCTCGAGAGCCGTGGCGTGCTCGAATCGATGAATGGCAAGATCGCGGTCGGCTGGCTGGTGGTGGAGGACCTCGCCACCGTGCTGGTGCTGGTGCTGCTGCCGCCGGTGGCCGGCATGCTAGGCGGTAAAATCGACCCGCTGCTGGCGGCGTCGGCCAAACCTTTGTGGATGACCATCGGCATCACTCTGCTCGAAGTGGGCGCCTTTGTCGCCGTCATGCTGGTCGGCGGACGGCGCCTGTTGCCCTGGCTGCTGGCGCAGATTGCCAAGACCGGCTCGCGTGAACTGTTCACCCTGGCCGTGGTCGCCAGCGCCATCGGCATTGCCTTCGGCGCGGCCAAGTTGTTCAGCGTATCCTTCGCGCTCGGCGCCTTCTTCGCCGGCATGGTGATGCGCGAATCGGAATTCAGCCACCGCGCCGCCGAGGAATCGCTGCCCCTGCGCGATGCGTTTTCGGTGCTGTTCTTCGTTTCGGTCGGCATGCTGTTCAAGCCGGCGATCGTGGTCGAGCAACCGATGCAGCTGCTGGCGGTGGTAGCCATCATCATTATCGGCAAGGCGATTGCCGCGCTGGCGATCGTGCTGGCCTTCCGCTATCCGCTCAACACCGCCTTGACGGTGGCGGCCAGCCTGGCGCAGATCGGCGAATTCTCCTTTATTCTGGCCGGCCTCGGCTTGACGCTGGGCTTGCTGCCGGACGAGGGCATGAGCCTGGTGCTGGCCGGCGCGCTGATTTCGATTGCCGTCAATCCTCTGCTGTTCGCCGCCATCGAACCCCTGCGGCGTTGGGCGCTGCGGCGCTCGGCCCTGGCGCGCACGCTGGAAAGCCGCGGCGATCCCTACGCCGAGCTGCCGATGAGCACCGAGGGGCAATACCTGAAAGGGCAGGTCGTGCTGGTCGGTTATGGCCGGGTCGGTCGGCGGATCGCCGCCGCGCTGGCCGAGCGCGGCATTCCCTACGTGGTGGCGGAACAGAACCGCGAGCTGGTCGAACGCTTGCGCAAGCAAGGCGTGGCGGCGGTGTCGGGCGACGCCAACGAACCGGCAGTGCTGGTGCAAGCGCATATCGGCGCGGCCGCCATGCTGGTGGTGGCCACCGCCGATCCGCTCGACCTGCGGCATATTGCCAGTACGGCGCTGACATTGAACCCGGCGATCGAAATCGTGTTCCGCTCCGACAGCGAGGAGGATGCGCGAATGATACGCAAGGAAGGCCTCGGCACTGTGTTCCTGGCTGAGGAGGCGCTGGCCAGCGGCATGAGCCGCCATGTGCTCGAACGCTTCGCGCCGCGCTCCGATCGCGAGGCGCCGGGGTGATCGTCAGCTAGCGCGGCAGCCGATGCCGGAAGGTCGGCTCGATATTTTTTGCATGCAGGTGACGGACGATATCTTCCAGTGTCGCGTCTTTCAACAGCAGGCCGTCGGCAGGCTTGGCGCCGACAGGCGAGGGCGGCTCCGGCGGCGACGCACTCTGGTTTTGGCCCGCGAGAATGTTCAGCGCCTTTTGCAACTGGGCCTCGCCAATACTATGCAAGGAATCGAGCAGGGCGATTTGACCGGCCAGCGGCGGCGGCATTTCCAGGCCGGCGTCGGCGGCGAACGAAGCGCCAAGTCCGGGATTGATGAACGCCGCCCATTTTTCGGTGCGCGGGTCCAGGCAAGGCGGCAGCGCGACCGGTGCGCCGGCGTCGGCTTGGAGCGGCATGGCGGGAAAATAGGTCTTGTTCAGCAGGGCGAGCAATTGATTCGCCAGCGCCACCGGAATCGGCGCCGCCAGGGACAGCCACAGGCGGAAGCCGTCGCTGCCGGAAATGCTGACCGCCGGCGCGGGAAAGCCGAGATCGGCCTGCAAGGCATTGGCCACTTCGCACAGCAGGCTCCAGTGGGCTTCGTCTTCGCGCTCGGGGATTTTCGGGAAGGCGATCACGATGGCGCGCGTCATGCCCCTGGAGTCGACCAGGCCCGTTGGCGCGACGTCCTGGCCGCGCAGTTGCCGCTCCATGGCTTCCGGCGTGAGTGCGCCGGCCGGCAAATATAAACGTGTCAGTTCCGAGATTAACTTGTGCATCCACTTCCTCAATGTCCGGGGCCGCCCCGCCGCGCGCGACGGCTTGCCGCAGCCGGCATTCTGACACAGGAAGCCTTGCGGCTTGACCTCGACCACCGGTCAAGCCGCGCGTAAACGCCTAGCGGGTGGCGACGATGTCCTTGCGGAACCAGTCGTCGAGCAACTGGAATTCGTAGCTGTACATGTCACGGTTCATGGTGCTGTAGTGCATCATGTAGCTCATGTCGGTGAGTTCGCGTTCGCCGCTGCTGACCAGGTTGCCGTTTTGCTCGATCCGGTAGCGCAGATGGATGCGCGGGGCGTCGCCACGCCCGCGCAGCACCCGCACGTTGCGCAGGGCCACGCGCGGAAACACGTCGCCGGCCAGGTCGATATCGATGATGTCGATCTTCAAGTCCTGTCCCGCCGGCAAGCGCGCCGCCAGCGTGTTGAAATGCTCGAGGAAGTCCGCTTCCATCGATTCGCGATCGGCCCGGTCGCGCGGCACATCGGTCATCTTGTCCGGATTGACATACGTGACGGTGGCCGCCGCCGAGGCGATCAGCGAGACCGACAGCAGGGCTGCGGCGAGGACGGCTTGGCGGATGGTGGTGTTCATGGCGGCTTCCTTCATGCGGGGACGATACGAGCAATATACGCCGCTTTTGACCGTGGCGTTCAACATCGACATTATGCACCCGGGAATGAAAAATGCCGCTATCGCTAGCGGCATTTTTTACATCCGATACTGCCCGGACCAGTGTTCCGGTCCGGGCGTCTCCAACCGATTAATCGGCGGCGTAGATATCGTTGTCCTTGGTTTCCTTGACGAACAGGGCGCCAATCACGACGGTGATCGCAGCGACGATGATCGGATACCACAGGCCGTAGTAGATGTCGCCCTTGTAGGCTACCAGCGCGAACGCGGTGGTTGGCAGCAAGCCGCCGAACCAGCCGTTACCGATATGGTAAGGCAGCGACATCGAGGTGTAGCGGATACGGGTCGGGAACATTTCCACCAGCATCGCGGCGATCGGACCGTAGACCATGGTCACGTAGATCACCAGGATGAACAGCAGCAAGGTCACCATCGGCTTGTTGATCGCTTCCGGATCGGCTTTAGGAGGATAGCCAGCTGCCTTGATGGCGCCGCCGATTTCCTTCTTCAGTGCCGCTTCCTTAGCCTTGCTGTCGGCGTCGAACTGCAGGCCGGTGGCGGTCATGTTGGCGTTGAACGATGGCAGTTCCTTGTCGCCGATCTTGACCACGGCAACCGTGCCAGGAGCAGCGTCAACCTTGGTGTAGCTCACCGATGCCGCGGTCAGCATGCCGGTGGCGATATCGCACGACGATGGGAATTTCTTCTGGCCCGTCAGGTTGAACTGGAAGTGGCAGGTTGCTGGATCGGCAACCACGGTCACTGGCGAATTTTTCAGTGCGGTTTCCAGCGCTGGATTGGCGTAGTGGGTGATCGCGCCGAAGATCGGGAAGTAGGTCACGGCGGCAACCAGGCAGCCACCGAGAATGATCCACTTGCGGCCGATCTTGTCCGACAGATTGCCGAAGAAGATGAAGAACGGCGTTGCCAGCAGCAGCGAGACGGCGATCAGGATGTTGGCAGTGCTGCCGTCGACCTTGAGGGTCTGGGTCAGGAAGAACAGCGCGTAGAACTGGCCGGTGTACCAGACCACGGCCTGGCCCATCGTCAGGCCGATCAGGGCCAGGAAGACGATCTTGGCGTTGCGTGGCTGGAGGAAGGCTTCCGACAGCGGCGCTTTCGAGGTCTTGCCTTCGGCTTTCATTTTGGCGAAAGCCGGCGACTCATTCATCGACAGACGGATCCAGACCGACACGCCCAGCAGCAGGACGGAGACCAGGAACGGAATGCGCCAGCCCCAGGCTTCGAATTCAGGCTCGCCCAGTGCGGTGCGGGTGCCGAGGATGACCAGCAGCGACAGGCACAGGCCCATCGTGGCGGTGGTTTGAATCCACGAGGTGAAGAAGCCGCGCTTGCCTTCAGGCGCGTGTTCAGCAACGTAGGTCGCCGCGCCGCCATATTCGCCGCCCAGTGCCAGGCCTTGCAAAATGCGCAGGGTGACCAGGATGATAGGGGCGGCAATGCCGATCGATGCGTAACCTGGCAGCACGCCGACCACGAAGGTCGAGGCGCCCATGATCAGGATGGTGATCAGGAAGGTGTACTTACGGCCGATCATGTCGCCGAGGCGGCCAAACACCAGCGCGCCGAATGGACGGACGATGAAGCCGGCGGCAAACGCCAGCAGGGCGAAAATGAACTTGGTGGAATCGTCGCCGATGAAGAACTGCTTGGCGATGATGGCGGCCAGCGAGCCGTAGAGGTAGAAGTCATACCATTCGAAAACGGTACCGAGCGAGGAAGCGAAAATAACCTTTTGCTCCTCCTTGGTAATGCCGGTGGACGTTGCTACTTTCCGTCCGTCCGCGGTCATGCCGGGGGTGTTTGCCATGTAAGTCTCCGTCTATTGATTTGAATACGTTCTGGACAGCCGATA
>JBDSTZ010000096.1:0-6377 GCA_039927975.1 Massilia sp. | reverse complement strand
CGGTCGTCGTGCTGTCGCTGCCGACCGAGGATGGCGAACTGCGCATGCGCGGCCACCGCTGGCATTTCTCGCAGCCCGATCTGCGCGCCGTGCTCGGCCTGCGCACCCTGCTGGTGGCCGACGAATTCACCGCGCTGGCGATGGCCGCGCCGGCGCTTGGGCCGGACGAATGCCAGCGTTTCGGCGGCGGCGAAGCCTTGCCGGGCGCGGTGATCGGCCTGCTCAACGTCGGCGAGAACCTCGAGATCGCCGGCCTGATTCCCGCCACCCACGGCTGGTACGTCATGCCCAGCAACAGCGCGCTGGTGGCGTTCGCGCCGTCCGACCTGCGCGAGCAGGCGGTGCTGCGCTATTGCCGGCGGCGCTACAGCCACGTCTCGGCCGACCTGCTGGTGTCGAACCCCGGCCTGACCCTGATCCACCAGGCCCTGTCGAGCCACGCCGGGCGCGACGACACGCCGCTGGCGGCCGCCACCATCGTCGGCCGCGCGCTGGCCGCCAGCGACCCGCTGTGCGTCGATACCCTCGATTGCTTCTGCGCCATGCTGGGCACGGTGGCCGCCAAGCTCGCTGTTACACTCTGCACACGGGGCGGCATCTACATCGGCGGCCCGGTGGTGGCGCGGCTGGGCGAATTCATCGCACGCTCGCCGTTTCGCGCGCGCTTCGACGCCAGCGGGCGCCCGAGCAGCGTGGCGCCGCACATCCCGACGCTGCTCATCAGCGCACGTTTTCCCGCGCTGAGCGGCGCCGCCGCCCTGCTGAGCCAGCACCTGGCCCGGCAAGGCGACGACGCCGCCCAGCCACATTCGACGTCTGACCTCACCACGGAACTGTTCCATGTCCACCATTAAGCCCGCCCGCTCCCCACTCCTGTGGGTCCCCACCGGCTACTTCACCATGGCCCTCGGCTACATGATGCTCACCAGCGTGACCGCGATCATGTTCAAGAACATGGGCATGTCGAACGCCGAGGCGGCCAAATATTCGAGCCTGCTGATCCTGGCCTACACCATCAAGCCGCTGTTCGCCCCCTTCGTTGAAATGTACCGCACCAAGAAATTCTTCGTGCTGTGCGCGCAAGTGCTGATCGGCATCGGATTCGCCGGCGTCGGCCTGGTGATGGGCCTGCCCGGCTTCATGGTCTACCTGATGCCGATGTTCTGGGCCCTGTCCTTCATCGGCGCGACCCAGGACATCGCCAGCGACGGCGTCTACGTCACCTCGCTCGACGGCCGCGCGCAGTCGCTCTACTGCGGCATCCAGAGCCTGTCGTGGAATATCGGCCCGATCGTCGCCGCCGGCGGCATGGTCTCGCTGAGCGGCTACCTGCACACCCACGTTTTTCACCATGATCCGAAAGTGTTTGGCCCGGACTGGGTCGACGCCTGGCGCATCGTATTCTTCCTGGTCGGCGGCGTGACGCTGCTGATGGCCATGTGGCACGCCCGCTTCATGCCCGACGGCGCGCGCGCCGACCACACGCCGGAAACCGTCGGCGACGCCGTCTCGATCCTGTGGGATTCCTTCGTCACCTTCTTCCAGAAAAAGGACGTGTGGCGCATGGTGGCCTTCGCCTTCCTGTTCCGCCTCAGCATCGGCTTTCTGGAAAAGATCGGCCAGTTCTTCATGCTCGACCCGGTCGCCAAGGGCGGGCTGGGCTTGACCAATGAAACCCAGGGCATGGTGTACGGCACCTTCGGCCTGGCCGCCGTGCTGCTCGGCTCCCTGCTGGGCGGCCTGTTCGTCGCCAAGCGCGGCTTGAAGCAGACCCTGTTCGTGCTGTGCTGCGCGATCAACATTCCCAACGTGACCTTCCTGATCATGAGCATCTATCTGCCGAGCAGCCTGTTTGCCATCGGCGCCGGCGTGGTGATCGAGAAGTTCTTCTTCGGCTTCGGCGCGGTCGGCTTCATGATCTACCTGATGCAGCAACTGGCGCCGGGCAAGTACACCACCACCCACTACGCCTTCGGCACCGGCCTGATGGGCCTGTCGGGCATGGTCACCGGCTGGGCCAGCGGCTATCTGCAGCAATACCTGGGCTATGTCAGCTACTTCGTGTTCGTCATGGTGGCGACCATTCCATCGTTCATCGCCTGCTGGTTCGCGCCGTTCAACCACCGCGAAGACGCCCCTGTTCCGGCCGCCGCGTCGGGCACCACCGGGAAGCTGCATGAAGCGTAAAGTTGCACTGGCCGGCGCGCTGCTGGTCGCGCTGCGCTGCGGCGCGGCCGACGACGCAGCCAGGGAAATCCGCATCAACCAGGTCGGCTTCGCGCCGGCCGCGCAAAAAATCGCCGTGGTGCCCGATGGCGCCGCCACCGGTTTCAGCGTGATCGACAGCGCCGGCAAGACCGTACTACAAGGCAAGCTGGGCGCGCCGGCCGTGTGGGAAGCGTCGGCCGAGCAAGTCAGGCTGGCCGATCTGTCGCCTTTGAAGACGGCCGGCAGCTATCGCCTGCGGGTTGACGGGCTGGCCGATTCGGCGCCGTTCACGGTGGCCGAATCGCCCTACAAGACGCTCAACGCGGCATCGATCCGGGCCTTTTATTTCAACCGCGCCAGCATCGCGCTGACGCCAGAGTTTGCCGGCGTGTACGCGCGCGCCGCCGGCCATCCGGACGACAAGGTGCTGGTGCACGCCTCGGCCGCGTCGAGCACGCGGCCGACCGGCACGGTGATCGCCAGTCCGAAGGGCTGGTACGACGCGGGCGATTACAACAAGTACGTCGTCAACTCGGGCATCTCGACCTACACCCTGCTGGCCGCTTACGAACACTACCCGGCCTATTTTGGGCAGCAAAGCGTCAAGCTGCCGGAGTCTGGCAACGGGATTCCGGACATTCTCAACGAAGCCTTGTGGAACCTGGACCGGATGCTGAGCATGCAGGACCCGGCCGATGGCGGCGTGTACCACAAGCTGACCAACCTGAGCTTCGACGGTGTGGTGATGCCGGACCAGGCCAGGACGCCGCGCTACGTGGTGCAAAAGGGCACGGCGGCCGCGCTCGACTTCGCTGCCGTGATGGCGGTGGCCAGCCGCGTGATGGCGCCGTACGAGGCGCAGCGGCCGGGCTTGTCGGCGCGCATGCTGGCGGCGGCCGAAGCGGCGTGGAAGTGGGCCAAGGCGAATCCGGCCCGCAGCTACCAGCAGCCGGCCGACGTGTTCACCGGCGGCTACGGCGACAAGTCGCTGGCCGACGAATTCGCCTGGGCCGCCGCCGAGCTCTACATCAGCAGCGGCAAGGGCGGCTACTACGCCGCCTTCAGCGAGGACCAGGCCAGGCTCGATACGCCGGGCTGGGGCAATGTGCGCACGCTGGGATGGATTTCGCTGGCCCACCACTTGCAGCGGCTGGGGCCGGAAGCGGACCGCGCGCGTATCGCCGCCGGCATCACCGCGCTGGCCGGGCAGTTGCGCACTGAATGGAACAGTTCGGCGTACAAGGTCGCCATGAAGAAGAGCGACTTCGTGTGGGGCAGCAATGCCGTCGCGCTGAACCAGGGCATGGTGCTGCTGCAAGCCTACCGTTTGAACGGCCCGGCCGACGATTTGCGGGCGGCGCAATCGGCGCTCGATTATGTGTTGGGCCGCAATGCCACGGGGTACTCCTTCGTGACGGGCTTCGGCGCCCGGTCGCCGATGCACCCGCACCACCGGCCGTCCGAAGCGGACAAGGTGGCCGCGCCGGTGCCGGGCTTCGTGGTCGGCGGGCCGCAAGCGGGGCAGCAGGACAAGGCCGGTTGCCGCAAGCCGTACCAATCCGCGCTGCCCGCCAAATCGTATCTCGATGAACATTGCAGCTATGCCAGCAATGAAGTGGCCATCAATTGGAACGCACCGCTCGTGTATCTCTCGGCGGGGCTCGACGCGTTGACGCACTGACGCGTTGACGCACTGACGCACTGACGCGCTAATGCTTTAACCGGCGAACCGGCGGGCCTCTGCTCGCCGGCATCAACGCGTCGCTGAGGGAGCGCGTCAACATCCTCATGCGTGAGCGTGCTTGCGTGCGAGGCCGGCACGTCAACTCAGCGAAGCAGCAGCCCCCCTGAGTCAGCCGGACGAACGCAGCACACAATCTTCATTAACGACCGGTTCCGCCGCCGGACGTGTCCGAAGTTCCGCTGGCGCCTGAACTTCCGCCGGAGCCTGAAGTTCCACTGGAGCCTGACGTTCCGCCGGTACCTGAGGTGCCGCTGGATCCACTGCTTCCACCGGTTCCGCTGCTTCCGCCGCTTCCACTGGTTCCGCTGGTTCCGCTGGTTCCGCCGCTTCCACTGGTTCCACTGGTTCCGCTGGTTCCGCTGGATCCACTACTTCCGCTTCCTGCGCCTCCGCTGGATCCGCTACCGGCGTTTGCACCGCCGCCACTCGCGCTTCCACCGTAAGATCCGGAAGTCCCGGTGCCGCTGGCGCCACCGGCTCCTGTGCTCGATCCGGTGGTGCCACTGCCGCTGGTGCCGCTAGTACCGCTGGTGCCACTTCCGCTGGCGTCGCTGCTGCCGCTTCCGCTGGTGCCGCTGGTGCCGCTGGTGCCACTCGTTCCGCTGGTACCACCGCCGCTGGTGCCGCTGGTCCCACTGCCGCTTGTCCCACTCGTGCCGCTACCGCTGGTGCCACTTCCGCTCGTGCCGCTCGCGCCGCTTCCACTGGCGCCCGAACCGGTGCTGCCCGCCGTGCCGCTATGGCCGCTGCTGTGCTTTTTCGCTTTCTTTTTGCTTTTGCTTTTTTGACTTTTCTGGCCGCTCGCGGCAGTGTCGCCCTGGCCGCTGGCCTGGGTGCTGGTTTGGTCGCTGCTGGTCGAGCTGGAGGTCTGCGCGTGGGCGCTGACGCTTGCGCACAACGCTGCCGCAATGGAAACGCTCAACAACGATTTCAATAGCTTATTCACAAACATGGTGATCTCCTGAATGAAGGTGCTGCCCGCCGTGGCGGACGGATGGGCGAGTGACGATGGTTCGGCACGTTCAGCTGCCGATAAGTGACCATTGGAAAAAATCTCAATGGAATCAATGAGATAGATCACTATCGGCCCTCAATATAACGTCACATTGCCGACACCAGCGCGCTGTAGCCGAGTCGAAATGATCCGACGCCTGGACCAACGCCGCACTCAGGCAGCGCGCTCGATTGCCAGCTAGCAGATCGCACTGCTGGTTGGACCCGGCCCGCTTGCGTATTGTTCAACTAGCCCTTTCCCGCACCCGCGCCGGGACCCGCCCGGCCCACTCCGACAAGGCGACAACATGCTCAAGAACGTATCGGTCAAAGCCCGGATGATCTTCATCATCGCCTTCCTCTGCATCAATGCGATCGGCATTGCGCTGGTCGGCCTCAACGCCCTGGGCAACGCCAACGCGGCCATCCAGACGCTGTACGACGACCGCCTGGTCGCGCTCGGTCAGCTGCATGACATCCTGTCGCTCAACCAGCAGAACCAGATTTCGCTGGCGAAAAGCGTCGTCGCCGAACCGCCGCAGCTGCGGGCCGAAGCGGCCAGGGTCGGCGAACGCATCGAGTCGATCAACGCGCTATGGACGGCCTACATGGCGACCTACCTGACGGACGAGGAACGCCTGCTGGCGCGCCAGTTCGTCGAGGCGCGCGGCCGCTTTGTCGAAGGCAGTCTGAGGCCGGCCGTGGCCGCCATGCGGGCCGGCGACAACGCCGCCCTCAAGACGATCGTGCAGGGACCGATGAGCCAGCTCTACCCTCCCGTCTGCCTGGCGATGGGACAGCTGGTGCAGTTGCAGCTGACGGTCGGCAAGACCGAATATCTGCAATCACAGGCACGCTACCAAGGCGCGCGCCGGGTGGCGATCTGCCTGGCGCTGCTGGGCGTGGCGGCCGGCCTGGCGATCGGCTACTGGCTCACCAGCAACATCGCGAGGTCGCTCGCGGCGGCGCTCACGATCGCCGAAGGCGTCGCGCGCGGCGACCTGAGCCAGCAGGTCGACACCGACGCGCACGACGAGATCGGGCGCCTGGTGCTGGCGCTCAAACGGATGCAGGGCAGCCTGGTGAGCATCGTCAGCAAGGTGCGCGACGGTACCGACACCATCACCACCGCCTCGGCCCAGATCGCGGCCGGCAACCTCGACTTGTCGGGACGCACCGAGGAACAGGCCAGCGCGCTGGAACAAACCGCCGCCTCGATGGAGGAACTGACCTCGACCGTCAAACAGAATGCCGACAACGCGCGCCAGGCCAACCAGATGGCGGTGTCGGCGGCGGCGCTGGCGCGCCAGGGCGGCGTGGTGGTCGGGCGGGTGGTCGAGACGATGGGGGCGATCGACGCCTCGGCGCGAAAAATTGTCGACATCATTGGCACCATCGACGGTATCGCTTTCCAGACCAATATCCTGGCGCT
>JBDSTZ010000095.1:0-1816 GCA_039927975.1 Massilia sp. | reverse complement strand
GGGGGTTGATCGGCGTCAGGCGCGGCGTGCGCCAGCGACAAGCCGGTGGCGCATAGAACGGCGATGGCGAAAGTCTTCATGGCGGGATGACGGCGGGAGGTCGTGGCGGGCGGGAGTGAGCGTAGCGCGAACCGCGCGCCGGGCGGGGTTGCAGATTGAAACCCACACCGGCCGCCGGCCGACGCCCGCGCTACCCCTTGATCTCAGGCTCGACCAGCATCGCCAGCGTCACCAGCGACTCCTGCCAGCCCAGATAGCACATCTCGACCGGGATCATTTCCGGGATGCCCGATTGCTCGATGTTGACCTCGGTGCCGCACATGACCGCGCGCAGCTCGATGGTCGTCATCATCGTGCCCGGCAGATTCGGGTCGTCGAACGCGTCGGAGTAGCGCAGCTTCGCGTTCGGCACCAGCTCGAGGTACTTGCCGCCGAACGAATGCGCCTGGCCGGTCGCGAAGTTCGTGAACGACATCTTGTAGCCGCCGCCGACCGTCGGGTCCATCGAATGCACCTTGCCGGTGAAGCCATTCGGCGGCAGCCACTTGGCCATCGCATCCGCATCGAGAAACGCGCGGTAGATGCGCTCGGCCGGCGCCTTGAGCACGCGGTGAAACTTGACGGTGTTGCCTGCCATGTTGATCGATCCTGAAAGCCGAGGAAGACCCTCTGCAAAGACGACGATAGACGATGGTCGAAATCGACACACGCGGAGATACGCGACCAGCGCGCGCGTCGAGCCGCTCAGTCGCCGGTCGCGTGCTGGAGCAACGCCTTGGCCGCTTCGATGCGAAGGGCCAGCGCGACGCTGTCGTCGTTCATCACCTGGCGCAGGAACCGCTTCGGGTCGGCGGCGTCGTCGGGTGTCGCCGGCCGATCGTCCGGGCGCGGCCCGGTGGTGTCGATCGCCGCGGCCGAGCGCGCTTGTTGCGCGTTCGGCGCGAGCCGTTGCAGCGCGGCCTCGAAGGCGGCCGGCTTGGTCGCCTGGAGACCGTGCAGCAGCGCGGCCTGACCCTCCTCACTGGGCGGAACGTCGAGCCACGGCGTGTCGGCAAAGACCGGCGCGAGGTCGGGCGCCACGAATGCGGACCAGTTCTCGCCCGGCGCCTGAAGCGCCGGCACCAGCCGGGCGTGGCCTTGCGGCTGCAGCGCCGACGCATCCGACGCCGGCAGCAGACGGAGGCGGTTGGCTGCGATGCCGGGCAGAAACCGCGACCGCAGGCCGTCGAGAAACGCATGCGCCCGCGCGGCCGCGACCGGCTCGGCGAGCGAGAACCAGAGCTGCAAGCCATCGGTACCGGAGACGGCGATGGCCGGGGCCGGCAGTTCCAGCTCGGTCTGAACGCCGTGCCAGACCTTGGCCAGCACCTCCCAGCTCGCGGGCCGCGCCAGCTCGATCACCAGCGCACGCACCGCCCCCGCAGGGCCGATCAGCGCTGAGGACGAATCCCCGCTTTCAGCGTCGGCCGCAGATCGAGTGAGGTACAGGCGATGCAGCTCTGACTGCAGTCGGTTCATGGTGGTGCGCGGGGCCGGTGTGGGGACCGCGCGACTCTACCCGCTGCGGCCCGGCCGCCGCAGCGCCACCTACTTCTTCATCGGCTCGTGCGCCATGCTGTCCTTTTTCATCATCTCGGCGCAGGAGGTGTCCTTCTTCATCATCGCGTCGTCCTTTTTCATGCCGTCCTTCTTGGCCATCGCCATGTGGTCCTTGCAGTCCTGCATGGTCATGTCCTTCTTGGCCATGGCGTCGTTCTTCTTCATCGCGTCTTGCGCGAAGCTGGCACCGGCGGACAGCGCGATGCAAGCGCACATG
>JBDSTZ010000094.1:0-5290 GCA_039927975.1 Massilia sp. | reverse complement strand
GGCCGGTCATCAAGGACTCCTTGATTTCCGGCCAGCCGCTGTACTTGCTGTATTCGAAGGTGTAGGGCGTGGCGCCCGGCCTGGTCGCCGAGACCGCCCTCGCCGTGCAGGCGACCGGCAAGGTCAGGTTGCAGGTGACGGGCAAGCCGCCGACGACCAGGTGGTTCGTGGCGGCGTGGGCCGGCGCCGAAGCGACCAGCGGCAGGGCCAGGCCCGCCTTCATGAGCTGACGCCGGCGCGGCTGGGCCGGTGGCAAGGAAAAATCGGAATTCATCTGGGGCCGCTGACTTTGAAATCGGTTTCAAAATGCAAATACGCCCCCGATTGTACACCAGCGAGACGATCCCCAAGGGAAAGATATTGTTTCCGAAGTAACAAGCAGCGGATACATATAAAACCAAATTTGGCTGGAACTTTAACGCGCCAGGAAGGAATATGTAAACAACACCAGCGTGCCAGACTGGACGCCTCCCCCACGCCAACCGGAACCTGACCGCCATGGACAAACTTGCCACCCTGCGCCACACGCCTGTCGCCCTGTTGCTCGCGCTCGCGCTGCACCAGTCTCCCGCCCTGGCCCAAGCGGCGCTGGCTGCGGGCCAGCCCCCAGCCCAGGCGGCGCCGGCCACAGTCCAGCCGCCGGCCCAGGTGTTCGTCTCCGGCGCCAGGCTGGTGGTCGATCCGAGCCAGTTCAATCCGGCCGACAGCCCGGTCTACAATCCGCAGCTGGCGTCTTCATGCAATTTCATGGCGGCCTACGATTGGCGCAACGACGAGGTCACCCGGCGCTACATGCGTGACTTCGCGCCGACTGGCGACACCGTCAGCGACCGCAGTCCATATGGCGACGCCAGCACCGGCCCGGGCGACAGCGACGATTTCTTCATCGGCGCCGGCGGCACGTGCGGCAAAGGCGACCGTGGCTTTGCCGCTGGCCTCAATTACATCGCGCGCAAGGACAAGACCTTCGGCGCCGGCGTGGCCGCGTTCCAGGCCAAGGATTACCCCACCGCGCTCGCACAACTCGAGATCGCCTACAAGAAGGTCGGCTATCCGGAGGCGGCGCTGATGATGGCGCGCATTTACCTGAACAATTTCGGCGGCAAGGGCGACCCGGCCAAGGCGATCTACTGGTACAAGCAGGTTGCCGAGGCGCGCCGCAACCCCCGCGCGGAGCTGGTGGTGTACGATCCGGCGCATCCGGAAATCCTCAGCACCAGGGCCGAAGCGTACGTGTCGCTGGCGCAGATCTACATGCTGGGCCTGGGCGTGGCGAAAGATCCGGCCGAAGCGCGCAGATGGTACGAGCACGCCTCGGACCTGAATTATTCGCCGGCCACCGATATGCTGGCCGGCGCCTGGCTGAAAGGCTATGGCGGCCGGAAGGACGCGAAGACCGCCCTCGCGCTGTACAAGAAGGCCGGCGAGGAAGGCTACGTCACCGCCCAGTACAACGCGGGCCGCATGTACTATTTGGGCGCCGAGGGCGTGCCGCAGGATCTGAAGGCGGCGGGCGCCTGGTTCGTCACGGCAGCCAGAAGCGGCCACGCGGGCGCGCTGTACGCCGTGGCGCGCATGCTCGACCTGGGCGAAGGCGTGAAGGCCGATCCGGCCAAGGCGCTGGTGTATTACAAGGAGGCGGCGCTCAAGTCGAATCCGGCCGCGCAAAACGCCGTGGCCACCTATTTCTATCGGGGCGACGTGGTGCCGAAGGACCTGAACATCGCGCGCAAGTGGTTCGACGCGGCGGCCCGGAAGGGCGAGCCGGACGCCATGTTCAATCTGGCGGCGATGTATAGCCGCGGCGAAGGCGGCGACAAGAATCTGGCCAGCGCCTATGTCTGGCTGGCGCTGTCGAAACAGGCCGGTCACGCGGTGCCCGACAGCACCCTGACCGAGCTGCGTTCACGCCTGAGCGAACAGGAAAAGGCCAAAGCCGACGCCATCCTGCGGCCTTCGGCTTCATGAGCGATTAAGCTCGTGCATGGCGCCGCGCGGCCCGCCTGCGATCGGACGGGCGCTGTCGTGTCCGCGCCAATACCGCTCGTTCGCCGGTCGCATGGCCGCTCCCTTGCGGCGACCGCCAGGGCAAAAGAATCTGGAACTTTTTGTGAAGCAGGAGGCAATATAGACAGGCGCGACTTGCTTTATCGCGTTACATTCGCCGTCCGGACAGACTAGATCGAAGGTCACACCATGAAAAAACATTCCCCGATGTGCCGTTCGGCCCTGACCTTGCTGCTGGCATCGGCCCTCCCCTTGCATAGCGGCGCGGCGGGCGCCGAAGAAAGTCCGCCTGGCGAGGCGGCGCCGCAGGAAATCACCCGCGTCATCGTTCCGGGGAAACTGTTCGTCGCCGATCCCAGCCTGTTCTATCAATCGGACAGCAAGATCTTCGATGCCAGCCGAGGCTCCTCCTGCAACTTCATGTCCGCCTACAATCCCAACAACGATTCGGTGGTGCGCAGGTACATGCGCGACTTCGGCATTTCATCGGCCCTGCTGGTGAGCGACCTCAGCCCCCTGGGCGATGCCTCGACCAGCCGCCGCTTCACGAGCTCGCCCACGCTGGATGATTTCGGTGCGCGCGGCAGTAGCTGCGGCAATTCCGATCGGCAGTTTGCGGCCGGCAGGAATCGGATCGGCCGCAAAAGTTACCGTCACAGCGGTATGGGAGAAGGCATCGCCGCATTCCAGTCGCGCGACTATGCCAAGGCGACCGCTTCGTTCAAGCAGGCCTGGAGCGTGGCGGGCTATCCCGAAGCGGCTGTCATGTTGGGCAGGATCTACTTCAACGGGCTGGGCACGCCGCGCGATACCGCGCAGGCG
The DNA here is from genome assembly GCA_039927975.1 of Massilia sp. Lineage (GTDB taxonomy): Bacteria > Pseudomonadota > Gammaproteobacteria > Burkholderiales > Burkholderiaceae_D > JBDSTZ01. Next base: position 2,461 of record JBDSTZ010000094.1, on the reverse strand, counting down.
ATCGCCTGGTTCAAGAAAGTGGCCGAGGACAGGCGCGACCCCGACGTCAAGCTGGAGGCATTCAATAGCAACTATCCGGAAGTAATGAGTACGCTCACCGAGTCGTGCTTGATGCTGGCCAAGATTTACATGATGGGCCTGGACCGCGAACCTGACCCCGCCCAGGCGCGCAAGTGGTATGCCGAAGCGTCCGAGCTCGGCTACGCGCCCGCCACCAACGCGCTGGCCATCGCTTACCTGCGCGGCTACGGCGGCAAACAGGATGGCGCCGCCGCGCTGAAACTGTTCATCGCGGCCGGCGAGGCCGGCTATGCGCCGGCCCAGTACAACGCCGGCCGTCTGTATTACGAGGGTGCGCCGGGCGTGCCGCAAGACTTGAAGGCGGCCGGCACCTGGTTCGTCAGCGCCGCCAAGGCCGGCCATGCCGCGGCGATCTACTCGGTGGCCCGGATCTACGACCTGGGCCAGGGAGTGCCGTCAGAACCGCTCAAGGCGCTGTCTTATTACAAGGAAGCCGCGCTGAAAAACAATCCCGGCGCGCAAAACGCGCTCGCGACCTATTTCTACAAGGGAGAGGTGGTGCCGCGCGACTTGGCGGTGGCGCGCAAATGGTTCGACGTGGCGGCCCGCGGCGGGCAACCGGACGCCATGGTGAACCTGGCGACGATGGCCAGCCGAGGCGAAGGCGGCGAGCGCGACATGGCCGGCGCCTATGTCTGGCTCAGCCTCGCAAAGCAATCCGGGCTGCCGATCGCCGACAGCGTCCTCACGCAGATGCGGGGTGAGCTGAGCGAACAGGACAGGCACCGTGCCGATGCCCTGCTGACGCCCGCCACCGCCTCGCTGCAATAAGGCCGCATCTCCAACTTCGACGATGCCGCGCGGGCGCCGATGGCCTGGCGCCTGCGCTGCGCCTGACCGCAGCTCAATGCACTTCGTGCGCCAGCTCGTTGACCCACTCGAAGGCGGCAAGTTCAATCGCGCGCATCTGGCCGACGGTCAGACCGAGCCGGCGCAACGTCTGCTTGAGCTCATTCCCCTTGCGCGGATTTTCAAGCAGTTCGACCACTTTCAGCATGTCGCCGAAGTCTCCCTCGCGCTCCAGCAGGGCGCGCCGCACTTCGTCGGGCACGTCGACGGTATCGAGAATGTCTTCCATCGCCATGGAAAACAGCGCGTCCATCAGCGACATGATGCCGACCGTGAAGCCGGTCTCGGCGTAGGCCGGCTGTTCGGGCCGGGTTTTGCGCGCCATCAGTTCGATCAGCTTGCCACGCGTGGTGGCCATTTGCAGCAGCGGCGAACTCAGTTCAACTTCGCCGCCCGGCTTGGCGTAGAGCAGGATTTGCAGCCAGCGCTGCAATTGCTCGCGGCCCAGCACAGCCAGCGCCTGGCCCGGAGAATCGATGCGGATGCCCACGCCAGCGGCCGAGGTGTTGACCAGCCGCACGAGATTCAGGCTGATCAGCGCGTCGCGCTTGACGCAGCGTTCGATTTCGCTGGTCTCGGCGCCGGCGCGGATCAATTCGAGCAGTTGCAGGATCACCAGCTCGGAGGGGGCGATCTTCTTGCCGCTCAACACGACGGGGCGGGCGAAATAATAGCCCTGGAAATATTCGAAGCCCAGCTCGAGGCATTGTTCGAACTCGGCCGGCGTTTCCACCTTCTCGGCCAGCAGTTTTTTCTTCGAGCTGCGCAGTGAACGCGTCAGCGCCGGCAACTGCTCGCGATCGACGCCCTGCAAGTCGATCTTGATCACGTCGACCAGGCCCACCAGCGCGCGCACGTCGTCCGAATCGGCGACCACGTCGTCGAGGGCGAAGCTGAAACCCAGTCCCTTGAGTTCGATGACCCGCGCCAGCAGCGCCGGGGTGGCCTTGACGGTTTCGAGGATTTCCAGGATGACCTTGTCGCTGGGAAGAAAGCGCACGAAATCGCTCATCAGGACGACTTCGTCGACGTTGACAAAGGCGAGGCGTTCGCCCACCACGTGTTCCATGCCCAGTTGCGAGGCGTGCGAAATGACGGCGGCGGTGGCGGCGGCGTCATCGGTGACGTTGGCGTCGCCGGAACCGGCCGCGCGGAACAGCAACTCGAAACCGACCAGGTGCTGATCGCGGCCCAGAATGGGCTGGCGCGCAAGAAAAAAGTCGTCCGCCGCGACGGACAGCGCGGCCGGTATTGCTATTGACATTGGTGCTCCGAAAACACTTGGCACGACAGTGCGCGAGACACCAACTATACTACAAAACCATCACTATTTACATTTAGACATCGTACCGCGCGCCGGGCCTTCAAGGCCGGCGCGGGCCGTTGCCGCGCGTCTTGGCCCCGGGGCGGGTCGCGCCTGACGATTCGGAACCGGGACGCACCGAACCCGGCCGGGTGGCGCGCGCGCCGGGCGCGGCCGCAGGCGTGCGGGGCTTGGCGACCGGCGTGCCGGCCGGCGCCTGGCCGGGCA
>JBDSTZ010000093.1:0-11851 GCA_039927975.1 Massilia sp. | reverse complement strand
GCGCTGCGATCGACGAAGTCGTTGATGAAGCGGCCGGTGCTGTCGTAGTGGCGCTTGCCCATCGGCGTGACCAGCACCGGAATGGCGCCGTACTGGCGCGACAGGTCCACATACATCGCCAGGTAAGTCTTGTAGCTGGTGTAGGGATCGGTGTGCAGGCGCAGGTCGCTGTAGCCGTCGTTGTGGCCGAACTGAACGAACAGGTAGTCACCCGGCTTGATGACGCGCAGGATGGCGGCCAGGTGGCCCTCGTCGACGAAGCTCTTGCTGCTGCGCCCGCCAAGGGCGCGGTTGTCGACACTCACGCCGGCGGTGAACAGGTCGGGCAGCCTGCCGCCCCAGCCCTGTTGCGGATAATAGGACGCTGAGGTGTAGCGCATGACGGTGGAGTCGCCGGCCAGGTAGACGACCGGCGCGGCCAGGGCCAGCCCGGCGCAGGCGAACAGCAGGGTGGAAAACAGCAGGCGACGGATGGCGTGACGCCAGATTGCATGGAACGAGTTGGCATGGCGCGAGATGGCGGATTCAAGCATGGGACTCTCCTTGTGTCCCTGTCAGACCTCAACCATTGCGCGCGAGTTCGCCGCCGGGTCCGCCGCGAGGCCAAAAAAAAGACGACCCGTCGCCAGGTCGTCTTTGTCGGTCGCCGCCCGCATGGCGCGGGCGGTGAAGCGTGCTTACAGGGTGCGGAAGTTCACACCGATGGTGATGCGACGGCCGGCATACGCGTACTCGAGCAGGTTAGGAATACCGTCGCTGATCGGCGCGTAATGGCTCTGGCTCAAGGTGGTCGTCACATTGCCCAGGTTGCGGCCATCGATGAACACTTCGACACCCGGCTTGATCTTGTAGCTGATCTTGCCGTCGATGTAGCGGGTCTTGTCCTTGAAGTTCGGCGAGCCTGGCGAGTAGAACGGATTACCGGCGAACGCGATCACCCCTTGCGACGGGTAGTTCTTGATGTTGTTGTTCTGTCCGCAACCGGCGATGCAGGTGAACCATTCGCTGGCTCCTTGCAGCGCCAGGCGCGCCGACAGGCGGCCATCGTCGTACCACAGCGCGACGTTGTACTGGGTACGTGACTCGCGCGCCGGCGGCAGCACGTCGCCGGTGATCAGGTCGACGATGGCGGCGCCGGCCATGCCGGAATGGACCCGGGTGAAGTTGGCGTCGAAACCGGTGTAGCGCAGGAACGACGGCAGGAAGGTGAACGCGGTCTTGGTGCTGGCCTCGAAACCGTAGCGGGTGGATACCGGACCGTTGACCCAGGTCGTGTAATCGAAGGGCACGGCCGACAGGTTGACGCCGGTGATCGGATCGATCAGCGCCGCACCGGAGAACAGGCTGCCCTTCGGCACGCCCGCCGTGATCGGCTCGCCGACCTTGCCCTCTTGCTTCAAGCCGGCGATGGTGAACATCGTATCCTTGTTCGGATAGTATTCCACGCTCAAGTTCTGGTTGACGTTGACACGCGCCTTCAGATCCGGGTTGCCGATGGTGCCGCTGCAACTCTGCTGGACGACACCGTTGTCGTTGAAGCGGTTGTCGAAGGTGCAGGAGCCCGACGGCAGCAGGCGGTTGACGGCCGGCCGGGCCACCGTCTTGGCACGGTTGTAGCGCACCACCACCTTGTCCGGCACGACCCACATGGCCAGGTTGTAGATCGGCAGGAAGTCGGTCGTCTTGGTGTCGACCACGGCGTTCTGGATCACCGACTCGGTTTTGAAGGTGTTCGGGACGTCGGGATTGTCCGGATCGAAGCCTGGCAGCCTGGTTTTCGACGTGAACGTCATCGAGCCGGTGCCATGGATCGTGTTGCGCACGTAGCGATAACCGAGGTTGCCTTCGAGTTCGAGGCCGAACGGCAGCGACGTCTTGGTGAACGGAATGCGGTCGAACGAGAAGTCGCTCATGACGTAGAACGATTGCGTCGTTTCCTTGACCTTGTTGACCGGCTGGTCGTAAATCTTGCCGTCCGACGCCATGCATTGCTTGACGCAGTCATAGGTCTGGTTCGGGATGTTGAGCAGGCCGTTCAACTTCATGATGTCGATGCCCATCCAGTTGTCGAGCAGGCCGGGCGCGCGGTTGGAGGCGCCGCTGAAGAACGAGCCGCTGGTGGCAGGGCTGATCAGGGTCTGGGTGACCAGATCCTGGAATTGCTGCTGGGTCAGGACGATGCGGCCGTCGAAGCCGAGCAGTGGGTTCGGACCCTGGTTGTAGCCGTATTTGCAAGCGGCGCCGCCAGGGCCGAGCGAGCCAGGCGTATTGGTGCAGCCGTTGACGACAGTGCGGCTGATCGGCGTCGGCAGGTAGACGCCGGGCACGTAGCCGGCCGTGCCAAAGGTGCCGATCGGCGCCTTGAGGGTCTTGCCGGCCGAATTGCCACCGGCGTTGCTGTCGCCCGGCGCCCACGCATTGCTTTCCATGTCGCGCAGGTTGAAGCCGGCCTTGATGCGGGTGAAGAAAGGAATTTCCTTCAGCGCGTAGGTCAGGTCAAGCTTGGCGGTGCGCTCGTCCGATTCGCGGATTTGCGGCGACCAGAACACTTCCGTGCGGGTGCTGGAGGTGGTGTTGTACGGTTGCTGGGCGATGGTGTAACCCGGGGTCGCCAGGTTGTTGGTGGGCGACAGCGGCGCGGGGTTGATGTTGGCCGTTGGCGCCATCACCCGCGCGTAGCCGGCCGGATTGGCCTGGTCGAAATTACCGTCCGGGAAGGAGTAGTTCCACAGCCCGGTCGGCGTCATTTGCAGCGTCGCCTTGCCATAGTATTGGGCGAAGCTGACGCGCTCCTGGGCGCGGCGGAATTCGGATTTGGCGTCGCCGACGAAGAACTCGACGTTCAGGCCGCCGCTCTTCCAGGTGCCGCCGGCCTGCACATACTGGCCGCTGGTGTAGCTGCGCTCGATGATCTGGTCGGGCACGGCGACGCCGTCGGTAATGGTGTACTTGGTCAGGTGGTGGCTGGCGTCGACGACCACGGAGGCCGGATCGATGTTGACCACGGTGCCGTTGATCGGGTACGCGCTGCTCATGAAGCTAGGCGTGCTGCCGTACAGGTAGTAGCCGGAACCGGGCACCGGGCTGCGCTGGTTGGTCGTGGTGTTGTTGGTGAAGGTGGTGCCGGTGTAGTTCGGCTGGATCGTCGAGCTCGGGTTGACCGTGATGTTGCCCAGGCCGTAGGTGAGCTGCTCGATCTGGTCGTCGCGGCGGTTGAAGCTGCCCTTGGTGTAGAGCGTCAGGTTGTTGTTGACCTTGAAGTCGGCGCGCAAGTCCAGATTCTGCTTGCGGTCGCGTTCCTTCTTGATGAAGTAGCGCACGTTCGACGGCGTGTAGTCGGACCACTGGTTCAAGCAGGACAGCAGTTCGGTGCCGCGCTGGGAGTTCGCCGCGTTCGAGTTGGCGGCCACGCCGATCGCCGTCACCTGCGCCGGCGTCAAGGCCGGGAAGGCGTTGTAGCAATCCTGCTTGGTCTTCGCCGCGGCCGACTTGCTGACGATGTCGAACGGCGTGGCCGAGTCGAAGAAGCCGCCGCCGGCCATCGGCGTACGCACCACCGGGCTGATCGCGGCAATGTCGGTTTTGTTGACCGTGCTTGGATTGTAGGTGTAGGTCTTTTCCAGCGAATCGTCGAAGTCGAGCAGGCGGTAGTAACCCTGCTGCGCCGTCTGCGAAACCTGCTGGGAATGCGATTCGTTGTTCAGGGTCGTGCTTGAGACGTTCATCATCAAGCCGAGGCGGTTGTCGAGGAATTTGTTCGACAACACCAGGTTCAGGTCGGGCGTCCATTTCTTGTCGAGCGAGAGCTGGGTCGCGCCCAGGCGCAGCGAGGCGTAGGGCTTCTTGAAGTCCAGGCCGGTGCGGGTCTTGATGATGATGCCGCCGCCGAGCGAACCTTCGGTCATGTCGGCGGTCGAGCCCTTGACCACGTCGACGCTCTTGATCAGGTCGGCCGGCAACTGGCGCAGCTCGACTCCGCGGCCATTGCCGCCGCCGTTCTGGTCGGTGCCGCCGGCCGCTTGCACGCCCTGGCCGTCGAGTTCGATGCGGGTCAGGTCGGCGCTGTTGCCGCGCACCGAGACGCTGACGCCTTCGCCGAAGTCGCCGCGGTCGAGCACGATGCCGGCCATGCGCGAGATCGCCTCGCCGACGTTGCGGTCGGGCAGCGAGCCGACGTCTTCGGCGACGATCGAGTCCTGCGCGGTGGCGGCGTTTTTCTTGCGGTCGATACTGGACTGTTGCGATGCGCGGGTGCCCACCACCAGCACGGTGGCGGTCGGCGTGGCGTCGGCGGCGGCGCCGTTCGCCGGGCCTTGCTGGGCCACTGCGGCGTTGCTGGCAACCAGCGACATGACCGCCAGCGATACCGCGTAGCTCAATCGATTCGGCCGCATCTGGCCAGTTTTACTGTGTCGCATTGTCTCTCTCCGTTTGTCAAAATCTGTTTTTGCACGATCGTCAGGACCGTTTGGCGGTCGGCGATGATGCTTGTTTACTACCACTGGCATGTCATATCTGCATTCGGCTCTCCCGAAACCGGATCAGGCGCAGATATGGGCAAAGCTGACGGCCAGGCTGCGTCGCGACGGCCTCGCCAACACCGGCGATGGGCTCAAAACAGCGCGCCTGCCGCGCTCGCAACGGGGTCGAATTGCCCCTCTTGTCCGCTTGATATTACCGTCGATAAAGCGGCTTCGAAATTAATTTTGCTTGGGGCACTAGGGCGATGCAATTATGAAAACCGTCAAAAGGGTGTTTTTTTTCACCACTAAAGTACGAAAAAACGTGTCGTTTTGGCGCGGTGGCGTGTGAGGAAATCGGGCATACGCCTAGTAGAACAGGGCGGCGTTACTGGTCGGGCCGGTTTTGCCTGGCAGTGGAAATTGGCCGGACCGCAGCGCTTGCGGGAGCCGGAATAAGTGTTGTTTTTTGCGACAATTCAGTAAGCGATTAACCACGGACTTTGCCGAAAACGCCATTGCCCGACCCGCGTGCCCGGATCGACACGCGAGGATCGTCTAAATGAAACCGATTTCATCCTGATCGTCCGATGCGCTCCCGGCGACGGCGGGTGGGCCTGGGCCGGCGGCCTATGGCGCCGCAATAAGCGTTCTTGGTTTTATCCCCTACCTACGGCGGCTTTGTCGATGGGGACGCGCCGTCGGGGCCAGCGGCGCGGGTGAGAATGTTCGAGCGCGGGATCTTTTCTGGCGTCGCCGCCACTTTGTCCGGCAACGACATTGGCCTACGACCGGCGCGCGCGCCGGCCTGCGCTTGCGCCGGATCGCCAGGCAAGTGATGGCTGCATATCGGCCAAGCCGGATAACCGTTTTCCGCACCCGCACCCTGGCAATGTTGATTTTTTGCGCTCCCGCCGGCACGGCCATGTTGCTTGCAGATTGGCGAAAACCGGGCGCCTTGGGATCCGCTGCGCCAAAAAAAAGACGACCCGTCTGCGGGTCGTCTCGTTTGCAAGCCTTGGGTCGGTGCTTACAAGGTGCGGAACTGCACCCCCACCATGATGCGGCGGCCGGCGTAGGCGTAGTCGAGCAGGTTGGGCACCCCGCCGGAGATCGGCGCGTACGCTCCCTGGCTCTGGGTGGTGGTCACGTTGCCCAGGTTGCGGCCTTCGAGGAAAATCTCGACGCCCGGCTTGAGTTTGAAGCCGATCTTGCCGTCGATGTAGCGGGTGGCGTCCTTGAAGTTCGGCGAACCCGGCGAGTACGGGAACTGATTGGTCGACGGCATGATGACACCCTGCGCCGGGTAGTTCTTGATGTTGTTGTTCTGGCCGCAACCGGCGATGCAGTTGAACCAGGCGGCGGCGCCCTGCACCGCGATGCGCGCCGACAGGCGGCCATCGTCGTACCACAGCGCCACGTTGTACTGGGTCTTCGACTCTTTCGCCGGCGGCAGCACGTCGCCGGTGATCAGGTCGACCACGGCGGCGGTCGCCATGCTCGAGTGGATCCGCGTGTAGTTGGCGTCGAAACCGGTGTAGCGGAGCACCCACGGCAGGAAGGTGAACGCGGCCTTGGTGCTGAACTCGAAGCCGCGGCGGGTCGAGACCGGGCCGTTGATATAGGTCGAGTAGTCGAACGGCAGGGACGAGATCTTCTTGCCCGTCTGCGGATCGGTCAGGTCGGATCCGGCAAACAGCGTCGTGCCGCCCACCCCCTCGGTGATGAATTCGCCAACCCGGCCTTCCTGCTTGAGGGCGGCGACGGTGAACATCGTGTCCTTGTTCGGATAGTATTCGACGCTCAGGTTCTGGTTGACGTTTTCACGCGCCTTGAGGGCCGGATTGCCGATCGTGGTGCTGCAGCGCTGCGAGCCGACGATGTCGCCCACTTCGATCCGCTCGTCAAACGTACACACCCCGGCCGGCAACAACCTGCCCACCGGCGGGCGGGCGATGGTCTTGGCGTGGTTGTAGCGCACCACGACCTTGTCGGGCACGATCCACATCGCCAGGTTGTAAATCGGCAGGAAGTCGGTGTCGACCGCCTGCACCGAGGTGTTCTGGATCACGGAACTGGTGGTGTAGCCGTTCGGCTCGGTCGGCTTCGCTGGATCGTAGGCGCCCGGCGCACGGTTGATCGCGATCGAGGTGAAGGTCATGGCGCCCGTGCCGTGCACCTTGGTGCGCACCAGGCGGTAGCCCAGGTTGCCTTCGAGTTCGAACGGCAGCGCGTGCCTGGTGAACGGCAGCCGGTCGATCGCGAAGTCGGCCATCACATAGGCCGAGCGGATGTCTTCCTCGAGACGGATCAGCGGCTGGTCGTACAGCTTGCCGTCGGTCGCCACGCATTGCTTGACGCAGTTGTAATTTACGTTCGGCAGGTTCAGCATCCCCATCGCCTTTTCGACATCGATGCCCATCCAGTTGTCGATCATATTGGCCGGCCGGTTCTTGGCGCCATTGAAGAACGAGGTATCGGTGACCGGCATGACCAGCGTCTGGGTTATGACGTTCTGGAACTGCGCCGGGGTCAGGGTCAGGATCGTATCGATGCCGGTGCGCAGCGGCGCGGTATTGGCCGCCAGGCCGTACTTGCAGGCGTTGCCGCCGGGCGCCAGCGAGCCGGGAGTGTCCTGGCAAGCGACGAAGGTGTCGCGCACGATCGCCGATGGCAGGTAGACCCCGGGAATGTAGCCGGCGCTGCCGAAGGTGCCGATCGGCGCCTTGATGGTCAGGCCGTTGCCGTTGGTGTTGCCGCTATCCCAGGCCACGTTGCTCATCGAGCGCAGGTTGAAGCCGGTCTTGATGCGCTTGAGGAAGGGGATTGATTCAGGCAGGGCGTAGGTCACGTCGAGCTTGGCCGTGCGCTCCTCGGTTTCGCGGATCTGCGGCGCCCAGGACGCGGTCGGCGACAGGGGCGTGCGCGGTTGCTGGCCAGCCGTGTAAGCGGGCCGCGCGAGATTGTTCTTGTCCGACAGCGGCGCCGCGCCGGCCGCGGCGACCGGCAGCAGGCGGCCGAACGGCAGCGGATCGGCCTGGTCGAAATTACCGGACGGGAAGGAGTAGCCCCACAGGCCGCTTGGCGGCATCGCCAGCGTGGCAGGACCGTAGTTCTCGGTGTAGATCACGCGCTTCTGGGCGCGCTCGAAGTCCGATTTGGCGTCGGCGACGAAGAATTCGACGCTCAAGCCGCCTTTTTTCCAGGTGCCGCCGGTCTGCAGATATTGTCCGGTGGTGTAGGCTTGTTCGACGATCTGGTCGGGCTGGGCCTGGCCATCGGTGATGGTGTACCTGGTCAGGTGGTGGCTGGCGTCGACCGTCACCGAGGCGGGATCGATGTTGACCGCCGTCGTCGCATACGGGAAGGCGTTGCCCATCACGCTGGGCGAGTTGTAGATGTAATAGCCGGAACCGGGCACTGCGGCGCGCGTGAGCGTGGTGGTGTTGTTGGTGAAGGCCGGACCGACATAGTTCGGCTGGGTCGTGGTGCTCGGATTCATGATGATGTTGCCGAAGCCGAGGGTGGCCTGCTCGATCTTGTCGTCGCGCCGGTTGTAGCTGGCCTTGGCGTACACCGTCAGGTTGTTGTTGACCTTGAAGTCGGCGCGCAGGTCGAGGTTCTGCTTGCGGTCGGTTTCCTTCTTGACCCAGTTGCGGATGTTCGACGGCGTGTAGTCGTTCCACTGGTTCATGCAGCTCATGTACTCGTTGCCGCGCTGGACCTGGGCCAGATTGCGGTCGGCGGCGGCGCTGATCTTGGCCAGATCGGTCGCCGAAATCGGTCCGAACTCCTTCATGCAATCGTCCTTGGTCTTGGCATTGGCCGAGCGGGTGACGATGTCGAGCGGGGAGTTGGAATAGAAGGTGCCGCCGGTCATCGGCCAGCTGGCGACCGCCGTGGTGGCGGCGAGGTCGTTCTTCGCCACCGTGGCCGGATTGAACGCATAGGTCTTTTCCGGCGAATTGTCGAAGTCGATGAAGCGGTAGTAACCCTGCTGCGCGGTCTGCGAAATCTGCACCGAGTGGGATTCGTTGGCCAGGGTGTTCGACGACAGGTTCATCATCAGGCCGAGGCGGCCGTCGAGGAATTTGTTCGAGGCGATCAGGTTGAAGTCGGGCGTCCACTTCTTGTTGAGCGAAAGCTGGGTCGCGCCCAGGCGCAGCGAGGCGAACGGCTTCTTGAAGTCGAGGCCGGTACGGGTCTTGATGATGATGCCGCCGCCGAGCGCGCCTTCGGTCATGTCGGCGGTCGATCCCTTGACCACGTCGACGCTCTTGATCAGGTCGGCCGACAGCTGGCGCAGCTCGACCCCGCGGGTGGCGGTGGTGTAGCCCTGGTCGATGCCGCCGGCCGATTGCACGCCTTGGCCGTCGAGTTCGATGCGGGTCAGGTCGGCGCCGTTGCCGCGCACCGAGACGCTGACGCCCTCGCCGAAGTCGCCTCGGTCGAGCACGATGCCGGCCATGCGCGAGATCGCTTCGCCGACGTTGCGGTCGGGCAGCGAGCCGACGTCTTCGGCGACGATCGAATCCATCGCGGTGGCGGCGTTCTTCTTGCGGTCGATACCGGACTGCTGCGACAGGCGCGTGCCCACCACCAGCACCGTGGAGGTCGGCGTGGCGTCGGCGGCGCCGCTGGCCTGGTCTTGTTGGGCCAGCGCCATGTTGCTGGCGGCCAGCGACAGCACCGCCAGCGATACCGCGTAGCTCAATCGATTCAGCCGGATCCGGCCGGTTTTACTGTGTCGCATTGTCTGTCTCCGTTTTGTCAAAATCTGTTTTCTCACCGATTGCATGGCCGCCGGGGTCCGCGATGGTGTTTGTAGTTCGCCGCTGGCAGCGTGGCTCCGCCGCCGGTCCTCCGCAGGACCGGATCAGGCGTGAATCACGAATGGGCGGACGGCGAGCCGTGTCGAGCCGGTGCAGTGGAGAGACCGAAGAAAGGGGGAAGCGGAGGGCGCAATGCCGATCGCGCCGGCGCGCCGGTCATTGCCTTTCTTTTGGCCTAAAACTATTACCTTCGATAAAGCGGCTTAGAAATTGATTTTGCTTGCGGACTTACCATCTTGCAATTATGAAAACACGTAAATACGCGGTGTTTTCCGTTATTTGAAAGTGGAAAAAATGACTCCCGCGCCGGAGGGTGGCGCGAGGTCGGCCCGCGCCGAAGCGCGATTGAACAAGGTGACGCCAGCGTCTCCTGTTCAATCGCGATGCCGCGCCTATAAGGTGCGGAACTGCACACCCAGCATGATGCGGCGTCCCGCGTAGGCGTAGTCGAGCAGGTTCGGCACGCCATTGCTGAGCGGGGCGTATTGGCCCTGGCTGTTCGAGGTGGTCGCGTTGGCCAGGTTGCGCCCTTCGATGAACAGCTCCACGCCCGGCTTCCATTTGTAGCCGATCTTGCCGTCGATGTAGCGGGTCGCGTCCTTGAAATTGGGCGAACCCGGCGAGTAGATCAACGGCTGCGGCGCGTTGGTGCCGCCGCCCTGGGCCGGATAGTTGATCAACTCGCGCGGCGTCTGGCCGCACGGCGACAGGCAGGTGAACCAACTGGCCGCGCCTTGCAAGGCGACCCGCGCCGACAGGCGTCCGTCGTCATACCATAGCGCCAGGTTGAACTGGGTCTTCGACTCGCGCGCCGGCGGCATGATGTCGCCGGTGAGCAGGTCGACGATGGTGCCGGTCGTCAGGCTCGACTTGACCTTGGTGTAGTTGGCGTCGAAACCGGTGTAGCGCAACAGGCCCGGCAGGAAGGTGAAGGCGGTCTTGGTGCTGAACTCGGCGCCCTTGCGGGTCGCGTTCGGTCCGTTGACATAGGTGGTGTAGTTGAACGGCAGGGTGGACATGTCGACGCCGGTCAACGGGTCGATCAGCTCGGAGCCGGCGAACAGCTCGCCGCCGCTGACGCTCTGGGTGATCGACTGGCCGACCTTGCCGCGCTGGTTGAACACCGCCAGCGTGAACATCGTATCCTTGTTCGGATAATATTCGGCGCTCAGATTCTGGTTGACGTTCAGGCGCGCCTTGAGCGCCGGGTTGCCGATCGTGTTCGAGCAGCGCTGGACCGGATTGGCGTCGGTCTCGGTGTAGCGCTGGTCGTAGTTGCAAGTGCCCGAAGGCAGCAACTGGTTCACCGGCGGCCGCGCCACGGTTTTGGCGATGTTGTAGCGGATCACCAGCTTGTCCGGGACCAGCCACATCGCCAGGTTCAAGCTCGGCAGGATGTCGTTGCTGGTGGCGTCGACCGAGGTGTTTTTGACCACGGTGCTGGCGATGAAGCCGCCGGCCGCGCCGGGCAGTTTCGGGTCGTAGGTCTGGGTGATGGAGAAGGAGTTGAAGGTCATCGAGCCGGTCCCGTGGACCTTGGTGCGCACGTAGCGCGTGCCGATGTTGCCGTCGATCTCGAGGCCGAACGGCAGGGCCTGCTTGGTGAACGGAATCCGGTCGATGTTGAAGTCGCTCATCAGGTAGAAGGCGTCGACCCGCTCGGTAAGCTTGTTGGCCGGCTGGTCGTAGATCTTGCCGTCGGTGGCCATGCACGACTTGACGCAGTCGAAATTCATGTTCGGCAGCTGGGCGTAGGCGAGCGCCTTGGGAATGTCGAGTTGGGTCCAGTTGTCGATCAGGCCGGCCGGCCGGTTCCTGGCGCCGTTGAAGAACGAGGTGTTGGTGGCCGGATTGACCAGCGAGGCGACGGCGAAGGCCTGGAATTGCTGCGGCGTGAGCACCAGCGTGCCGTCGCGGGTGTTGCGCGGATCGGTCAGCACGTTGTAGCCGTACTGGCAGGCGTCGCCGCCCGGCGCCAGCGAGCCGGGGGTATTCTGGCAACCCTCGATGCGGCCCTCGCGGCGCGCCGACGGCAGGTAGATGCCGGGAACGAAGCCGGGCTGGCCGTAGGTGCCCACCGGCGCCTTGACGGTCTTGTCGCCGGCCCCGCCTTCCCACGAATTGCTGTACGAGTCGCGCAGGCTGTAGCCGCCCTTGATGCGATTGATGAAGGCGAACGCCTGTGGCGTGCGGTACACCACGTCGATCTTGGCGGTGCTCTCGCCGGTTTCGCGGATCTGCGGAATCCAGTTGACGCCCGATTGCAAGGTCCGCAGCGGTTGTTGGCCAGTGGTGTAGTTGGGCCGGAACACGGTGTTGGTGGCGCCCAGCGCGGTGCCGCCGACGGTGCGGGTGTACAGCTGCGCGTAGGGCAGCGGATCGCCCTGGTTGACGCCGGGCGGCGAGGTGAAGTTCCACAGCCCGCTCGGGTCGAGCTCGAAAGTGGTGCGGCCGCTGAACTGGGTCATGGCCATGCGCCGCTGCACGCGCGTGAAGTCCGACTTGGCGTCGCCGGCGAAGAAGTCCGCCGTCAGGCCGCCGCTCTTCCAGGTGCCGCCG
>JBDSTZ010000092.1:0-4689 GCA_039927975.1 Massilia sp. | reverse complement strand
GGCGGTCACCGTCCACGTCGCCCGCGGCGACTACTACGGCAACGTCAGGAGCGACACCAGCGGCACCGCGACGGCGCGCATCCGTTTCGTGTCGGACAGCAAGTGGGGCGCCAGGATCATCGGCAGCGGCACCGAAGCGATGTGGACGAACTTCGGCAACTACGTCGATATCGTCGGCTTCGACATCAGCGGCAGCGGTCGCCACGGCATCCTGAACTGGGCGTCCTACACACTGATGTCCGGCAACCACGTTCACAACCTCGGCGTCTCCGGCGGCTGCGCGGGCGGTGGTGGCGCGGGCATCGTCAACGCCAACTACAATGGCACGAGTGGCGACATCATCGGCAACGTGGTACACGATATCGGCGTGCCTGGCGAGTGCAACACCGTGCATGGCATCTACTCGACGAATCTCGGCGGTTTGATCGCCAACAACATCGTGTACCGCGCCTCTTCCTACGGCATTCACTTGTGGCACGCCGTGCGCAATGTCGTGATCGCCAACAACACGGTGTTCGCGAATGGTTCCGCCGGCATGGGTGGCGGCATCATCATCGGCAACGGCGACGCGCCAGGCGGGGTGATCCTCGACCATGCGACGATCATCAACAATATCGTCTACAAGAATCCGGGCGCGTCGATCAGGGAGTACTGCTATTCCCGGGAGAACTGCATCGGCGCGCACAACGTCATCGCCAACAACCTGCTAAGTGCTAACGGCAGCGGTATCTCGCTGATAGTCGGTAGCGCGACCGCCACCGTGCTGAGCGATCCGCAGTTTGTCAATTTCAAGGCGGACGGCAAGGGCAACTACCATTTGAAGAAAAGCTCGCCGGCGGCCAACCAGGGACACTCGGCGCTGGCGCCGGCCTACGACATGAACAAAATCGCCCGTCCGCGCGGCACCGCCGTCGACATCGGCGCCTACGAAGACTTCTGATCACCCGCGCTCGGCGCCTGGGAGCACGTCCGGGTGGCATCCGGCCATCCCGCTCGCAACCGGCGCGACAGCTTTGCCGCGCGGGTTTGCCTGCCTGGCGCCTAGGCCGAATAGCCGAGCTGGCCAGCGTGATCGTCGCTGTAGCGCGAACCGAGCCGCAGCGCCATGTCATTAAACAGAATGCCCTGCGGCGAGATGCCTGCGTGATTGAGGCGCTTGATCGACTCGTTGATCTCGCCTCCCGTGGTGACGCCGGCGCGCGTAACGATGAATACCGCGCCCGCGTGCACGCCGATGATCAGCGCGTCGGCCACCGCCAGGATCGGTGGCGGGTCGAGCAGCACCAGGTCGTAGTTGGCGCTGACGGCTTCCAGCAGCCCGCCGAAATTGAGGTGCAGCAGGAATTCTGAACGGTTCGGCGGCAATGCGCCGGTCGGGATAAAGTCGAGATTCTCCATCAGCCCGCGATGAATGACCTGCTCGACCGGCATGGCGCCCGTGATCGCGTTCGACAGGCCGAGGTCGCGGCTGACCCCGAAATAGCGGTGCAAATGGCCGCTGCGCAGGTCGGCGTCAATCAACAGCACACGTTTGCCGCTGGCGGCCATCACTGCGGCGAAATTGGCGGCGACGAAGGACTTGCCCAGCTTACGGGTGGGGCCGGCCAGCATCACAATGTTGTTTTTAAAGTGCGGCATTGAAAATTGCAGAGCGGCACGGAAGCTGCGCAGGCTCTCGATCGCGACATCCTCCGGCATCGCCTGCGCCAGCAGCGGCAACAAGCCGCCGTCGCCGCGCACCTTCTTCATCAGCTTGTCCTGGTGGGCGCTGTGCGGGATGCTGGCGTACACTACGCGCGAGCGCAACAGGCGCTCGATCTTGCCCGGGTCGTCGATCCCGCCCTTCATCGCCTTGCGGCCGATGGCCAGGGTGGTGCCAAGGAACAGCCCGATCACGACGGCCAGCATGACAATCAGCGGGCGATTCGGCTTGAGCGGCCTTTCCGGCGGCATCGGCGCGTCGATCATGCGCACATTGCTGACCCGGCCGACCGAGATCAGGCGCAACTGCTGGGCGGTGTTCGACAGCGCCGTGTACAAGTCGGTGTTGACCTTGATTTCACGGGTCAGGCGCGCCTCGTCCTGTTCGAGCACCGGCAGCGAGCGGATGCGCCGGGCGACGTCCTCGATTTCGGCGTCGACTTCCTTGCGCTGGCGATTCAAGCCCATCACAATCGGATGGTCTTCCGTAAAACGCGACATCAGCTCCGTCTTCTTCTGGGTAAGGTCCAGCCGCCGGGTGCGGGCGGCGGCGGCCTGCTGCAGACTCATGCGCGCTTCTTCGCGCAGGTCGATGGTCCCGTGGATGTTGCGGAACAGATTGTACTTATCTTCCGACTGCTCGAGCTGGCGCTTGAGGATCGGCAGTTGCTGGTTGAGGAAGGCCAGCGATTTTTCCGCTTCCTCAGTCTTGCGCGCCAGGTTCTGGCGCATGTATTCGCGACCGATTTCGCTCAGCAGGTTGTTGATGCGCTTGGCGCTCTCGCCCTGCAGCTTGACTTCGATGACGCCCGATTGCTTGCCCTGCTCGCTGATGATCATCGCATCCTGGATGCGCTCGATCGTGCCCAGGCGCGACATGCGCCTCAAGCGGAACTGGGCGCCGGGCCGGGCAAACATGCGGTCGATCTTGAGCTCGATGCTGCCATCCCGGGTGGCCACCAGGTAGCGCTGGCCGACCGCGCCTTCGAACACCGGGGCGCCGCCGCCGCCGCCGAAACGGAAGCGGTGGTCGGGCAAGGCGGTGATGACGAAGACGCGGTTTTGCAATTCCTCGGGCGCGTTGAAGAGCGCCACCTCGAGTTTTTCGCCGCCCCAGATATAACCGCCGTAGCCGAAGATGCCGGGCTCGGACAATTGGCCGCCGGCCTGGTTGGCCAGCCAATAGCCGGCGATCGGGAAATACTTCGGTTCCACCTCGATATACAGCTGGAGGTTGTCGACCGCGCGCGAGATGACCATCCGCGAACGCAGCAGTTCCATCTCGGCGATCGCCGCTTTCTTGGTTTCGAACAGCGAGGACGCCTCGCTGAGGATGTTCTTCGAGGCGTTCGGGCTTTCCTCCTCGACGTGAATCATCAGGTTCGATTCGTAGACCGGCTTGGCGACCAGCGCGTAGATGATGGCCAGCACCGTGACGACCATGGTGATGCCGCCGATCAGCCAGCGGCTATCGTAGAGGGTGTTGAAGTAGGATTTCAGATCGACCGCCGGCTCCTCGCTGGCGAACTCGGACGGTTCCGGTTGCCACTGCAGGTTGAGCATGGGCGGCCGTTGCACGAAATGGGTGATCGGGTGTTTTTCAGTGGTGTCCATGGCGGCGCTCCGGGCTTAGGGACGGGTGACCCCAACCGCCGAAGTGAGCGCGCCGGGAATCATCATGCTCAGGTTGCGATGCCAGTTGGCCAGCGGCGAGGCGGCCACGTAGACGACGTCCTTGGGCCGCAGTTCGAACGACTCGGCCATCGCCAAGGCGCCGGTCTGGCGCGCGTCGAGCTGGTAGACATGGGTGCGGTCGTCGGCCTTGCGCACCACGTAAATCTGGCGCGCGTCGCCCGACAGCGGGCTCACCCCGCCCGATTCGCCGAGCGCCTCGTTGAGCGTGAGGCGGCCGTCGTGCATGGTCAGCGCGCGCGGCGTGACCACTTCGCCGGAGACGAAGATCTTGCTCTCGTCGCGAGAGTGCACGCGCACCACGTCGCCCGGCTGCAACAGGATGGCGCCGGGATTGACGCCCTTTTGCACCAGCTCGCGCAAGTTCAGCTGATAGCGCGCTTCGCCGCGTTCGAGCACCAGGCGGCTCTGGTCGGCTGTCGGCAGCAGGCCGCCGGCGCGGTTGAGCGCTTCCATCAGCGTCATCGGAATATCGTTGATGGCCTGCAGGCCGGGCGCCTTGACCTCGCCGTCGAGATAGACCCGCTTGCTGCGGTAGGCGTGCACGCGCAAGGTCACGTTGGGACTGGTGATGTAGCGCGCCAGCTTGCCGCTCAGCAGCGTGCGTGCCTGTTCCTCGGTCTGCCCGGCGACTTTCAGCAAGCCGGCGAAGGGAAACTGGATGCGCCCCTGGTAGTCGACCACGAACCCGGACGGCGGCGCGCCGGTCGGGCCCAGGTCGGGCGCGGGGTTGGGCCCTGTCATGGCCGCGCCAGCCAATTCGGGATGGTCCCAGACGACGATCGACAGGATGTCGCCGGCGCCGATGACATACGGCGGCGGGTCGCTCACCACCAGCTTCGACAAGTCTTCGGAAGTGAGCTGGGCGCGCCGTTCCTTCTCGGCGGCGATCAGTTTGGTGGTGATCAGTTCGGTGGGCGGCGCCTGGTCGGCTTCGCCGATGTTGGCGCGGTCGGCCGGCGCAACCCGGATGCCGGCGCAACCGGCCAGCGCGCTGGCGAACGCGATCAGTATTGCCGAAGCGAGCGCCCGGGATGGCGCGCGCAAAGTAGGGAATGTGGTGTGCAGTCTCATGATGATGTGCCGTTGAAGTGGGAAGCCAAGCCTGGCTCCCGATCCAGAGTAAGGCCTGCTAGGGTCCGAGCCTTGCTGCACATCAAATGGCCGGTTCAGCTCAACGTGGAGCCGGCATGGTCGGGTGCGCGCGGCCTCCGCTTCGATACCGCGACGCAATTTCCCCAGCTGGTCCAAGGCGCATCGCGCGCGCCTGGCGCGCCATTTTTTCGCCGCGCCGCC
>JBDSTZ010000091.1:0-7743 GCA_039927975.1 Massilia sp. | reverse complement strand
GTACGCCGGCAGCATGGTCGTCAAAGGCCATGGCGTGGCGCAGGTGTACGCCACCGGAGCGCGCACCCAGATCGGCCATATCGGTGCGGCGCTGGCATCGATCACGCCGCAACCGTCGCCGCTGCAGCGCCAGAGCGCGCGGCTGGTCACCAGCTTCGCCCTGTTGGGCGCCGCGCTCAGCGTGCTGGTGGTGCTGCTGCGCGGTCTGCGTGACGGCGACTGGCTGCAGGCCTTGCTGGCCGGCGTCGCCATCGCAATGTCGATGCTGCCCGAAGAGTTCCCGATCGTGCTGGCGGTGTTCCCGGCGCTTGGCGCCTGGCGCCTCGCGCGGGCCCAGGTGCTGACGCGCCGACTGGCCGCCATCGAAACATTGGGCGCCACCTCGGTGCTGTGCGTCGACAAGACCGGCACGCTGACTGAAAACCGCATGACCGTCAGCACGCTGTATGCCGACGGCGGCCTGCGGCGGCTGGCCGACGGCCCGGCCGGACCGCTGCCGGCGCCATTTTTCCGCCTGGCCGAGTATGCCATCCTGGCCAGTGCGGACGCGCCCTTCGATCCGATGGAACGCGCCTTTCACGCGGTGGGACAGCAGTTCCCCGCGTTGACGGCGCATGCCGGCTGGACCCTCGTGCGCGAATATCCGCTCGCGCCTTCACTGCGGGCGATGACGCAGTGCTGGGCGGCGCCGGGCGAGCCGGCGGCGGTGGTGGCGGCCAAAGGCGCGCCCGAAGCGATCGCCAGCTTGTGCCGGCTCGACCCGGACCGGCGCCAGGCGCTCATGGCGGCGGTGCAGACGATGGCCTGCGACGGCCTGCGTGTGCTCGGGGTGGCCGCTGCGCGCCACCATGGCGGCCCCTGGCCGGCACGGCAGCAGGACTTCGACTTCTCCCTGCTCGGACTGATCGGCCTGTCCGATCCCTTGCGCGCCGATATCCCGGAGGCGATGCTGGCGCTGCGACAGGCAGGGCTACGGGTCATCATGATCACCGGCGACTATCCCGCCACCGCCAGCGCGATCGCGCGCCAAGCCGGCTTGGCCGGCTTGGCCGGCGAGCAGCCCGATGTACTGGGCGGCGACGAACTGGAACAGCTGAGCGCGTCGGCGTTGGCGGCGCGACTGCTCACAGTGAACGTCTGCGCGCGCATCGCGCCTGCGCAAAAGCTGCGCATTGTCGAAGCGCTGCAGCAGAACGACACGGTGGTCGCCATGACCGGCGACGGCGTCAACGACGCGCCGGCGCTCAGTGCTGCCCATGTCGGCATCGCCATGGGACGGCGCGGCACCGACGTCGCGCGCGAGGCCGCCGCGCTGGTGCTACTGGACGACCGCTTCGCCTCGATCGTGCAGGCGCTGCGGGCCGGGCGCCAGATTTTCACCAACATGCAAAAGTCGATGAGCTACATTCTGTCCGTGCACCTGGTCATCGCCGGCGCGGCGCTGGCGCCGCTGCTGTTCGGCTGGCCCGTGTTGCTCTACCCTTTGCACATCGTGTTCATGGAGTTACTCATCGACCCGGCGTGCGCTTTGGCGTTCGAGAACGAGCCGCCCGAGCCCGATCTGATGCGCCAGCCGCCGCGCTCGCCGGCGGCCCCGCTGTTCGGCGGCTGGACCATCGTGCACGCGGCGGTTCAAGGATGCTGCGGCTTGCTGGCAGTGATGGGGGGCTACTACTGGGCGCTCGGTGCGCTGGCCGAGCCGAACGCGCGCGCGTTCACGTTTGCCACCCTGATTGCCACCAATATCGCGCAGATTTTTTCGAACCGGTCGCTGTCGCGCTCGCTGTTTGCTGCGATGCGGTCGTCCAACCCGATCCTGTGGACTGTGGTGCTAAGCGCGTTGGGCGTGCTGTCGCTGGTGCTGTACCTGCCATGGCTGGCGTCCATGTTCCGCTTCGCCGCGCTGACGCCGGGCCAACTCGCGCTGGCGCTCGGCCTCGGCTTGAGCAGCGTGCTCGGCGCCGAATTGCTGAAGCTGGCGAGGGCACGAGCCCATTGATATTGCCAAAGGCTTCGGCGCGGCGATCGTCGCATTCTCGGTCGCACACCGCACCTGGGGATTCCAGCGGCCGAAGGTGCCATGGCCGGCAGCGAGACGCAGAAGGTGTTGGCGTTCGCGCCGGTCGCGGTGCTGGTATTGAAGCCGCCGCATGCCGCCTGAAACGAGTCAAACCGCCCCCGCACGTGCAGCGATTTGCCTGCGCACTCCGGCAGCCGCAAATAACCCCAGGCCGGCAAACGTCAAGAGCGCCTGTGGCGGCTCCGGAATCGGGGGCACCCTCGATACCACCTGTGCATCGGTCCGCAGCTGCACGAATCCAGTGGTTTCACTGTCCGTGGAATTGACGACGACCGAGAGCATTCCGGCGTTGTCGCCTAGCGCAGACTCGATCGAGGAACTGAACTGTGACCGCGTGCTGAGCAGAGGGCTCGACGGGATCTCCCCGAATATTTTCGCGCTCGCAAACACATTGCTGGCGAGATTCTGCAGCACGGCCACCTCGGCATCGCCCGAAAAGATCAGGCGCGCATGCGGCGACAGCACGAAGTCGATCGTGTCGTAAGCAAGAGCTTCGGAGTAGGCAGCAGTCACGGCTGTCGCCGACGAGCGGGCCTTCCGCGGCGCGAGCGAGGACTCGGCCACAGCGCCAGCGGCCGTCACGGCGACGCCGCCATAATCGAGGCTGCGCGCATTCGCAAGCTGGATACGCTCGGGATAGCCAAACAGGTTGGCTTCGGCCCGGCGCTGCCCGCTGCTAAGTTGGACCGCGGGTGCGATCCCGTCCTCCGGTGCGGGGTCGACCAGTTCGTAGCTGAAGTTTTCGATGGTGGCCGAGGCAGTGGCGGTGCTTTGCGCAAATGCGGACGGAGCGAGCAACAGCGCGGCCAGCGAGGCGCCGATCATTGAACCCTGCAGTAGCATAATGCCCCCTGTGAGTGTGGAAAGGAACCGGCCAATCGCGGTCTCCTGCCTCGTACCGATTCCGATACGGGTTTGACCGGCGCCGTCGCCATTGGTTGCCGCATGCGGCAGGCAATCGGTGGGTCGACATGTGTTGGCCCGAGTGCGGCGTTCCGGCGAGAGGTTCGGCGACAGGTGGGCGTCCAAATGGGATGGTCGAAGAAGGATCCAGCACTGCGCGCCTTCTTGGTATCGCCTGGATGAGTTCGCGGCACGAAGGGCACGCAGAAAGCGTATAAATCGTTCCCGGGATGCGGCGAGCCATGCGTCAATTTACTTGCCTTAATCGCGAGGATGACTCGGTGGCGAGGCCGATCGGCGCCATCTGCCTGCCTCCAGAGAAGGCTTCGATTGGTTGGCGGCGGCGCAAGCGCCGATAGCGGCGGACGGGGTTTTCAGCACCTCATTTCCGCGCAGGCGCGAGCGCCATGTCGGTGCGCCGCCGCGTCGCGTGCAAATTGGATCCCCGCCTCGGCGGGAACAACGGGGTTGGGGACATCGACCTGCGCCTCGGGCGCCCATGCGCCCCTTCCGGTCGGGCGCTCATGGCCATGTCCGCGTCGATCGGCTATTGCGCCTCCCATCCACCGCCGAGCGCCACGAACAAGCCTATTTGATCAGTGCTCAACTGCGCGTCGGAGGCGGCCCATGCGGCGTCGGCCGCCGCCAGGTTGCGCTCGGCGTCGAGCACCGACAGGAAATCGGTCCGGCCATAACGATACAATTGCCGCAGCTGCGTCGACGCCAGCGCGCTCTGATCGCGCGCGCTCTGGAGCGCGGCGTTGCGATCGAGCTCGCGGGCCTACGCCGCCAGCGCGCTCTCGACTTCCTTCAAGGCGTTCAACACCGCGCCGTCGAAGCGCGCGAGCGCCCCGCTGGCGCCGGTTGCACCGAGCATTAGAAGGTCAAAAAGGCGGAGCAGCCGAAGGCGACGTGCCCCCTCAGATCTAAGAACTTCTAGCCGTAGACAATCATTACGCCAACAAGCCAGCCCTCGTGTCGGTAAATAGCACCACCATGGATTGTGGAAACAGGGAACACCTCAAACTACCCTGTCCGACATCGAAGACAGAAGTCAAGTCGACACCAGCGCGGTGGTGAGCCGCAGCCTAGACACGCTGCGGTTGCAGGACCGGCGTGTGGCGACCTCTGGTCTGGGCCGAGAGCGCGACGCAGGGAACCACTTGCATTACGTGTCGAGCCCTTTCGCGGCGCCGGAGCGCGCCAAGCAACACGCACGCCGACGCCCTGCCGGAGCCACTTCGAGAGCCTAGCTGTCGAGTCTCGTGCGATCATATTCCCCGTCGCAGCATGGCTTTGTTTCGTGCAAAGCTCATGCTCGATGAGTTGATCGCTGGTTTTCAGTCACGGTCTGTACCTCAACCCCAGGCCGTCAGGTAAGCTTCGATCCATGAGCAATCGCATCCATCCCCAAGCCCGTACGACGCCGAAGATTCGGCAGGAAATCAAAGAGTCCGGCCTGTCTGACCGTGAGGCAGCCAAGGTCTTC
The DNA here is from genome assembly GCA_039927975.1 of Massilia sp. Taxonomy (GTDB): domain Bacteria; phylum Pseudomonadota; class Gammaproteobacteria; order Burkholderiales; family Burkholderiaceae_D; genus JBDSTZ01. The sequence continues at coordinate 3,271 of JBDSTZ010000091.1, read as the reverse complement.
AATATTTCTCGTGCCACCGCTGCCAAATGGCTCAAGCGCGATGATGTGCAGGACCGCTCACACCGCGCTCATACCCTACATACGACGTTGAGCGCCACGCAGGAAGCGATCGTTCTGTCACTGCGTCAGTCGCTGTATCTGCCGCTTGACGACCTGCTATATGTCACCCGGCAGTACATCAATGCCGATGTGTCGCGCGCCGGCCTTGCACGCTTGCTCAAGCGTGAAGGAATGTCCCGTCTGGAAGACATCATTCCCAAGGCTGAGGGCGAGACGATATCGCCGAAAAAAACGTTCAAGGACTATGAGCCTGGCTTCGTTCACATCGATATTAAGTACCTGCCCCAAATGCCTGACGAGACGTCGCGCCGCTATCTCTTCGTGGCCATCGACCGCGCTACCCGCTGGGTGTTCATGCATATCTAAGGCGACATGACTGACAAAAGCAGCGTCGACTTCCTGCGTCGCCTGAAACAGGCTTCGCCCATCAAGATCACCAAAATCCTGACCGACAACGGCTCGCAGTTTACTGACCGCTTTGCCATGAAAGATAAGAAACCGAGCGGCGACCATGCGTTCGACAAAGCCTGTACCAGCATGGCTGTCGAGCATCGGTTGGCGCCACCGCGCCACCCGCAAACCAACGGCATGGTGGAGCGTTTCAACGGTCGCATTAACGAGCTATTGCAGCAAACCCGGTTCGACAGCAGGGCCGATCTGGAGGCCACGTTGCTCAACTACCTCAAGCTGTACAACCACCACATTCCTCAACGCGCAATTGGTACTAAAACGCCGATTCAGGCTCTCAAAGACTGGCAGAGGGCCAAGCCTGAGCTATTCGTGAAGCGAGTTTACGATCACGCGGGACTTGACACCTAGCAGCACTGGAGTTCAGGCATTCTGACACGCGTGCCAGTCGTTCGACTATGAGCTTACCATAGCGGTAGAGCAGCGATGGTCCGGTTGGTGGCCGCCCGGATACACGTTCACGCTTCGAGGAGCGATTGCATGCCCTACGGTTCGGGAGCACAAACAGCCCAGCTAGCGGGTCGATCGCGGCGCGGCAACGAAGCGATAGTGAAATCAGCGAGAACCACCAATAATGCGGCTCAGGGGACTATTTCGAAACTCGCAAAAATTTCGTCCCTACCGCTCCAATACCCTCAATCGTATTTTTTACCTCCTCAGAAACCACGACGCTCAGACTCCATCCCCAAGGCCGCAATATCGATAGGCCGACAGTTCGGCCCGGATCAATCACCATTTTGATCAAGTGCATATACATTCCAGCCTTGTCTGGCCGCTGAGTGTTTCCCACCTCCCATTTTTGCCCTATCGATTCACTCTCATCAATACAATCAACTATATTCAAGATGTTTAAAATATAAACATCATCTTGGCACCCCTCGAGTTCGATCGGTATTAGCTGAACTTGATCGCCCAACATTTCACTCAATGCAATCGCAAGCCGAGAGCGAACATGAATTACACTAAATGAGCTAAAACAAACATTCGTGATTTTAGTGCCATATTCAATGGCACAACGCAACGAAACGCCATCGGTGTCAAAAAATTTCCCCTTGGAGAACTCCCATACACTAACGCTTCGCGCTCCCTTACTTTCGGGCGCGCCAACGGACCAGCCTTCATCAAACGTACCGTCAAACATCCATTGGTAGAAATGTTTCATCTCTTAAGCCATCGCTTCATAAAACTGTTGGGGTCCAGTGCTTCCTATTGCAATTGCCTTAAGCCATCCTGAAATGCTTGTCTATATTCCGCACCCTCCAGCCCCGCAGTCCTGCCCTCTAAAAAGCTTTCAACATACGCATGATACTCTTCATGGTAGGGACCAGCGTGTCCTGGAACTCGCACTTTATTCAACGGATCTTCCAACGACTCACATTACCCAACACATCGTAGACAAAAGACGAAGCGATCCCGTTGGGATCTATCATTAATCCATAACACCCCATCGCGTCATATTATGAGTTGGTCCTCCGTTAAGGTTCTCGATGTATGTATAATCCGCACGAAGGACGGGCTAATTATTTGCATCTGCCATAATTCGATAGTTCAACACCGAATCGCTCTGATTCATGAAATTGTCATAATAATTCAAGACAATACGAGATCCGTCGAACCTCCAAAGTAACCGGCCGCGATCATCATATTCAAGATTGGTTGTGTTATCAATCCCGTCGATCCGCGCATTTACAAATCCGTTGTTATCATAAGCAAGGCTGGTCGATCGTCCGTTCGGCTCAGCGCCGGCGCCAGTTGCGCGAGGTGCGCGCGCAGCTGCGCGCCACGCGCAGGATCGGCGTCGCGGCCGGCCCGCACCCAGCCGGCGATGGCGTCGAGCAGGCCGCTCCAGCGCGCGTTCACGCCGCCGGGATCGAGCGCGCGCAGGGCCCGCAGGCGGTCCTCCACGGCCAGCAGCAGCGGCACCATCACTGTCAGGCGGTCATGCAGGCCATGCACCATGTCGGCGGTCCAGCGCAGGTGCGAGGTGTCGAACGGTAAATGGGTCGACATCATCCGCAGGTCGCTGATTTCGGCGGCCAGCGCCAGCCGGGTCGGACTTGCCCGCACCGGCTCGCCGGCCGGCGCAAGCGCTTCGGCCATCCAGCGCTGGGCGTCGGCCAGGGCGCGGTCGAGCCGGTCCAGCAGCACCGGGCCCACGCCGTGCGGCAGCACCAGCGAATGCACCGCCGTCGCCGACAGGATGCCGATGCTGATCTCCTCCACCCGCGCCAGGCCGGTGTCGAAGATCGTCGCGGGGTCGGCCACGGCCGGATAGCCGATCAGGCCGGCCGTGTAGCCGGCCAGCATGAAGACGTAGGAGCGCGGCGTGCGGTCGAGCAGCGAGACGTACCGGCATAGCCCGACCCAGCACGCCAGCGCCAGCGACAGCAGCTCGGGCGCGTTGGCCAGGCGCGGCACCATCAGGATCGTCACGGCTGATCCGATCAGCGTGCCGCACAGGCGGTACAGCGCCTTTGAACGGACCGCGCCGGAATACGGGCTGGCGACGACGTAGGCGGTCATCACCGCCCAGAATGGTCGCGGCAGACCCGAGGCGAGCGCAATGTACAGCGCCAGCATGGCGGCCAGGAAGCATTTGGCCGAGAACAGCATCTCGGCAAGAGTCGGCGGCTTCACGGCGGTCCACTTTCGGAAGCACGGCGGAGGGCGGGATGGCGGGACGGGGGCATCGTGGAAGCCGGGTCGGATGAGCGTGATCAGTGTGCCGGTCCGCGACTGGACG